>JBGSPI010000060.1:0-10320 GCA_041738715.1 Chamaesiphon sp.
TTCTCAAGGTCGAAAACGAGTGGAGTGGGTGAACATCGAACATCCATTCACCGCCATCAGTAATAAGAGTGACGTTCATGCCAATCATAACGAAGCGCAAAATAGTGCCTTACGCCGACGGGCAAGTGCTTATCGCCGACGGCAAAATCTTTATGCTAAGAAGCTTTGTGGCTTGCAACGAGTCTTAGATGTTCAAAGGTTAGTCCATAACTGGGTTCGGTCACACTGGGGTCTTGGCAAAAATCAAACTCCAGCGATGGCTATCGGTTACTATCATCGCCCGATCTCTATGAATGAACTCTTGACTGTACAATGCTTAGACCTTCTCATTCTTTAAACGACCAGTGCCTAGAGCATCCTGGTAGTAACTTAGCGAAACTGAAAAAGCTGTTGAAGGGTTTAACCACAGAAGTATTTGATGTTAGCGAATTTATCGATCGACCCAAAGATATCAGCTATGTTTTAGACGATCTGGGGCGACGTTTTCCAAGAGTAGTAAATGTGCAGCAAGCAGGCGTAATCGGGCATTCCTTTGGCGGTTATACCGCTTTGGCTCTAGCCGGAGCGACGATCGATTTTGATTATTTAACTAAAGAATGCAGTCAAGAAATTTATTCGGCTAATGCTTCGCTAATTGTGCAATGTGAGGCTTTAAAGTTACCACGTCAGGCTAACAATTTTCGAGACGCTCGGATTAAGTTTGCTTTAGGCATCAATCCATTTGATAGCAGTATTTTTGGGCCACAGGGTCTTGCAAAAGTCCGAATTCCAGTTGCAATAGCAGCCGCTAGCGATGATGTAGTTGCCTCAGCAGTGCTGGAACAAGTAAAACCTTTCTCATGGATGATTGCTCCTGAACGCTATCTATTTGTGGTGCGAGGTGTTGGTCATGTCACTGATAAAAACTCGTTAATCAGGGCTTTTATGCCTTCTCTTCGTTCGTTTATTCCTGACGAAAATATAGATCCACTGGAAGAATCTTCCCGCACCTTTATATTAGCCCTGGTGCAGACTCATCTGGCAAATCGGATCGCATATCGTCAATATTTACAGGCAGGGTATGCGATCTCCTTTAGCCAAACTCCACATAAGGTGAGTATTCTCCGCACACTCACCCCCGAACAATTCAAGATCATGTTTCCATAAACATCGCTGCCTTTGAACGATTGCTATAGTTTTTCTACCGTTGACAGCGGTGGCATCACCACTTTCTGGGCGAAACCAAGTGTTTTGAGCAGCCAGATTGCCCACCAGGTAGGATCGTACTCCCACCAACTCCAGCCAGCTTTGGCAACGTTGGGATGGGCATGATGATTATTATGCCAACCTTCACCATAGGTGAGAATCGATGCCCACCAAAGATTGCGGGAATTATCAGTAGTTTCAAATGTTCGGTATCCCCACATATGGGTGATGGAGTTGATAAACCAAGTGCTATGCCACAGTAAGACGGCTCTGACTAACATTCCCCAGACGATCCACGACCAGCCCCCGAAAGCATATAAAATTAATCCCAAGGGAATTTGTAAGAGGATAAAATATCGATCGAGCCATCGATAAACGGGATCTTTTGCTAAATCAGGAGCATAGCGACTATAGCGATCGTAGTCAAAGAATTCGGCATGGGGATAGAAAATCCATAACATATGGCTCCACCAAAATCCGCGCCGAGCAGAGTAGGGATCTTTAACTTCATCTTCAGTATGAGCATGGTGCAAGCGATGTCCTGCAATCCAAAAAATTGGACCACCTTGAAGTGCTAAAGCTCCGACAACCGCGATCGTATATTCCAACCATTTGGGCACTTGAAAACTCCGATGACTCAACAGTCGATGGTAGCCTAAACAAATCCCAATACTGCCAAATAGCCAGTGTAGAAAGATCATTACCCCTACAGCCGACCAGGAGAAAAACCACGGGGCTGATAATGCTATCAGATGGATACTAGCGAAAAAAAGTACTGTTATCCAATCTAGCTTGGCGTTATCCTCAGAGGGAGTGATCGATTTAAAAGTCATGAAATATCCTTCAATAATGAATTGGTAACTGTTCGCAAGAGATCGAAAATAAATGGGTTTTAGTCATCATCAATTTAATAATTAATAATTAACCAGGATCGAGACTTGAAACTCGCATTTTCTCGACCCCGCAAACAGTTACAGATGGACGGAGACTAGCCAGAAATAGTCGGAGCGACAAACGCAATTGGTTGCGTTTCACCAGCCGCTAAATCTAGCGGGAAGTTGTGAGCATTCCGCTCGTGAATCACTTCAATCCCCATATTGGCGCGGTTGAGGATATCTGCCCAAGTAGCAACAGGTTTGCCCTGGCGATCGAGAATAGATTCGTTAAAATTGAAGCCATTCAGGTTAAAAGCCATCGTGCTGATGCCCATAGACGCAAACCAGATCCCCACCACTGGCCAAGCAGCCAGGACAAAATGGAGCGATCGAGAATTATTGAAGCTGACGTGTTGCCACAATACGCGCCCCAAATAACCATGCGCCGCAATTAGATTATAAGTTTCTGTTTCTTGACCAAACTTATAGCCTTCATTGAGCGATTCTTCTTCCGTGGTTTCTCGCACCAAACTAGATGTGACCATCGAACCATGCATTGCTGAGAACAATGCCCCACCGAAGACCCCAATCACACCGATCATATGAAATGGATGCATCAACACATTATGTTCGGCACTGAACACGACCATAAAGTTGAAAGTCCCAGAAACACCCAACATCAGACCGTCGGAAAAACTGCCTTGACCGATCGGATAAATTAGTAATACAGCAGTAGCCGCAGATACGGGAGCCGAAAACGCAACTGGAATCCAAGGCCGCATCCCCAACCGATAGCTGAGTTCCCATTGACGACCCATATAGGCATAGATCGCAATCAAGAAGTGAAAGATAATCATTTGGTAAGGACCACCATTGTAGAGCCACTCATCCAGGCTTGCCGCGTCCCACATCGGATAGAAGTGCAACCCGATCGCATTAGAAGTAGGCACAATGGCAGCAGTCATCAGGTTATTACCATACAGTAATGAGCCGCTGACAGCTTCCCGAATTCCATCAATATCTACAGGCGGAGCCGCGATGAAGGCGATCGCAAATACGATTGCTGCTACCAAACCCGTGGGAATTAGCAAAACCCCAAACCAACCGACATAGAGCCGATTCTCCGTACTGGTAATCCAATTGCAGAACCGCTCCCATAAATTGCCGCTGCTGCGGCGTTCCAAAATAATAGTCATAATTCCACCCAATCTAAATTAGTGGGATAAACAACAAGAAGTCCTATTCATAGCTTTATAACTGAATAATGATATAATTGTCAATGGTTAATCTGATCTAAGTCAGCGATACCCAGAATCCAAAAATTGAACTTCGCTCAACACTTGTAAATATGATTAGATAGCTATATAATAGAAGTAAACCATCTAAAAAATCTGTACTAATTGGTGTTGGTGAAGCCTCTGCCTCGTGCCGAAGCCTCTCACCCGTGAGAATCACCAACAGGCATTACAAAACACTAGGGGCAATTATTATGGGATGTCGAATCCGTCAAATCTTTTCCTGGTTACTATTGCTTGGCTCGATTTTTATAGGTGTCCTGCTGGGACTGGGAATTTTGAATCCACCTAGTGCTGCCGCTGCTATTCGCCAACTTGAGGAAAAACCAGGGCAGATTGTTTATCAGTCTCGCCAAAACCTCAAAGATGAGCATGGGAATACTTGGCAGGCAATCGCGTTTAAACGGATTCGTGCCGATGGTCAAACCAGCTTCGATCTGCGCCTGGTGGGCTTTCCCGGGGTTGTGGAAATCGATCGCGCTCAATCCATGACATTAACCAACTCCTTGGGCAAAACTCTTACCGCTAATAATGACTCTAGCGATCTGTTTGCGGATGCAGCCCAACCGGTAACTAATGTCGGACAGTATGACCTCCAGCCCTTGTTATCGGAATTACAGACAGAGATCCCCTTGATCTTAACCCTACCGACTACAGCGCGTGAACCGACGATCCTGTCAGTCTCCCCATCTGTAGTTCAGGAATGGCATGCCGTCGCCAACCATCAATAATATTCAAAGCATTTGAACCAGGAGGAAAACCCGATGAATCAGCAAAAAGATTGTGCAACTTGTCAACCCTCACTCCTGGAGCGTTGGGGACTAGCTGTTCTGGGTGTCACCGTCGTAATTGCGATTGCGCCAAAGCTGGTTAGTGCCCAAGTCAATACTCAACTGAATTCCCAAACTCGGCAGGCGATGATTGATTCCATTCAGGATGAATATTATAGCCGTGCTTTATATGCTGCTGTTATCCAGAAATTCGGTGAAGTGCGTCCCTTTAGCAACATTATCCAGGCGGAAGATCGGCACGTCTCGTTGTGGAAAACACTGTTTACTCAATATGGATTACCCATTCCTGCTGATTCATTTGCGGGGAAGGTTAGTGTTCCCAGTACTTTAGCCGTAGCCTGTCAGAAAGGAGTTGAAGCTGAGACTGCGAATGTTGCTATGTACGATCGCTTCTTGGGCTTTGTGCAGCAGCCCGATCTCCGTGCTGCATTTAGCCAACTGCGCCAGGTTTCTCAGGAGCGACATCTTCGGGCATTTCAACGCTGTGCCAGTTTCTAACTAATACCAGACTGCGATCGACTCAATTTACTATCAATTTAGAGAGGTTTAATCATGGCAGAATTATTTTCACCCGAATGGATGCAGGCTTTTGGCGAACAGTGGAATGCCGAACCAGAACTAGCCGATGCTCTTGCTAAAATCAATTTCACTTCGACGATCGGTTATGGCTTTGAGCATGATACCCAGCCGATGGGAGTAATTAATATTGAAAATGGGCAGGTTATTGCTGCGGGTAAGTATGAAGGGCAGGAATTGAATTGGGATTTACGTGCAGATCGCCAACACTGGGAACAGTGGAAAACAAAGGGTTTAAACATGATGGGATTGAGCATGGCATATATGAGTCGAAAACTGAAATTTCAAGTGGGCGACTATGCCGCGATGATTAAAGATCCACGCATGGCTGGGCCATTTATCAAGTCATTTACTGTGATGAGTCGGGTTTAACTTTAGTTACTATTTACTTTCATTAATCATGGAACCGATTCGGATTTTACATTTTTCAGATGTGCTCTGCATTTGGGCTTATATTGCTCAGATTAGATTAGATGAATTGAAGACTACCTTCGAGGATAAAGTCTCAATCGAGCATCATTTTGTGACAGTATTTGGCAATACCCACGAAAAATTGGCACTGCGGTGGCAGGATCGCGGTGGATTAAGAGCTTATAGCGACCACGTTCGAGCAAGTGCCCAGAAATTTGACCACATTAGCCTTCATCCCGATCTGTGGACTCAATCTACTCCTGCCTCGTCGATATCCGCTCATTTGTTCCTTCGCGCCATTCATCTCCTCGAAGATAAAGATTTAATCGATAAATCCGATCGAATGTTCGAGCAAGCGATCGCGGCATTCCGAACAGCATTTTTCACTAAAGCTATGAATATATCAGATCGCCAAGTTCAATTTGGAATTGCGGAAGAATTAGGATTACCAATTGCCGCCATCCAGGAGCAAATCGATAGCGGTAATGCCTATGCTCAACTATCCAAAGACTTGGATTTAGTTAAAGAACATACCGTCACTGTCAGTCCCACCCTGATTTTTAATGAAGGCAGACAACGACTAAATGGCAACGTTGGTTATCGAGTCATCGAAGCAAATATTCGTGAATTACTTAACGCTTCACCAGGCGAACAATCTTGGTGTTAAACATCACTAAAAACTTCTAACTTGTAACGATCGATTGCTATGAACACTCCTCACCTACCCCATAAACTCGGATTCGTCGGTAGATTAGCCAAACAATTCATCGACTCCAAACTCACGCCCCTAATTATCGTTGTCGCCCTGCTCCTGGGTATCGGCGCAACCTTAATACTTCCCCGTGAGGAGGAACCCCAAATTACCGTACCGATGGCGGATGTGTTCGTGCAAATGCCTGGAGCGAGTGCCAAGGAAGTCGAACAGCGGGTGACATTCCCGCTCGAAAAACTGATTAAGGAACTCCCAGGCGTAGAATACGTTTACTCAACCTCTCGTCCTGGCTCATCTCTGGCGATCGTCCGGTTCATCGTAGGGCAGAAAACTGAAGATGCGATCGTCCAACTCTACAATAAACTCTACGCCAACTTAGATCGCATCCCACCAGGTGTATCCCAACCCCTGATTAAATCCAGAGCGATCGATGATGTCCCTATTATCGCGGTGACACTGTGGAGCGATCGCGCTAATGCCGCCGAATTAAGACAAATCGCCGCCCAATTAGACGAACAAATCAAGCAAGTCCCCAACGTCTCCGAAACCACGATTATCGGCGGACAAAAACGCCAATTGAGGGTAGATTTAGACCCCATCCGCTTGAACGCCTTTGGACTCAGCCCCCTGGAAATTTCCCAAGCCTTCCAAACCCAGAACGCTCAACTCGCTAGCGGTGCGATTAGTCAGGGAAATAAATCCTTTCTAGTCCGCACTCAGAGCTTCATTCGATCGACTGAAGATGCCCAAAATCTGGTAGTTGCTACCGTCAATAATCAACCCGTCTACCTGCGTGATGTCGCCACCATCACCGACGGAGCCGAAGAACCCGCCAGCTATGTGTTCTACGGGCATGGTACCGCCGAAGCCAAGGAAAAAGGCAACTCACCCAAGGGTGAAACCGATGCCGTCACAATCGCCGTCGCCAAACGCCCTGGCGCGAATGCGATCGCAGTTTCCCACGAGGTATTACACAAACTCGATAAAATCAAAGGGAATTATCTCCCCAAAGACGTTCATCTGAGCGTCACGCGGGATTATGGAGAAACCGCCGCCGAGCGATCGAATGAATTATTGGTTCACATGGCGATCGCGGTCGTATCCGTCACCGTGTTAATGTGGTTTACCCTGGGCAAAAAAGAAGCGATCGTCGTCGCCGTGTCGATTCCCGTGACTCTCGCCCTTACCCTGGCTAGCTTTGTCTTTTACGGGTTTACTCTCAATCGGGTGACATTTTTCGCGCTGATCTTCTCGATCGGGATTTTAGTCGATGATGCGATCGTCGTGGTCGAAAATGTCGGTCGTCACCTGCAAATACCCGAAAATAAAGAACGTCTCCAAGTATCCACCAATCGTCACCGAACTTTAAAACAGATCGTCCTCGAAGCCGTCGATGAAGTGGGCAACCCGACGATTTTAGCCACCTTCGCGGTGATTGCGGCGATTTTACCGATGGCATTCGTCGGCGGTTTGATGGGGCCATATATGCGCCCGATTCCCCTCGGTGCGTCGGCGGCGATGATTTTTTCTGCCCTAGTTGCCTTTATCGTCGTGCCTTGGACGACATTACGGGTCTTTGCTGGAACAACAGGTCATGGACATGACCAAGAAGAAGATTGGCTCAGTAAAGCCTATCGTCGCTTTATGCGCCCCCTAATTCACGATCGGTTCAAAGGAAATGTTTTTATGACTGCCACCATGATAGGGCTGATTGTCGTCGTGGTTGGCTTGGCAGGTTCGCGGTTAGTAGTCTTGAAAATGCTCCCCTATGATAATAAGAGCGAGTTACAAGTCGTGCTAAATATGCCCGAAGGGACTACCCTAGAGCAAACCGCCAGAGTGACGCGGGAATTGGGACAATACCTCGCTACCGTGCCCGAAGTCATCAATTACCAAACCTATATCGGCACCGCCTCTCCCTATAATTTTAACGGCTTAGTCCGCCATTATTTCCTGCGATCGGGTGCCAATCTTGCTGATATTCAGGTCAACTTCGCCCCTAAAGGGGAACGTAGCCGTCAAAGTCACGACATCGCCAAAGCGATCCGCCCCCATCTGAAACAAATTAGCGATCGCTATCAAGCCCGTCTCCAAGTCGCCGAAATCCCGCCTGGGCCGCCCGTACTCCAAACCCTCGTGACGGAAGTATATGGTCCTGATTACACTGGACAAATCGAACTCGCTCGGAAAATTAAGGATATCTATCAAACTACCGAGGGTGTCGCCGATGTGGATTGGTATGTCGAATCGCCCCAAACCGATTATCATTTGACGATCGATCGCACCAAAGCCGCCCTCAATGGCATTACTCCGGCTCAGATCTCGGAAGTCTTACAAGTTGCCCTGTCTGGGCGAAATGTGGGCTTACTCCACGATGACAATGCCCGCGAAGATATCGCGATTAATCTGCGCTTTAATCAACAAAGTCGCACCAGTTTAGAGGATCTCAAATCCCTCAAAGTTAAAGGTAATACTGGCAATCTCGTCCCTTTAAGTACCCTAATTAATACCGAAACCACCACCGCTGATTACAGCATTTATCATAAGAATCTCCAACCCGTCGTCTACATTACAGGCGATGTTTCTGGGCGTGTCGAGAGTGCGGTTTATGCCATGTTAGCCCTCCAACCGAAAATCGATAAAATTAATCCCGATCGACCAATTGATACCTATCTTACGTCCCAACCAACCAGCACCGAAAATTACGCAATTAAATGGGATGGAGAATGGCACGTTACCTATGAAGTATTCCGCGATTTAGGTATCGCCTTCGCCGTCGTATTGGTGCTAATTTATGCCCTCGTCGTCGGTTGGTTCCAATCTTTTCTCACCCCGTTAATTATCATGGCGGCGATTCCCTTTTCCCTAGTGGGAATTATGCCGGGACATTGGTTGCTAGGAGCTTTCTTTAGTGCAACTTCGATGATTGGGTTTATTGCAGGTGCTGGAATTGTGGTTCGCAATTCAATTATTCTGGTCGATTTTATCGAACTCCGTCTGAAGGAAGGAATGCCCCTCGAAGAAGCGGTAATCGATGCGGGGGCTGTCCGTTTTCGCCCGATGTTATTAACTGCGGCGGCGGTAATTGTCGGTTCGGCAATTATCCTGACCGATCCGATTTTCCAAGGTTTAGCAATTTCCTTAATGGCTGGGGAGGTAGCATCATTAATATTATCAAGATCGGCTGTACCGATTCTTTATTACAAAGTCTGGCGCAAACATTATGAGCAGCCCAAACAACAATTATCGCCGGATCTACCACAGTTAGAATCAGGTGATTTAGATGCAATCGATCGAATCTGATAACCGAAATCATTTATCGAAGAAAGTTAGATCGAATCTGCTAGCCAAAATCTGGTCTTCAATTTTGTTTAACTACCCTGCGCAAAGACTTCACAAATCGTCATGATACGTTCTCATGAGATTCACAGCATATTAGACTTTATTGCCATATAGTGATATAATCGATGTATTCAGGTAGTCGTTATGGCTCAATTGAAGAAATAATCTCTGGAAACCGTCCTATAGTTTCACCAGTTTGAAACATTGGCAAACCTTTTCAAGTTGTGATCAGAGGCAACCAGACTCAAAATTTTGGTGACGACCTGGGATTTTCCAGAGGAGAGGCCCCGCCAACGAGAATGCAGCCTTAGTAATCGAAGTTAGGGAATTAATGTGATGTCAAATTTACAATCTGGGACAGAAACTAGACGAGTGGAGGAATTACCCACTTTAACAGGGGAAATTGTGGACACTCACACAGCCCCGCCAGGAAAACAGCACGAGGAACCCGCCGGAGCGTTGGATCTTCCGGCTATTCATGACGAAGCAGAGGATGAATTAATTCCCACCCAAAAGTTCCCACCACAATGGCTGACGATCGGTGCGGCTGTACTTGTGGCAGTAGGTGGCGGTTGGTTCTGGCTCAATCGTCCAGCTAGAGATCCGGTAGTGGAGACATCGACAAGTCCGCCGATTCAAGTATCCACCCAAGTTGCCACCGCACAGTCGATCGCCGGAACCCAAAGCCTGACTGGTACCGTAGAACCCGTTGAGGTGGTAACTATTACCAGTCGGGTCATGGGACAGATTATCAGCTTACCGGTCAAAGAAGGCGATCGCGTCAAAGCAGGGCAAGTATTAGCCAAGATCGATGTCAAAGATATCAATGCCCAACGTAACCAAGCTACCGCTGGCATTACCCAAGCCGAAGCAGGGGTGATTGTTGCCCAAGCCGCTCAAACTCAAACGATCGCGGGTGCGAGTCAAGTTGCTGCTCAACTGAACCAATCTGAAGCTCAACTCCAACAAGCCCAAGCCCAATTACAACAAGCCCAAGCCCAACGGCAACAGGCACAAGCCCAACACCGCAACGCGATCGCCCAAAAGGAATCGGTTCAAGTAGAACTGATCGATGCTCAACTCACCCAAAAACGGCAGGCAATGCTGCAAAAAGCCGGCGCGATCGGTCAAGC
>JBGSPI010000158.1:0-6614 GCA_041738715.1 Chamaesiphon sp.
AGGTAACGAGCGGGTTTGAGGATTTCAGGAGTAATGAGACTATCTACTGCAACTGCCACGATCTTGCCTCTGTTTCGGATTGTTTGGGCGATTATCTATCGTAGCGCGGATTTGGTGATGTGGGATTGAGTTGGGTTCGATCGATCCAACTTAACTGATTTTGTAATATTCAATGTAATATTTTCTAAATTCATCAACTTCTTGATAAGGAATGTGTTTACGAAATCCATAAAGAAAGCTTATTTCTATACCAACGTTGCAAATCTTTTTCTCTGCTGTCATATTGAATTCATCTACTGCTGTAAAAATAGCCAACCATTCCGAACTATCCCATTCACCTTCTAATGGTGAATTATTAGCAAGATATGTAGGTGTCGTGATAACAAAATCTGGCATTTTGTCATCTGATTGAGTATTGAAAATTTGGCTTTTACCATATATGGGCTTGCCTCCATATCGCTCTAACAGAAATATTGACCTTAGAACAACAGCATCAATATCAGTACGTCCAACTATTTCACAAGAATTAATATTTTCAAAACAAATATTGTGCAACCCATTCAATTCTGTATTCCAGTGATTCAATAAAGTCAGATCTTTATCGAAGAATATAATTCTCAACATATAATTTTTAAGTGCATTTTCACCATTTACATATCATATGTGTAATTAATATGTTGATTCAGGAATATAGCTCGACTGTTGGGGTGGGCGGGTTTGGCATGGATTTCTGGTACGATCGAGATTAAATTGCATAAACCAGCCCCTACGGATTGATGGGATCGATCGTTTTTATGTGATGTTCGTTGGCGAAGCCTTTCGGAACGAAAATCGATCTTATTTTAGGGGCTGTAGGGGCGGGTTTATGCTAGGGATATTGAAATGTACAGATTAATCTCGATCGAACCCGCCTGTCATCTCTAGATATATTCGATTTATTTGGGTTTGTGGATTGTAGATTTGATAAGGGTTGGGAATTGGGGACTCGATCGATTTGTAAATTCACTCCGATCGCCAGCATTATTATAGATCGCGGTAAACCTCACGTCTGTGTCTGACATGATAAATTGAGATTTTACCAGCATCCAGATCGACTGCATAAACAATCCGATAATCTCCGACTCTAATTCGATATAGATATTCACTTCCTTTGAGCTTAATCGATTGAGGTGGAAACGGATCTGTTGCTAATTCTTCAATCTTTGGCAATATCCGACTGACATTATCTGGCGATAACTTCCGAAAATCTTGCCGTACTGATGGCTGAAATTCGATTTCATAGGGTTCCATCTTCTTTTAACCATTCCTGCATTTTTGCTAGGGTAACTGGTTGTTCGGATCGACGTTCGGCAACGATCGCTAGATCGTGAAGATCTTCTAACATTTGCTCGTATTGCTCGATCGATAGAATGACTCCTGTTTTGTTTCCTTCGCGATCGATGATGTACTGTTCTCTTACTGACGTATTCATAATGATTGTGTTGGTTAGGAGCCTATAATAATCTTATCTCTATTCCGATTGATTGAACGATCGAAACCGTCCATCATCTCTAGATATATTCGATCTATTTGGGTTTGTGGATTGTAGATTCGATAAGGATTGGGAATTGGGGACTCGATCGACGTAAAAAGTTAGTCGTAGATTATGTTATGGCAAAGTCCCAAAGAATAGATACTTGCTCAATGTCAGCAATAATCCACCGACAATCGCTACTGTAATCCCCACCGAGATGTTCCGCTATGCTAGTTCTTTTCCATCTAGTCGTAGCCCAAATCCTTTAGTATGCTCATCAAATTTAGCTTCGATTGTGTCAATCCGTCCCTCTAACTTACTTAGTTTAAGATCGACGTTGGCAAATCCCAATTCCATCTTGCGATCGGTCTCGACAAACTTGAGATCGACATTAGCAAATCCTGCTTCTATCTTACGATCGATCTCAACGAACTTGCGATCGACCTCAATGAACTTGGAATCGACATTAGCAAATCCCGCCTATACCTTGCGATCTAAGCCCTGAATCAGATCTTTTAATTCCCTAATATCTACGTCTGTTGTTTGCGTCATAATGGCTGGCGTTGAAATTTGACTATCGGCTATCCCCGTTAGTTGATTTGCTGGCACGGGATACTTTTATTGTAACTGCTGAACTTAGTAGAAGTGCGGGTTCCAGGAATTTTTATTCAAGAAAAATCGGCTAAAAACTCGAAAATGATGATTTTCGGGGTCGAACCCCACCAAAATCAGGTTGGAGACAATCGATTTTCCTTGATTTGTCTAGGTTGAGCAATTACGATGTTCTTTTCCAACCAATGGAGCTGTGCGGGTTCGAACCGCAGACCCCTACAATGCCATTGTAGAAAACCTGGTTGATGTAAGTATTGCTAGGTAAAGCTTTCAGAGTTTGCATAAAAATCTGGGGGGGTCTACTGGGGGGTCTAAGCCCTCATTTCAGCCCGTAAGTAACAAGATAAAAGCTTACATTTTTCCTGTCCTCACAAACCAACCGATCGCACCCCCGACAGTAGCGGTAAAGATGACAATGGCGATCTGTTTCCAGTTCTTTAACTCCCCTACCTTCTCAGCCAGATCGGCGATCGCCTTGGTATTTGTTTCTAAGTTTGTGAGTCGAGCATTCACCGTGTCAAACTTGCCGTCTATTTTTGTGAACCCTATCCGCATCTCTTCACGGAGATCGGCGATCTGCGTCTGACTACTCATCGCTAGATCTGCTATCTGTTTCTGAGTTGCAGCATTCCCCGCCGTGATTAATTCTTTAATTTCCCTGATGTCTATATCGGTTGCTTGGGTCATAATATTAGTAACTTAATTGTTGACTTCGATCGCGCTGCTTGTAACAGTCCATCGATCGAAATAGCCCTCGCCTTCACTGGTGGGGGCTATTTCGATTATATGGGTGATGGTCGATTGTTTGCATTAAAGTACAAACTATTCCGGTTTGGCATTCCGGTAAATCTCCTTGAGTTCGGGAAAACGATCGAGTCGTCTTTCTACCGCCTTGCGATCGAGTCGTCCTCCCTTAGCATTTGTGTAGCCCATCTCCGTTAACTTCTGAGCGATACCTGTCGATCTCATTCCAGTTTTAACCAGTTCGGCGAGAGCTTCATCCCAGTCGTTGTTGACTGTGGGGATGGCTTCATCTTGGTGAATGGGGTTATCCGGTTTGGCAACAACTTCTATTTTTTGAATTGGTTCTGATGATGATGAGCTTTCATCTTTTTCAGATACTCCCGACGCGATCGTGTCTGCTGTCTTGTCGCACACAAACGGGAGGGAACCTCCCGTTCGATGCGCCGCTTCTACACGACCGCCAATGGCTTTTTTACCTTCACGATCTCCCCCTGCAAGTTTCGAGCAAACTCCGAGACTTCTGCAAGTTCCGATCGCAAATACTCGATCGATTGGTTAATCGGTTGGATGACTATCTCTGTATAAGTCCTAGCTATATCCTCTACATCATTAACACCTATAGAGGATATATTGGCAGAGTTTGATATATAGGCTTTGACCATATCCTCTATATCTACCCTAGATATCGCTATGGGTGGTTCTGATGGCTCTACACCTACTGAGGCACCTATAGAACCACTATATATATGAATAGAGTCGGCGACTAACATTCGATCGATACAATCGTTCAACAACCAAGCCATTGAATACTTCGATCGTCTGGCTAACTCTGCAAATTTTTCTTTCTTCTGTTCATCTACGAGAACCGAGAGAATTGGCTTATTATTCTTACCCATACTTAGTTCCTATTTATATCCTCTATTTTAACATATTAATCACATAGGATATCAATATCTATGTAATAAGTACGGGTAAAATACATAGGATTTGTGCCTGCATAGGAAATATTGAGGTATAATATAGTTAGGGGTTAAATCTCCTAACGACAAAGCGATCGAGTTCCCGCGAAGAAACCTCGACCGCCTTGCGGCGCGCTTGCGCGTTCGCCTGTCACCTACAACAACTAAGTAAATAGGCACTTCTAATTATATGCAGCTAATTCAAGCGCGATTACACGGCGCACCTCGCACGGTAAATACGAAACACGGTGAACGGGTGGTATCAGATGCGTTCGACGGTCAAGGTAACAAACATACGATTTGGCGAAATGTGGGAGAGATGAAGCACTTGACCAATGGCTCGATCGTCAAGTTAGCGATCGATTCAAAAGGGAAGGTTTCGCTAGTTGATGAACCCGCTAATTTAGCCCCAGCAAACGCCGAACCTATCAAGCTACCTTTTGAAGCTGAGATGCAACTCAAGAAACAGATGGGTTTTACAGCCACTCAACAACCTTCTCGCTCTGCTGAAATTGCCGATTATATCGAACGGTTGAGCAAGCTCTACGGGCACTGCCTGACTACCGCAGCCAACATTCCCACATCGATCGAATTGGAAACCACAGCGGTGAAGGATATTGCAACCACGCTGTTTATCCAAACCGTCCGACATTTCGACCTGTAAACCCCGTCAGGGTGGTTAATTGCCACCCTCCCCTAGTTCCTATGGAATTTCTCGATAGCAATAATCGTGCTTGGCGTAGTCCAGATCGACCCCAGAACGTCAGAGTGGGTAAGTACTTCATGCTCTCAGATTTCATCTACTCCGAGACTGCTGTCACCAAAGGAATCACCAATTGTCCGCCATTGAAGGGAAGGGAAGTTGAGAGTATTCGAGGGTTGTGTGCCAACATCCTCGATCCCGTCGTTGATCGATTTGGAGCGATTAGTATCACGTTTGGCTATGTATCCCCTGAACTTCAACGAGCAATCCCTGGAAGAATGCGTCCTAGTATCCACAACTGTCATCCCGCAGGAAAAGCCTACTTGGGTGCAGCAGCCGATTTCCAAACCCACAACACCGAGTACTCTCACAAGGACATCTTGTTGTGGATTGCGGGGAACTGCACTTACGATCGCCTGATTCTCTATCCTGGTAGCTCAATCGTGTGCGTAGCTTGGAGCGATAAGCCTCGATCTCATTGCAAACAGTGGATCTATCCCGACCAATTTTCTAAAGCAATTTACGTTAATTTGCCATACAAGCCACATCAACAAACTTTATTCGATGTCTAACTATTCCAATGACTGATTTCTACAGTTTGATGGTACGAACTATGTTCTTTGAAGCACATTATCTTGGATGCCATATTCATGGTACCAGGAAGATGACATTCGCAATACAAGCTTGATGAGACAAACTATGTTCTCGCCAAACACAATATCTTCTATTGATAACTACTCAAATTTATCCAACTAATCAATATGCCTGAAAACACCAGCAACATTGTCGATTTTCACTGCGATATCACCGACATTAGCGATTTGGCTCAGTCTCTCCAACGCTCGATGGAACAGTTGAATCAGCAAAATATCAATCAACCAGATCTTCCGCTGGTCAAGTTCTTGGTCGAACGGATCGAAGAATTGAAACGAAAGATCGCAGCCGAGGCTTGATAGCTTCCCCGTATGGGGAAGGGTAGTTTAACGAATCACCGCTTTACCTTGAGCGATTAACTTTAAGTCTGCCTTACCAGCCCTTGCCTGTTCCTGGGTGTAGACAATCTGTTGACTGGTAGCTGGTCTGCTCTGGCTAGCAGTCAATTTTTTGCTGTCAGACTGGAATAAGCTACCCATCGATCCACGTTTAAGTTGAAGCATCTTATCAACCAAGGTCACACTTTCGGGATTGCCAGCGCGATCGAGTAGGATAATTTTTTCGTCTTTGACCTGGACGCGATCGGCAAAGTATTGAGTCACCAGATCGAGCGGGGAAACTTCCCCATCATCTGCTTTGGTAATCCCACCCGTGGCGACAAAAGCATCTTTAATCGCTTGCTGAGTGAGAATTCCTTGATACTTGTTCTGCCAAGTTTGAATCTGGGTATTTAGATCCGATTCCGCCTTCTGATAATTGGCTTTTAGTTTACCCCAGTCCTGACTTTCCCTGAGTTCTTGTTCTTCGAGTTCTTGTTGCCATGCTGATAATTCGGCGTATTTATGTGGGTCAATGCCAGCAAGACGAGTAAGTTCTCGATCTCGTTCGCCTATTCGTCTGTTGAGGCTTTCAAGTTCTTCACGGGCAGCTTTTGCGGATGCTCGTTCGGCTTTCAGCGCGGCTAGCAAGGATTCGGGGGACTGTTCTTTGTTCATAGGAAATGAGTGGGGGTTGTCTCGATTTTATCAACTTACTGAAACCAGTAAGTTAAATCCATGCGCGTAGCTTCAATAGATCGAACGCAGATTAACTTAGAGTCTTCATAGATGATTGTCTATACAAAGACAAGTTGGGCGGTCTAGTCGGTTATAAACGATTAACCAGTGTCTTGTCGCACACAACCTGGAGGAAACCTCCAGGTCGTTCGCGAAGCGTGCCGTAGGCAGTGCGCCGCATTTTGCCAGGATCTCAAACCCGCTGGGAACAATAGGTCTGAAGTATATCGGACATATAGCAATACGAGCTTCAGTTAGGACATATAATAGTAGGTGAAGTTAGCGATCGAAATCAGGATGCCAGCACCTTACAGTGAAGATCTTCGTCAAAAAGTAATAGCAGCAATAGATAGAGGTGAACGCAAGACAGATGT
>JBGSPI010000010.1:0-5613 GCA_041738715.1 Chamaesiphon sp.
TAGACCTCCTGCGAAAGTCCAGAGCTGAGGTTAAAATAGATAAAAATCTAACCAATCGAACGTGAGCTACGAACAAGTTAAAAATTTAGAGCCGACCGAGTTCAAACGATTATGTGGTGTCACGCCAGCCACATTTGAGCAAATGGTAAAGGTCGTGGCAGCTGAAAAAGTCTTGGCAAAAAAGAGTGGTAGACCGAGCAAATTAAGCATTGAAGACCAAGTGTTAATGACACTGGAGTACTGGAGAGAGTATCGGACTCAGTTTCATATAGGGGTAAGTTGGGGATTAGATGAAACAAATGTGTTGAGAAATATCAGAAAAGTTGAAAATATATTAATTAAGTCAGGATTGTTTAATGTAGAAGGGAAGAAAAAAGTAAGAGAACTAGATTCAGACATAGAAGTAGTAGTGGTAGATGTCTCAGAGCATGAAGTAGAGAGACCTAAAAAAAACAGAAAAGACATTACAGTGGCAAGCAAAAATGTCATACTGTAAAGTCACAAGTCTTGGTAAATCAAAAAATGCAAGAAATCATCTGTGTTGAAGTCAGAGAAGGGAAAGTACATGATTTCAGAATCTGGAAGGAAAGTCAGATCGGCATAGAAAAAAAGACAGAGCTATTAGCAGATAAGGGATATCAGGGAATTAAAAAGATTCACAATCACAGCCGAACTCCCATCAAAAAGACTAAGAAAAAGTCTCTAAGCAAAGACCAAAAGAAATTCAATAAGCGATTAGCAAAAGAAAGGATTGTAGTTGAGCATGTCCATAGAAGATTAAAGATATTCAGAATTCTCTCATCGAGATATAGAAATCGAAGACGGAGATTTGGGTTAAGAATTAATTTAATTGCAGGAATCTATAATTACGAGATATATTTATCATCACAACAGGCGATCGCTTGATACTTTCGCAGGAGGTCTGTTAAAAGGGCTGGGAGAAACGACGATTGGAGAAGAATAAATGCAGCAGTATTTTTAATTGATTATTGGGAGGTTTTATAGAAATGAACGATCGGGAAATTATCGAGCGAATTGAAAGTCTACCAGTTGAGGAACAGGACGATTTATTTGAACTAATCCGCAAACGTCGCATTGAACAGCGGCGAACTGAAATTACGGAAGTAGGCCAACGATTGCGTCAAGCAGTAAGAATAGGGACAGCTCAGAGTTTTGATAATGTCGAAGACTTAAAATCGTATTTACAGGCAGACTCAGAGGATGAAGTTCATTATATCGATCGGGATGGTAATCCTTTGACCTATCACATTAAAGATTTGTATCCCACCGAAGAAGGTTATGACTATGTAACCAGTCAAGGTAAAATTTTCGATACCTGTCTCCCAGATTTAGTCGGTAAGTATGCTGGGGAGTATGTTGTATTTGAAGATGGTCGAGTGATCGATAGCGATCTTGATGAAGATACTTTACTCAATCGTATTTGGCAGACCGAATTCGCGATTAGCAGACGAGAGCGATATCACGGAATATTTTGCGAATTAGTGCCAGAAAAGTTAAATGCTTAAATTCTCATATACTAGGTACCCTGGTAATATTTCACCAATTCCAATCGTTAATTTTCACTTCAGAAGTTTAGAATTTCCGCTGCTGATTACCTCTACCGATTTAGGAATTCTTGACACTGGATGTGACGTAACTCTGATCTCTTATACAGTTGCATCAAAATTGCAATTGGAATTTTCGGGTAGAAAGAAGCCTATTCTAACGAAAAGTTCAAATCAGATCGTCATGGGTGTACCATTTAGAGTTGATGTTAGTTTTGATTTCGATAATTACTTCACCACTAAAGTTTATGCTCTTCCTGATGATTTTATGCGAGACGAAGTAATTATTGGCAGAAATATTCTGAATCGTTATGTTATCAATTTGGATGGTCGCAATGGAGTTTTTACAATTTCTTAGAATTTCGTCGATCTAAATAAAGATCCTGAACTGTATCGATCCCCAGTTTTGAGTTAATGGATCGAATCATCCAACAAGCTGCTGGACAAATTAAAGAATGACCGATCGAAAAGTGAATTATGCAACTAGCTGCATAAATTCGTTAGTTTCAGGAGCTAGATGTTAAGAGTTAGAGGCAATCGAAAACTGGATGGCTAAATCTAGAGAAACCCCTGCTAAATGCCTCCACTGTGCCCCTCTATCCCCAGCCGAAGTTAGAGCCAAACATCCTAACTGCTGGGATGATAAGCTTTGCACTGCCCGACGTTTTTACATCAATAATCGAGATCGAATCAACCAGAAACGCTCGCGCAAACAAATCGAAACTAATCATCAAGTTTCCGCTCCCGATGTGAAGTATGGCATTCTTCATGTGTGGCGGGAGAACAGGGAAGATTCACCGATTCATGCGATCGGGGTGGAGATTTGGGAGCAAAATACGAAGATTGCAGTGGTGGCTCCGGTTCACTGTGCGGGGTGGTTGCCGAATCAATTGCATGAGTATCTGCGACAGGTTTTAGAGGTGTTAGGAACGGAGTATGGGTTCAAGAAGTTTTCATCTCATGAGTTAATTAATCCCAGTCAATGCCCAATTCGCCCTTGCCATCTGCTATGCCAGATGTAATTCAGCTCACGATCTGGGATCGGTTAAATCTTGCCACGACTAACTCAGTCGGGGCGGACTTTTTAGGGTTGTTGACAGAAGTTGATGAATCGATCGAGCAATTACCACCGAATGACAGGCTAGAAGCAGCAGGAGAAGCAATCCGGAGGCTGGGTGAAATTTATGCCGATCGATCGGCGAAACAGCTTTCGGAGATCGAATATCTGTTTCGTCCAGAGCAGGAACCGATAATGTCGCTGGATGCTTTCGATCACTATGTGCGACAGTCGATGATGGTAGATCTGGAGCAATTCATTGAGGCTCCAGAGTTGCCAGAATACGAGCGGGAATATAATCTGACGGTTGTGCGCGAGCAGTCGAAAGCCGAGATCTTGGCTGAGATCGGCGAGTCGGAGGAAATAGATCCAGAAGTAGCCTATCAAGAAGCAATGGCGTTGGCACACGATGAAAATGTGTCTGAGTGGGGAGCAGCGATTTCGAGCGGGCTGGACAAGTGGGATTGATCGTCATCAGACGACGCGCCAGCTTCAGTGCCATTGCTAGAGTTACAAAGATCGATCAAGATGCCACTGACGCAAGTTTGGCTGGCTTCTACTGCTGAATGGATTTGAGATCGAGCAACGCGGTGAGTTCTACGATACAGAGCAGGTTTGGATTTTACGCTGATGTCAGAAATAACTCTATGACTTACTAGCGTTACAGCACTTCCGATAGTCATGAGGTACAGTAGCAGCAATTAGCAAACCAATTCCTAAGATGTTGAGGAGCGATTAGTCTAATTGCAAGTGAAATTATTCTGTCCACCATAATTGTTGTAGTAGGTGAAAACATCCGAAGAAAAGACTTGAGTTGTGACCACCATAACTCAATTGGGTTAAAATCTGGGGTAATGTTCTAGATCTGTGGAGAGTAGGTTAAATGGCACACCCAAATTCAAACCGATTGATAAACAAACCAATCACAATATCGTGCATCACAACAGATTTAGAAAAGCAGATGGTTTTACGAGCCATTCGCTTAATTCTAGTCCGAAGTGTGAGATGTTTTCGCTCGATTGTTTGAGTATTTCATTTGCCAATTGTATGTTCTTTTGGGTCGAGATGACGTTGATAAGCACCCCACGCATCAGTATAAAATTGCTTGATACCAAATGGTTCTAACAACGCTTTTAGCTTGAGCAATGCCTGATCTTCGTGAGTGTCTAAGACATATGCTAAGGTTTCTCCGGTCGCATGCTCAATGGCGTGCCAGAGCCACCTTTGTTGTTTCTTTGACTGCACAAAACTCCACATTTCATCGGCTTCAACTGTGATGTCTTCCGACCATTTCTCCAGTTCAATTTCCGACTTAATCGAAATGTCCGATGTCAATCATGTAAATATTGGACTTACTCATTAAAGTGTTTGTTGCCAAGCTCTTCTACTGACCCACCTAACATCGCCTAGTTCCGGCATGTTAAAAACTATATGCATCTGCGATGAAAGCAGCAATGGCTAACTTCAGATTCGAGAAGTGGTACTTTGACTGTATTACAACAGGCGGTGCCGTCCTCATCGGCTATGCCGCGCAATTGAAGTGGGGCCTTGTCAGGCTGAGTTACGGCGCACGGATTGCCAAAGCAATGGATGACCCGCTTACCCAACGGCAGTCTCTCTCGTTTGGAACGGTGCATGAGGTGGGCGGGACAATCGACTGGGTCAATGATTCGCTCAACATTCACGGGGAGTGGTGTTGTGGCGACCCCATCCCTCCGACCATTGTGGTGAACGAATCCTCGGGGCGTATCGAGTGGCAATGTCTGGGCGCGAACTGCGCTGTCGATGTCTGCGTGGATGGGCAAGCCATGACAGGAAAAGGCTACGTCGAACGGATAACGATGACGATTCCTCCCTGGCGGCTCCCCTTTACAGAACTGCGTTGGGGTCGCTTCATTAACGATGACGGCAGTAACTATATGGTATGGATAGACCTGCGAGGAAAAACTCCACGTACCTGGGTGTGGGTCAACTCGGCTCAGTCGGTTCCGGGGATCGTTGACGGTGACGGAGTGCGTACTGACACGGCGGAGTTGATCTTCCTGGCTTCCCAGTCCCTGCGTAGTGACAATATTGCCCGGACGCTTCTGGGACGCTGCCAATTCCTGAAAAGGCTGCTACCTGAGGGCGTGCGTGCAATCCAGGAGGACAAGCAAGTCAGCAGGTGTGTGATGAGGACGCAAGGGTCAGAGTCGAAAGGCTTTTCAATTAACGAGGTTGTGACATGGGATCGAGTATGACAATCGTGGCCAAAATTCTCTACGGACTACTCTTTGTAGTTCTCTTGCCGTTGTTTCTGGTGCTGTTCTCGACACAGATAGAAATTCCGATTGCGATCGCACGGTTCCCGTTGGCCGGGGCTGTTTTCTTTGGCCTCGGACTCGTCGTGATGCTGTGGGGAATGTGGGACATCTGGCAACGTGGCCAGGGGCTGCCGATGAATGCCTTCCCGCCGGAGAAGTTGGTTGTCGATGGAATCTATGCCTGGGTACCGCAGCCCATCTACACAGGGTTCGTGCTGATTTGTCTTGGCGTATCCCTGTTCTACGGCTCTGCCACTGGTACCCTGCTTACAACGCCGCTCGTGGCACTTTTGGCCACTGCCTTGGTTCTTGGCTACGAACGCCCCTACCTGCTGAGGACTTTCGGCGAGCTACCGAGTCCCGTGCTTGGGATTGCGAATCTGTTTGGCTCGATCGCCCGCATGATGCGTCTGGACGGTCTATGGGCCAAGGTTCTTGGCTGGACTGAGCGGCTCGCCAACTCATGGAACGCGACGAGGATTGGCTCGGTACGTGTGATCGATCATGCGGTCTTCTCTGGTCTTGCCGGAGGCGTGGGAGCCTTCATTAGACCTCTTGCATGAATCAAGAGGAAGAAGCAAGTTCAAAATTGAGAATAGCGGAAATAAGGTTAAATCTTAGACTGAAACGTTTACGTCGATTGCGATAGCGTTCAGCCAAAATCCGAAATATTTTAAGTTTGCGGTTA
>JBGSPI010000011.1:0-16558 GCA_041738715.1 Chamaesiphon sp.
AACCGCAAACTTAAAATATTTCGGATTTTGGCTGAACGCTATCGCAATCGACGTAAACGTTTCAGTCTAAGATTTAACCTCATTTCCGCTATTCTCAATTTTGAACTTGCTTCTTCCTCTTGATTCATGCAAGAGGTCTATTGTACTTGCAGTGATTGTTGCTTCTGCTAATAGAAGTACAGTGAAAACACTTTTGTTGGCGTGCGTTACTATTGACGCTACTGATATCATGTCTGCACACTTGAGTGGTATGGCAGGACTATTTAATGTATCTGAAACTTGGTCACTAAAACTCACAGCAATTGCTGCATTGGTTCCAGAACTCATGGCGTTAGTTTTACTTACTATGCGCAAAACAGACGATCAAATTGACATTGAAAAGAAGTAGCTAAGAAGCCCAGAAACTGTTGCATAGCAACGCCTAACAATCCTGTTGCACTCCCACTGTGTCAAGTTTCTCGGTTGAGTCCGAAAGGCTGGTAGTCGGGAGTGAATGGGAATGTTAGCTAAATCAATATTCCGTTAGTTTCGCTTTGTGTTCCCATAAACGATGCGGAGTTAGAGATCGCCCATAGTTCGAGAGATCTCAAATAGGTTCTATAATATAACCGCACAGGCTTATCCTGTGGCGATCCGCAATCGACTTTTACCTAAAACCATGATCCCCGCCACCCGAAACTATCACATCACCACCTTTGGCTGTCAGATGAATAAGGCTGACTCTGAGCGGATGGGTGGGATATTAGAAGAAATGGGCTTTGAATGGTCTGACGATCCCTTTGCCGCAGATCTGGTTCTATACAACACTTGTACCATTCGCGACCTTGCAGAACAAAAAGTTTACTCCTATCTGGGGAAACAAACGCGGCGCAAAAAAGATAATCCCGATCTGATTTTGATTATGGCAGGCTGTGTGGCTCAACAAGAGGGTGAAGCTTTACTACGCCGAATTCCTGAACTTGATCTGATTATGGGTCCTCAACATGCTAATCGATTGGGAGACCTGTTGCAGCAGGTGTTTGCTGGGAGTCAGGTAGTCGCGACTGAACCAATTCATATCGTCGAAGATATTACCAAACCTCGCCGGGATAGTAGTGTGACTGCTTGGGTAAATGTCATCTATGGCTGTAATGAACGCTGTACTTATTGTGTGGTGCCAAATGTGCGGGGAGTTGAGCAATCTCGCACACCGGAAGCAATTCGCGCCGAAGTTGTGGAATTAGCGGCGCAGGGATATAAGGAGATTACCTTACTTGGCCAAAATATTGATGCCTACGGGCGAGATTTGCCTGGGGCTACTCCCGAAGGTCGTCATTTACACACACTGACGGATTTACTTTACTATATCCACGATGTGGAGGGAATCGAACGGATTCGATTTGCGACTAGTCACCCGCGTTATTTTACGGAGCGGTTGATTAAAGCCTGTGCGGAATTACCGAAAGTCTGTGAATACTTACATGTCCCATTTCAGTCGGGAGATAATGAGATCTTAAAGGCAATGTCGCGGGGGTACACACAAGAAAAATATCGGCGGATTATCGATACTATCCGCAAGTATATGCCCGATGCGTCGATCAGTGCTGATGCGATCGTCGGCTTCCCTGGTGAAACAGAGGCACAATTTGAAAATACGCTCAAATTAATCGCGGATATTGGATTTGATATGGTGAATACGGCGGCTTATTCACCTCGCCCCAATACGCCTGCGGCTTTATGGACAAATCAACTCAGTGAGGAGATTAAACTCGATAGGTTGCAGAGGATCAATCACCTGGTTTCCCAAACAGCGATCGAGCGATCTGGGCGGTATCTCGATCGAGTAGAATCGGTGTTGGTAGAGGATCGTAATCTAAAAAATCCCGACCAAGTTTTGGGAAGAACTAGAGGAAATCGACTCACTTTTTTCAACGGCGATATTGAAGAACTACGCGGTCAAGTTGTCCCAGTCAAAATTACTGATGTTCGAGCATTTAGTCTGACAGGGGAGAGGATTGACACTTCCGCGAATCCAGATGCTACTTGTATGGAGCGGAGTCGCAGTACGCCAACAGCTTCTATCAGTGTAAGGAATTGAGAGCTAATCTCGATCGCTGTTTGAAGATATAACTAATGGTTTCAACTACAAATCCAAGTCATGCCCACTTATCGATCGATTTTAGTTTAGATTGAAAAACTATTTGGTAATAACGCAAGTCGCCAGTTATTTTTCAGCCGGGGAGAGCGTTCGGGGAGAGGAATCGGGTACTCTAGAGAGACGGTGTATCAAGATCAGCATCAATGCTAACCCTCAAAAATATTCTCTCTGTTTTACTCCTATTTGTACCAATTTCGATCGCAGGTCACTTTCTGCATTGGAGTGAACCAATTGTATTTATCACTTCTGCCCTTGCTATTATCCCCTTAGCGGCATGGATGGGTACGGCGACCGAAGAAATCGCTGTTGTGATGGGACCTGCCCTTGGAGGGCTGTTAAATGCGACATTTGGCAATGCGACGGAACTAATTATCGCTCTAGTTGCGTTGAATGCAGGTTTAATTGATGTCGTCAAGGCGAGTTTGACTGGTTCGATTATTGGTAACTTGCTGCTAGTAATGGGATTTTCGATGTTGCTAGGTGGTTTGAAATACAAGGAACAGACGTTTCAACCAATTGTGGCGCGAGTGAATGCGTCAAGTTTGAACTTGGCGGTAATCGCGCTGTTATTACCCACGGCGGTAGATTATACTTCTACGGGGATTGACGCTGATGCTGTGCAGAAACTATCGATCGCTGTTTCGATTGTGTTAATCGGTGTCTACGGATTGACATTGATATTTTCGATGAAGACGCATACTTATCTCTATGATGTCAGTCTCGCCGAAATGGATCCAGAAGAATTAGCAGAGGTCAATCTTGCTGGTGATGATGACCACGGCAAGGTAAATTTACCCCTCTGGATTACTGTATTATTAGGCTGTACCTTGCTAGTTGCAGTTGAATCAGAATTTCTCGTTTCTACCTTAGAAGTTGCCACCGCACAGTTAGGATTAACAGCTTTATTTACTGGCGTAATTCTGGTACCTGTGATTGGGAATGCTGCCGAACATGCTACGGCGGTGACAGTTGCCATGAAGGATAAAATGGATTTATCTGTATCTGTTGCCTTGGGTTCGAGTTTACAAATCGCCCTATTTGTCGCGCCAGTGTTAGTATTAGCTGGTTATATTATGGGTCAACCGATGGATTTGAATTTCAATCCATTTGAATTGGTCGCGGTAGCGGTTTCGGTCTTAATTGCTAATTCAATTAGTTCTGATGGACGTTCCAATTGGCTCGAAGGTTCGCTGTTATTGGCTGCTTATTTAGTCTTAGGTTTTGCTTTTTACTTCCACCCGGTCATGGAAGGAATTGGTTGACAGAGGTTTATTGCGATCGAAAATAATCCACCGGAAGATTTTAGTCGATTTAACCGGGATTAAGACTTAATCTGAGTTACCTTGTGGCGGGTCTGCTCTCCAACCGCTGTAACATGATAATTTGGTTTAGGTTCTGGAAAAAAGGCGGTAAAATTGGATCGAGGATAATTTTTAAGTTTTTTTAAGATTCATTTATGACTGTGAGTGCTACTACCGATACTCAAGATAAGCGACTGCGCCAAGAAACTACTTTTGATGCCATTATTATCGGTTCGGGAATTGGCGGACTAGTGACTGCCACTCAGTTGGCGGCTAAAGGTGCGAAGGTATTGGTATTGGAACGGTATCTGATTCCAGGTGGGAGTGCTGGTTATTTCGATCGCGAGGGCTATCGGTTTGATGTCGGAGCTTCGATGATCTTTGGGTTTGGCAAGGAGGGTACGACTAATTTATTGACTCGTGCTTTAGCTGCGGTGGGGGAGACAATCGAAACAATTGCCGATCCTGTCCAAGTCCAATATCATCTGCCTGATAATTTGGACATTAAGGTTCACCAAGATTACGAGAAGTTTTTGCAGGAACTAATCGCCAAGTTTCCCCATGAAGCCAAAGGAATTCGGCAATTTTATGATGAGTGTTGGCGAGTCTTCAACTGTCTGAATGCGATGGATTTGTTGTCGCTGGAGGAGTTGAAGTACTTGACTCGCGTTTTCTTTCAACATCCGGCTGCTTGTCTGGGTTTAGTGAAGTATTTGCCGTTGAATGCGGGGGACATTGCCCGAAAATATATCAAAGATCCCCATGTGCTCAGATTTATCGATCTGGAGTGTTATATTTGGTCAGTTGTTCCGGCCGATTTGACCCCGATGATTAATGCCGGGATGGTCTTTTCGGACAGACATTATGGCGGCATTAATTATCCCAAAGGTGGAGTCGGCCAAATTGCGCTGAAGTTGGTGTCTGGCTTGGAACGGGCTGGCGGCCAAATTCACTATCAATCGCGGGTGACAAAAATTATTACTGAAGGCGGAAAAGCAGTTGGGGTTGAATTAGCTAATGGCAAGACTTTTCGCGGGAAACGCATCGTTTCTAATGCCACGCGCTGGGATACGTTCGAGCAACTCTTACCCCCAGCCGAAATGCCTGCGCAGGAGCGGAAATGGCAAGAACGCTATCAGAAATCCCCTGCTTTCTTGAGTCTACACTTAGGGGTAGCGGCTTCAGTACTACCGGAAGGCACTGAATGCCACCACGTACTACTAAATGATTGGGCAAAAATGGAGGAACCTGAAGGAACGATTTTTGTGTCGATTCCGACGTTACTCGATCCCAGTCTGGCTCCAGTGGGACATCATATTATTCATGCCTTTACACCCAGTTGGATGAGTGATTGGCAAGGTTTATCGCCGAGTGATTATACTGCGAAAAAAGAGGAGCGGGCAGGAGCGATCCTCGATCGATTGGAGCAAATTTTCCCTAGATTGGATGCTGGTTTAGATCTGATCGAGATTGGCACTCCACGGACTCACAGACGCTTTCTGGGACGCATGGATGGTAGTTATGGTCCTATTCCTCGCCGGAAGCTGCCGGGACTATTAAATATGCCGTTTAATCGGACTAAGGTGCCGGGATTATATTGTGTCGGGGATAGCACTTTTCCGGGACAAGGTCTAAATGCGGTGGCTTTTTCGGGTTTTGCTTGCGCTCACCGAATTGCGGCAGATTTAGGGATCTAGTCTGACATATCGCAGGGATGAACCCAATTGGATATTTTTAAAAACCGATCAAGATGTGAGATCACTCAGATTCTCTCGTGTCTCTAATCTAGACGGCACGCCCAGACAGAACTTTGGATGGAGGATGACTAACAGGCAAAATTCCGGCTAAGTCGAGAATTTGGGGAATCAGATCCTCCCGTCGGACAGCCATCAGGTGAACTCCCTGACATAATTGACTGGCTAGTTTCACCTGTTCGGCTGCAATTTTCATTCCCTCTAACAGTGGTTCTTCCGCCCGTGCCAAGCGATCGATTATATCTTGAGGAATATCGACTCCAGGGACATTTTTGTTGATAAATTGGGCATTTTTGGCGGACTTGAGTAGAAAAATTCCCGCCAGAACTGGCTTATGATGATTAGCGGCAATTTTGTCCATAAATTTTGCCAGAACATCAAAATCAGAGATTAACTGACTCTGAAAAAATTCTGCACCTGCGGCGATTTTACGATCAAATCTACTCTGTAAACCTGACCAACTTTTGGACTGCGGATCTACCGCCGCACCTGCAAATAAATCTGTTGCCCCGTCGGGCAACGGTTTCTCATTGCCATCTACGCCATTATTCAAATTTACAATCAGTTTGAGCAATCGCACCGCTTCGAGATCGAAGACAGCTTTGGCTTTGGGATAATCTCCCGCCACAATCGGATCGCCAGTGAGAGCTAATACATTCCGAATCCCTAAAGCATGAGCACCGAGTAAATCGCCCTGAAGTCCAATCCGATTGCGATCGCGACAAGCAAACTGACAAACTGGTTCAATCCCCTGCTGCATCAAAATTACCGAGGCTGCGAGGGGCGACATCCGCATCACTGCCCGACTTCCATCAGTAATATTCACCGCATGAACGCGCCCTTTGAGCGTACTCGCCATCTCCACCATGTGAGCGATATTTCCACCTTTAGGCGGGGCAACTTCTGCCGTAACTAGAAACTCACGATTGGCAGCAGCTTGGCGAAAATTACTCATTAGTCACACCCCAACAAAGATATTCATAATCATACCTGGGGTTAGTAAAAAGGGGAAAGGGGAAAGGGGAAAGGGATGCCTCGACTTCGCTCGGCAACCAGGGAAAAGGGAAAAGGGAAAAGGGATAGTTGACAGTCCCCTCGTCCCCCAGTCCCCCCGTCCCCCCTTATCCCAATGGCACCGAAAACCCCAGAGCAGCTTTGACATCAGCCAGTGTTTGATTGGCAATTGTCGCAGCTTGCTGTTGACCATCGCGGAGAACGGATTCGAGATAAGTTTTATCAGCCATTACCTCTTGGTATTTAGCTTGGATTGGTCGCAAATGTTCGATCGTTGCTTCTGCGAGTAATGGTTTGAATTGACCCCAGCCGAGATCTTGACATTCAGCGGCTACGGCATCTTTAGGCTTGCCAGACATTAACATGTATAGGGTCATTAAATTCCGACATTCGGGTCGATCGATCGCCTCAAAGTTCAAACCACGTTCGAGATCGGTTTTACATTTTTTGATTTTCTTCTGAATCAGATCGGGCGGATCTAATAAGTTGATGCGACTGAGATCGGATGGATCGGATTTGGACATTTTTCTCGTGCCATCAGTGAGACTCATCACTCTAGCACCGTCGGTTTGGATCAGTGGATCTGGCAATTTGAACACAGGTTTTTTCTTGCCAAACTGATGATTGAATCTAGCGGCGATATCGCGAGTTAGTTCTAAATGTTGTTTTTGATCTTCCCCAACGGGTACCTTATCAGCTTGATATAGTAAAATATCCGCAGCCATTAACACCGGATAATCTAATAAGCCGACATTAACATTTTCGCCCTGTTTAATTGCTTTTTCCTTGAACTGAATCATATCTTGGAGCCAGTTCAAGGGCGTGATACAATTGAGCAACCAAGCTAATTCACTGTGAGCGGGGACATGGGACTGGATAAAAATACTAGCGTGTTCGACACTAATGCCACAAGCTAAATATAATGCAGCAATCGTGTAACTATTCGCTGCTAAAGTTGCAGGATCGTGAGGGGCGGTAATTGCATGAAGATCGACTACACAAAAATAATTTTCATAGTTGTGTTGATGTTCAACCCAGTTACGAATCGAGCCTAAATAATTGCCGAGGTGTAAATTACCAGTCGGTTGGATGCCAGATAAAACACGTTTTTTAGTCATTGGATAAATGGCTCTACCGAACCGAGTCTAAGAAAGATTTTAGTCAAAATTGCTCCTTATTATAACAAACAAATGCGTCTTGCGATAGTTTTAGTTTCGATCTTACTTGTATCGATCTCCGCCTGCACTCCAGTTAATCCCGATCGCGACGGAGTTGTCAAGCTAACTTTATGGCAAGGAATTAATCCACCCCCCAATCGAGATGTATTCCAGAAATTAGTTGCTAAATTTAATCAGCAACATCCAGATATTCAAGTTGAATCACTCTATGTCGGGCAATCAGATCAACAGTTACCAAAAATTCTCGCTGCTGTAGTTGGAAATGCTGCTCCAGATTTACTTTGGTTTGGGCCAATGTTGACGGGGCAATTGGTCGAATTAGAAGCGATCGAGCCTTTGGATCGGTTTTGGCAAAATTCACCAGTTAGCCAAGAAATCGATCCAGCACTGAGGGAATCAATGGAGTATGAAAATCATCTTTGGTCTGTTCCCTTTGGGACAAATAATGTCGGAATCTTCTATCGTCCGAGTTTATTTAAATCGGCAAAGATCGATCAATTGCCAACTAATTGGGATGAATTAAGAGCGACTGCTAAACAACTCACTCGCGATACTGATGGAGATGGTAAGGTTGATAAGTATGGAATGCTATTACCTCTAGGTAAAGGTGAGTGGACAGTATTTACTTGGCTGCCTTTTATGTGGGGTGGAGGTGGGGAAGTGCAACCGGAGCCTGACACAATTGGCTATGGTAACAGAATTAAATCAGGGATGGTAATATCAGAAAATTCAAATATAACAATTGATAATCCTGGCTCGATCGCTGCGTTAGAATTATGGCATAACTTAGTCAAAGATGGTAGTGCAATTTTCTCCTCACCGGAACGGGGATATGAGTTAGACAATTTCGCCAGTGGCAAAGTAGCGATGCAATTAACTGGTCCTTGGACATTAGGCCAGTTGGCGGGAATGAAAGAAGTTGATTATGGTGTAATGCCCATTCCAGCCGGAATTCGATCGGCAACTAGTATAGGTGGTGAAAATCTCTTTATGATGAAAGGTCATCCTACTCATCAAGCAGCCGCGTGGCAGTTTATGGAATATGTATTAAGTCAAGATTTTCAAACCGAATGGGCATTAGGTACTGGCTATTTACCAGTTAATTTAAAATCTCGACAGCAATCTATCTATCAGGATTATATCAAAAAAATTCCTGCCACTCGAGTATTTTTGGATCAAGCTAAATATGGAAGATCGCGTCCTATTATGCCGGGATACAGTCAAATTTCGGAAAATCTTGGTCGGGCGATCGAATCTGTATTACTTGGTAAAAGCTCACCAGCAGCAGCACTAAAATTAGCTCAATCACGATTAAATTTACATTATTAATTTTACCAAAATAGGGTAATCTTAATTCTCTGCTTGGTGCTGGCACAAGCGGTAGATGAGCGCAGTAAGGCGTGTCGCGGACGGAGCGTGTAGCCGCGATTCCAATTCTCAATTATTGCTCATGTTTCTACCAAATGAGTCTTCAAACCTACCAAATCGCCATCAGGAGTTTTACCGACGATGTACACAGAAATCTCGATCTCACCCACCCGAAAAACTTGAACTTCAGTTAGAGTTGACTCGATCGTCTGTAATAATTTTCGATAACGATCTACTTGTGCTAATTCCTCGGCTTCATACCAATCCTCAACGGTGAGGGCAGATGCAAAAAAATCAGCTAAAGTGATAGTCTCGATCGTAATCTCGCGATCGACTAATTCCGTAAATAAAGCCGCCGGATTCATCTCACTTCCCTGTTCCCACCCAATAACTTCAAAGGGATAATCCGACTCACTCAACCACACCAAATCTACGGTATCCTGTCGTAATCGATCGAGAATTTCTGCTGTCGTCATCATGTTAAGAGAGTAGGGGGTAGCTGTACCACCATAAGAGAGTAGCTATACAACTGTAAGCTACACCACCGTAAGCAGAAAATACCAGCATTTCCGACTATTTACCCACACCAGGATGGATTCAAACTGCTAGCAAACAGTATAATCAACAATAACATCGGGCAGAATAACTCAAGTTGCTAGTTATTTACCCTCTACCCTCTACCCTCTACCCTCTACAAGTACAACATGGCTGAACTTGATGTCAATTTACCTAGCATTCGACAAACACAAGGCTTAATCAAAGACAAAATAGGGGTGGAAATCAAGCTATTAACCAACGATCTCTTCACAGGTAGAATTGTCTGGCAAGATACTGAGTGTCTATTTATTGCCGATGCTAGCGATCAGAAAACCTTAATTTATCGCCATGCGATCGCCTTTATCAAGCCCCAGGGCTAAATTCTGGATAATTTTCACTGAATTCGCATACTCAAATCCAGCCAAGGAGATCGCGTGATTGGCGCACTCGTGGAGATATAATCGACCCCAGTTTCAGCAACTTGGCGAATCGTTGTCAGGGTAATATTGCCAGATGCTTCAATTTTGATCAGACTACTAGCTTGTCTAATTATTTTTACTGCTTCGAGCATCAAACTTGGCGGCATATTATCCAGCATAATAATATCAGCACCGCAGTTGATCGCTTCTGCCACTTGCGCAAGTGATTCTGTTTCAACTTCGATCGTCAGTGGATACGGCATCGTGGCGCGAATACTGGTAATGGCTGCGGTAATCCCGCCCGCCGCTGCAATATGATTATCTTTAATCATCACAGCGTCATCTAACCCGACGCGATGATTTACACCACCGCCAACAGTAGTTGCATATTTTTCCAGCAGGCGCAAACCGGGGGTGGTTTTGCGTGTATCGACTACCTGAGCAGGTAAATCAGCAATGCACTCAACATAAGCACGGGTAGCCGTAGCAATGCCACTCAGATGCATCGCCAGATTTAAGGCTGTACGTTCGCCCATCAGGAGGGTGGCGAGATCTGCGGTGATTTGGGCGATCGATTGTCCCCGCTCACAGGCGGCTCCTTCGGCGATTAAGGGCTGGAATTTCGCTTGGGGTGATAAAAGTTCAAAAACTCGCTGGGCGATCGGTAGAGCGGCAATTATCCCTGTTTCCTTGGCAATCCAGGTGGCGGTGGCAACTCGATCTACATTTGGTAGACCTTGGGTGCTGCGATCTCCTCTGCCGATGTCTTCTTGCAGCCATTGAATCAAACACGGATCGAGAACAATCCACGGTGGAAGAGTTGGTTTCATGCTAAGTTTAGTGTACGTTCAACCACCTTATCTTAAAATTATCCTGACCACAGTAAAAGATCTTTGTATCTGTAAATAGTGTGTCGATCGGGTGTGTAGAGATGGGTAAATTAATTAACTTATTAGTTATCGGATTTATAGTTTCAACCCTATCCTCGCCACTACCGCCAAAAACGAAAGCAAATAAACAGGTGATTAGTGGCAAACAATATGTTGTGCTGGCGAGCGGAGCGCGACCGCTGCCTGACAATGCCATCTATTATAAATCTTGCGCTCAAATCAAATGTGCTGAAGTCGATCGCCGTGTTAAAGCTAATCTGGCAAGATTAGTCCGCCCCAATTCTATTTCTAAAAAACTTCTCGCAGATAGATTTCTTACAAGAGAATTTAGCAAGCTATCTAAACAATCTCGCTCAGTTCATACTGACTTCTATGGCAATTATTCCTTTACCTGTCCGGCTAATAAATGTCTAGTATTTAGTTCTGGTAAGGTTGGAACAACTCATGCTTATTGGCTAAAGGTAATTAATCCAGGCACTAGATTTGACTTAGCCAAATCTAGTGCGATCTATTTATTTAAACGGTAGAAGATAGAGGGCAGCCGCGAGGCGACTCCTTCCTACTACCTGAATCCCTATGCTCTACCCCATATTTTAAGTAGTTTCCATCCAGTCATAGATCCGATCGAGTTGTTCGATCGTCACTAGTCCGTATTGCCATAAAATCATCGGCAAGGGGCCGGGATTATGTTCTGCTTGTTTGAGAACTATGGCCATCGAGGAGGCGGAAATTGCTAAATCATCTTGTAAAAAGCGAATCAATTTTGTTAAATGGGTAGATGCCAACATGGCTTTACCTCCGGCTGATGTTAAAAAAGGATTTATTAAAAAAGAGAAGAATCTATATCGGGAGAATCATTCTGCCGAACAATATCTGACGGTTCCGGTTAAGTTAGATCTTCACCAGTCTCGACCTAAATTACAGAAAAGTTCAAATTTAAGTTTTATCCGGCGATCTTTTCACCCACACATCTAAAAGTGAGATATTTATCTGTGTTACTGATAGATGTTTTACGGGATTTGCTTAAGCTTTTGCCTACCAAACTTACGTCGATCTAATTTATTAGATGACATAGCTATCGACCAAGCTAAGTTGTTCTAGTTGCACAGAACTGCTAGTCTCAATTACCTGATGGGGCAATTTGCGATCGGCAATAACAAACATTTAACCCTACGATCGGCTTTTTGAATTCCGTGCAAACACGGATATTTTGTAAGAGGGTGAATTTAAAGTGTAAGTGTATTTTCGGATTCTTTTATTAAGAGTGGATTATAACACCGTTTCCAGAATCAGTAGCACAATTAATTCTGATTTCAGCTTTTTGGCTGAAGATCTCGAACTTTTAGTCGATCGCCGACTTTCAGTTTCAGTTCTGCGGCTCTGCCACTGCGCAGTTCAATTACGCGATCGATCGGAATTTGTTGCGCTGGGCCATAGCTAGGGCAAGGATCTACCTGACAAGGGGGAATTTTGGCACCGATATATTTGACTACGCCATTAGACATAAAAATCATATCTAGTGGGATGAGCGTATTTTTCATCCAAAACCGGACTGGTCGTGGTGGCTCAAATACAAATAACATGCCTTTATTCTTGGCTAGATCAGTCCGATACATTAGTCCCATAGATTGCTCTTCTGCTGTCCTTGCAACCTCCAAGCGAATAGTTTGACCTCTGACTGTCATTTGGGCTGTTTCAGGTAATTTTTGACCCTGCGGAGTGGGTTCTAAGTCTGGGGTAGACTGAACAGGGGTATTTTGGCTAATGTGTGGTGGTATGGACTGAACTGGTAGGGTACAACCTAACAAGGTGATGCCCACTAGTCCCCAAGTTATCCCAAATTTGATTTGCTGTTGATTCACGATCGGGCGACAGGATAAGAATGATTATTTTATTTATTGATGTAGAAGCCAATCAGTCAACTTTGTTTCCAGATCGATATGTTAAGCTGAGAATTAGACAGCAATAAGTTTAGCATTGGAACAGTCTAGATTCTACATATCTAACTGGTACGCCAGCCGCTGGTCTGAGCGTGTGCAGCCTTAGTTAATTATTGAGTGTCCACTCCCTTCCCGCCATGAGGCTACCAGTAGCGGGTAATCTGATCTCGGGAAGGGAGTCCGTTTGATTAGCTTAATTGGTAAAGCAACCGAGCTATCGGTGCAGTATAGGTTCGAGTCCTATATCAAACTCCCCAAAAGTTAGCTCATTTGGTAGAGCAATTGGCTATCCCCAATCTGTAACAGGTTCGATTCCTGTACTTTTCACACACCCTCTGCCAGAGGTCAAATTAGGCACCTTATTTAGGTTAAGGCGGCTGTAAAGCCAAAACTGCGAGAGTAAATTTCGCAAGGTACGGGAGCAATCCCTAGATGGTTCGAGTCCATTGCCAAACAAGCTCTGTAACGTTGGCGTTTGGCAGTATTTGGGCACTTAGTGCCCAAATACTGCAACAGTCTAGCAGCTAGTGCGATCGAGTCGGTCTGGAACTTGAGTATATCCTTTGGCGGCTGTGGTTGGGGTTTCTGCGGGAATCTTGATTTTAGTCGATCAAACGATATATTCGATCGCGGGTGAAACCTGAGTTATCCTGGGATAGCTCACAGATCATCTCTTTCCTAATCCAGTTCCAGCACCCTCCGTTCGTCCGCCGCGAAACTGTAAACGCCAATATTTGCGGAGTTGATCGAGTAGGTAATAGGTAATAGGTAATAAGTGACCGCTATATGTTCAAGACTTTTTATATCAAACCCAACGAGCGGGGCATCTTATATCACCGGAGTCATTTCAAAGCAATTTTACAGCCAGGTACCCATCGCTATTTGGGCTGGAACTGGCAGGTGCAAACCTACGATCTCAATCAGCCAGAAGCAAAAATCGAGCAATTAGAGTTATTATTGCAAGAGCATGGCGCGGCATTGGAGCGGCATTTGACGATCGTGCGGACAGAATTCGATCGAGTTTGTTTGGTGAAAATCGGCCAAAACTGGACGACAGTGGCTCCCAATCAACTACGTGCCTTCTGGCGGGGATTTGTGCCGATCGAGGTCTATAATTTTAACCTAACTGAAAGTTTAGAATTGCCAGCGGACTTAGTCCAAAAGACACGGGGATTCGCCCTGAATGGATTGAAAAAGTTTCAGGTAGCCGAATCTGAAATCGGCTTGCTCTATGTCCAGCACAACTTTGTCCGTCCGTTGGGTATCGGTGAATATGCTTTTTGGTCGTTGGGCAAAGAGATTGGATATAAAACGCTCAATCGAACAATTCCCAATCCGAGCTTCCCTGATGAAGATGTTTTAATCGATCGACATCCAGAATTTGTCGCTGAATATTGTACTGTTGCCGAGACTTTAGCACAGCAGGTTGCAATTGTGCGCGATCGGCAGAAACCAATTGCGATTTTACCGCCTTGTAGCCGGAGATTATTTTGGCAAGGTGTCGCCGTCGAAACCATTGACATCAGTACCGATGCCAAACTGCCGCCGCGTTTGGTGGCTGAATGGGTAGCTGGTTCTGCGGCAATGAAAAAGATGAGCAGCGATAATGCCGCTTTGCACGTCCAGGAAGTAGCCGTCCAGCATTTAGGCTTATTATATATCGATGGTGTATTTCAGGGCCAACTTGCGCCAGGAATCCATGCTTGGTGGTTATTTAATCGATCGTTTAAATCGAATTCGATCGATCTGCGACTCCAAACGATGGAAGTTTCCGGTCAAGATATCCTGACAAAAGATAAAGTACCGTTGCGGCTCAATCTAACGGCAGGTTATCGAATTAGCGATCCATTGCAAGCGAGTAATAGTTTGGCAGACATTACCGGATTCTTGTACAAAGAGCTACAATTCGCGCTGCGAGGAGCCGTGGGGGAACGTACCCTCGATGGATTGCTCGAAGACAAAGGGACAATCGATCGAGATATTGCTGAGTATATCCGCACAAAGACCGCCGATTACGGTTTGACGGTAGAATCTGTCGGTGTCAAAGATATTATCTTACCCGGTGAAATTAAGACTATTCTCAGTAAAGTTGTCGAAGCCGAAAAATCAGCCCAAGCAAATGTCGTCCGACGACGGGAGGAAACAGCCGCCACGCGGAGTATGCTCAATACTGCCAAGGTAATGGAAGACAACCCCGTAGCTCTGCGGTTGAAAGAGTTGGAAGTATTAGAACGGATTGCCGAGAAGATCGATCGAATTCAGGTCAATGGCAGCTTGGATAGTATTTTAACTGATCTAATTAATATCAAAAAAACACCTGGGACTTAATATCTCCGACCAAATGACAATAACACTAATCCTGCGAAAAATCCGATCGTTAGCCCCGAGAAATGACCGACGATGCTAGTATGTCCGTTGATCAGATCGAAGACTAACTGAAAACCAACGCTAAATAATACCACCCGCAATTCCCGCGCCGCCGATTTCGCTCTGCCGCTATGCCAGCCAACCAGATGAATCGCGCCCATGACACCCAATAGCCCCATAATCGCCCCTGATGCCCCAACCGTCACTTGGGGCGTGGTAATCCATTTTGTATCGACGTAGGTAATTACCAACATCGAGCCAAGCCCAGAAATGATGTATGCCAGACTAAACCTGAAAGTGCCCAGGCTATGCTCGACAAATTTGCCCAGATACATCAGCGCGAACATATTCATCGCCAAATGTAGCAGATCCAAATGTAAAAAGTTAGCAGTCACAATCCGCCACCATTCACCAGCAACGACTTGTGTTCCAATTAATCCGCCAGCGTTGAGCAAGGCCAAGACATTATGCCCCGGCTTCGATTGCCACATCAACCCAGCCCAAAACACCAATACATTGATGGCAATTAAAAAATTTGTCACTGGAGTTGAAACTCGATCGATGATCTGATGAATATATTTTAGTGCTTTTGGATGATGACTTCAATTTCGCCAACCGAGGTTAGCCGGATATAATAAATAGTGTGTCAACTCTCTGCCTAATACTCCCAAAAGTTGGTAACTTCTATGATTAGCGATTGGTCGATTAGTGATTTACCCGGTTTGAAAAATCCCGATCTAGCCTCACTCTTAGAGTTAGGAATTACCACCACTGGAGAACTACTCTCGATCGCTAAGACCGAAAAAACAAGACAACAATTGGCTACTAATTTAGGTGCAAAAGTTCAATATGTAAATAAATTAGTAGCTTTAGCAGATCTCGCCAGATTGCCCGGAGTTGGTTGTCAATATAATGGTTTGTTGATACATACAGGCATCATTTCTGTCAAACAATTAGCCCAAATGCCTGCCCACAAAATTCACCAACAATTACTCAGATTGCATGTGGCAACCATCCAAAGACGAGATCTCTGTCCAGATCTGGCCCAGATTCAAGTTTGGCTTAAGCAAGCCCAGGAATTAGATTGAGCGGTAAGACCGCAATATCCCTCATGCTTTTTCTGGTAGAATTTGGGCGGCTCGCTTTATTTAGTCTATGTGCAAAAAACGGTTACCCTTATTATATCTACTACTATCCAGTAGTTGTACTCAGTCACGGGTAGATCGATCGATTCAAGTACCAATCCAGTCACAGCCGCCCTTACCGAGTCTGGCAAAAATCATCCAGAGCGAAACAGTAGAAATTCACAATGATTGGAATGGATACTCAGATATCACGCCAATTCTGCGGCGGTACAAATTGCGAGTGCAAAACAAAGAATTAATTGGTAATGCACACATCGCCGTTGGTGGTTATGGGGCTGCCGGAATTCGGCAACAAGCAACAACTAGAGTTAAAATTCCGGCTGCTGTCACTAGCCGGTTTTTGGCAACTTTAGCTAAAACGCCACTTAAGGTAGTGGCGTGACCGGACTAAAACTGTGGGTAAAGATGATGCAGTTTAATTCGAGCATCTGCGGTGGTAAATTGCCATTTTACTTTAGCATGTTCTCGGTTCCGTTCTTGTTGCCAAGCTGCCAGTTCACTTTTAAGA
>JBGSPI010000017.1:0-123746 GCA_041738715.1 Chamaesiphon sp.
CGAACAGTTGTGTTTGGCAGATAAAGGATATCAGGGGCTGGCTAAACTGCATCCTAATAGTTGTCTTCCGACTAAAAAGCCTCGCCAGGGCAAGTTAGATCAGTCTGAACGTCAGCATAATCGCTCCTTAGCACGATTGCGAATTGTTGTTGAACATGTTAACCGCAAACTTAAAATATTTCGGATTTTGGCTGAACGCTATCGCAATCGACGTAAACGTTTCAGTCTAAGATTTAACCTCATTTCCGCTATTCTCAATTTTGAACTTGCTTCTTCCTCTTGATTCATGCAAGAGGTCTACTGTAGAACCGCGCCAACCAATTAGTAAAGCACTCACACCACCTGTAAAGTAGATACAGCCTGAACCACGAGCTTCTCTACCTAATGCCTCCATAAGTTGTTCGATTTTCTGAGGATCGACGCTCGATCGCATAGTTTCACATCACTGCATTTTAGTTCTTCCAATCTAACAGATCCCGCGTGGGTTATAGCCATTTGGAATTAACGATCACTAACTTTGAATGTTGTGCCATCCCCGATGAACACGAATTCTTCATCATCCAGAAAGAAACAACAATTCACCTTAATCGTTGACTCAAACCAAAAGCATTGCCGCTCATCTTGCTGCTGCTTCGGCTTCAATGCGATCGAACCATGTGCGGAAAGCCATTCAATCTTCTCTTCGGCTGACTTGCCATGAAGCAACGACTGGACAGCCTTAGCTTGGGAGATGAGGTCAATCAGAGGAAAGGTACTCATAGCAGTCTAACTTTCGCAATCACGGGACACCAGTAACTTTTGCAATCCACCGACTAGATTGAATTGTTCCAGTGCATTGCGGTGTTAGGATTGGTAGTTACAAAAGCAACTCTAAATTTTGTCGGTTGCAGAAGTAAGATAACCTAATGACGTAGGAAGAAACCATTCTCGCCAAACGTCTTCGTAAGTTTTAGGTAGAAGTGAAAGTTGCCTCCAAAGTTCAAAAACATCTAGCTTTCTATAATGTTCTCTCATCTCAAGCTCATCGAACCCTTCTTGTATTGTGGGATCTTTAAAAAATCCTGGTTGTCCAGTCTCCATAAAGCGTTGAAGTCCTGCTGCATTACATTCAATTAGTCCACACATCTCAGTGTCGTTCCAGAAGTCGTAGTTGGCTATTTTGCGAGCAAAAACTTTTGCTAATCCACGCCAGTCTTCGTGCTCAGCCCACCGCAATTCTGAGTACTGATAAGTAAATCGTTGAAATGCAGCTATTAGCTTTGGTCGTTTAGCGTACCATCGTAGTGCTACTAACCCGTGATCCGTTCCTATTTCGTTGTATGTTGGAATATGGATTATACGACTTTGTTTGTCGCGATAGTCCTCATAACGTGGTACCAATATTTTGTCAATATAATCATTTAGGCAGACAAAAGAGCACCGTTGTTTAGCTAAATCAGCAATAACCAACAGCACTGGAACAGCAATTCCCATACGCTCCACGGTCACGAGTTCAGAAGTTTCAAGCTGAAAACTGTAGATTTCAATATCTGCCACTTTATCAGCACGGTTTAAATTATCATGACTTTTTTCTACGTTGCCTCTGCTAAAGATTGCAAGTTGTTTAACATCCGGCGCTGCGATACTCTTAAGTTGGATAAAAAAATGCTCACCTAGAGTCTCGTATGCAGCGTTTGCTGCTGATGAATTCTCCGCAAACTTGAAAACCTCTACGGTGAAGTCTAACCCATAGTCAGGTCGATACTCGTGTACAACCCAGTGCTTAGGCAATTTTGAACGGAGAAGTTGTTCTCCTTGCTGATCTATTAGGTGGTGCTCCGATCGTTGCTTCGCTCTTGCCATCTACCTTTGTTCTGTTTAAATTTATGCAAGATCCCCCGAAAAAATATGCAATTAGCAGGACTCAGCATGAACGACTTCACTTAATGCTTCATCAATTACTGCATCACTGACCCCTCGACGCTTCAAACTTGCTACTAAGGCACTCACTGTTCCGCTCTCAAATCGTTCTAAATCAAGCCGCAAACATTGACCGATATAAGCACGAATTAATGGTTGATAACCTGAAAAGCCCAGTAATGGAGCGACTTTTTTCAGATCTTCAACAACGTCTTCGGGCATACGGAGCGTCACGCTAGTCATGGGGCGATTTCGTTCTAATCGCTGCTTTAGTGATTCAATCTTCATACTGTAATCTCTCCTGACGAGTTGCTTTTCGTGCTGAAATAATCCGAATGACATTTTCTTCACGCTCAATGTGAACTACATACAGTAGATTCCAGCGAGCATCTAGCCCAATGACAGCATCACGCGCTTCTTCATTACGGCTGGCATCAACTACGACTAAAAATGGGTCGAAGAATACTTCAGCAGCTTGTTGAAAAGTGATTCCATCATGATTGGTGGGATTAACCTGTGCTTTTCCATCATTCCATACAAAAGTAATGCCATTGAGAACGAAGTACACATTCATAGTTTCCAGTATAGATAAAACGTATTTACAATGTCAATACGTTTTTTCATAAAGGTCAATTAGGTGCCTGTTTGAGATGTTTTTTATCCGATCATCAGATCTACTAAGCCATTAATCAGGCGATTTTGCTCGATCGGTAAAATTTCTTGTCCATGTAAGATCTCATGAGTAATTACATAGTGCATGAGTGTCCCCACAAACATTCTCGCGGCAATTTCTGGATCGGCATAATTTAGACTGGGCTGATTTTCCAAGTAGTTAGTTAACTGTTCGATCATCGGTTTTTGAATCATTTGGACAAAGGATTGGGCTAACTCTGGAAAGCGTCCTGACTCCCCCAGGGTTAATCGAATAAATGTCAGCAGCGGCTGCTCTGCCGAAAATTTGCTCAGGATACTTGTTGCTAGATGTCGTAAAAAAATCTGGGGCGGTACTTGCTGCAAGAGTGGATCTTGCAAGCTGGAGAGAAATTCTTTTGGTAATAGCTGATGAATCAAGGCTGTAAATAAGCCTTCTTTGTCATGAAAGTAGCTATAGAGCGTGGGTTTAGATACTCCCGCCGCGATCGCAATTCGATCCATACTCGCTGCTGCAAACCCGTGCGCTGTAAACTCTTGCAGCGCACCTGCTAAAATCGCCTCTGCCTTATCAGTTTTGCTGCGGCGAGGCATAGAAGTCGGATTAGTTGATTCCATTGGGGTCTAAATACCATCGAGGCTAAATTGCTGCTTAATATTAAGTTTACTGCAACGTTTAATAATTTTACTAAACGGTATAGTAAAATATATGGATAATATGCCAACTCAGGAGATCTCTGAATCATGCAGGATCGAGTTAATGATAAAACCTCAATATCTAAACTACCCCGTCCCTGGATTGCGTGGATCGGTGTCGCCCTGGTGATTGTAGCTGGGGGGACAGTATATATGACCCGGCAGACACAACAGTCGCAACAGGCACAGCAGGCGGCTTCTACCCCCCTGGAGATTAAGACGGTGACAGCTTTGGGGCGGCTGGAGCCGCAGGGGGATGTGATTAAATTGGGGGCGGCGACTTCTAGTCAGGAAAATCGGATTAGCCAATTGTTGGTCAAAGAAGGCGATCGAGTCAATGCGGGGCAAGTAATTGCGATTTTGGCTAGTCGAGATCGACTCCAAGCTACCCGCAAGCAAATGGATCGAGATGTGCAGGTAGCTCAGGCGAAACTAGCCCAAGTCCAAGCTGGCGCGAAGCAAGGAGAAAAAGGGGCGCAGCAAGCCGAGATCGATCGATTCAAACAGCAGTTGCGCGAGGAAGCCGCCACGAATAGAGCCACTTTGAGACGGTTAAAAGAACAGCTAATTTTTGAGCCGCAAGCCCAAGGCGCGAAGATTCAGTCACTTGTAGCTCAGTTAGCTGGGGAAAAGCCAACTTATCGATCGCGAGTGAGCCGTTTAACTGCCCAACTGCGGAATGCGACGGTGGAATGTCAACGGTATACCACCCTATTCAATCAGCAGGTAATTGAAGCCAGTCGGCGTGATAGCAAATGTCTGGAGCCAGAGACATTGCAACAGCAACTCGCCGAAGCGAAAGCGCAGTATCAGCAAAGTATTAGCGTGATCGAGCAACAGATTGCCGAAAATACGGCTACCAAACAGCGGATGGTTAGTAACTTAACCCAGCAAATTAAAGAAACTGAGGCTAATTACCATAAGACAATCGCGACACTCCAAGGACAAATCAAAGAATCTACGGCAAAATTGGCGAAGATTGCGGAAGTACGATCGGTAGATGTCGCCGTTGTGCAGGCAGAACTCGATCGAGCCATCGCCGCCATCCAGCAAGCTGAAGTCAACTTAGCGCAAGCCTATGTTCGCACTCCTCAAGCTGGGGTAGTGATGGATATTTACACCCAGGCGGGTGAAATTATCTCCAGTAACGGCATCGTCGAAATCGGACAAACCGACCAAATGTACGCCATTGCCGAAGTTTATCAAAGTGACATCCAAAAAATCCGCGTCGGACAATCCGCCCGTTGTACTACCGAAGCTCTAACTGGCGAGTTACGCGGCGTAGTCGAGCGGATCGATCGCAAAGTTCGACGGCAAACAGTGATTAACACCGATCCGAGCAAAAACATTGACGAAAGAACGATCGAAGTCCATGTGCGACTAGACAGAGCATCCAGCCAAATCGCGGCAAACTATACCAATTTGCAGGTTCAAGTGGAGATTGCCCAATGATCGGTTTGATTAAACGACTACAACGCCGTACTCCCCTGGGTTGGCTGCAACTCAGTCACAGTCCCAGTCGCTTGCTTGTCGCCCTGTCGGGGATTGCCTTTGCAGATATTTTACTATTCATGCAACTGGGTTTCCAAGCATCACTCTATGAAAGCAATACCCAGATTCGCCGCGCCTTAAATACTGATATTGTCTTAGTCAGCCCCAAGGCGAAGAATACCCAGAACCTCTCCACATTTGCGCGGCGACGGCTGTATCAGGCGATGGATGTTCCGGGCGTGGCTTCCGTTCACCCCCTATATTCCAATAATCTGATCTGGAAAAATCCCCAAACCAGGCGTGAGGCAACCATTCAAGTAATTGGCTTGAGTGTCGATCGATCGACCTTTCGACTACCGGAAATCAATCGACAGTTAAATCGAATTAAGCTGCCCGATGTAGTTTTATTCGATCGCGGTTCGCGGGGGGATTACAAGGAAACGATCGCTCAAGTAGCAGCAGGGAAAATCATTACTACCGAAGCAGAAGGACGAACTATTCGGATTGGCGGACTATTCACGTTGGGAGCATCCTTTGGTACCGATGGTATTTTGATGACGAGCGATCAAAATTTTCTGCGACTGTTTCCCAAACGCGATGTTGGCAGTATTAGCTTGGGTTTGATTGATGTTAAACCAGGACACAATCTGCTCCAGATTGCTAACACATTAAAAGCACATTTACCCAACGATGTCAAGGTGATGACCTTGGCGGAATTTATCGAAGATGAGCAAGCTTACTGGCGCAAAGAAAGCCCGATCGGGTTTATCTTTACGATGGGTGCAGCAATGGCATTTGTGGTGGGAATGGTGATTGTTTATCAGGTACTTTCTACTGATGTAAATGCTCATTTGAAGGAATATGCCACCTTTAAAGCGATGGGTTATCGCCACAGTTATTTACTCGGCATAGTTTTTGAAGAGGCGATGATTTTAGCGATCGTCGGATTCATTCCCGGCTTAGTTTTGCCGCTAGGGTTGTATTCGATGGCAGCAAAAGCAACGGCTTTACCAATTTATATGACTGTCGCACGGGCTACGCTGGTGCTGATGCTGACGCTGTTGATGTGTTTGCTATCTGGCGCGATCGCTACCCGTAAATTGCAATCAGCAGACCCTGCCGATATGTTTTAAACTTGAGGTTCAAATCGTGAATTTATCATCCCAAGCACCAGTAATTGCCGTCCGTGAAATCGATCACTATTTTGGTGAAGCCGAACAGCGCAAACAAGTTTTATATGATATCACCCTCGATATTTATTCAGGCGAAATTGTGATTATGACCGGGCCTTCTGGTTCTGGCAAAACCACCCTATTAACCTTAATGGGTGGCTTGCGATCGGTTCAAATTGGCAGTCTCCAGTTCCTCGGACAAGAATTTCATGGTGCAACCAAAGAACAATTAGTCCAAGCTCGTCGCCACGTTGGGTATATTTTCCAAGCACATAATCTCCACGGTAGCCTCACCGCCTTGCAAAACGTCCGTATGGGGCTAGAAGTCCATCCCGACTACTCCCCTGCCGAAATGAATCAATTGGCGGCAGAAATGCTCGCCCAGGTGGGGTTAGGTGAGCAGTTATCGAAATATCCCGACCACTTATCCGGCGGGCAAAAACAGCGGGTGGCAATCGCTAGAGCATTGGTTAGTAAACCACAACTGCTCTTAGCCGACGAGCCTACAGCCGCACTAGATAGCGTCACCGGGCGAGATGTGGTGACACTGATGCAACGGTTGGCAAAAGAACAAGGTTGTACGATCGTCTTAGTCACCCACGATAACCGAATTTTGGATGTGGCAGATCGGATTGTTCACATGGAAGACGGACGACTCGGTAAAGCTGAAATTACCCATGCTGTCAGTTGATTCAAAGTAGTCGCTCCGATTATTGTGTCAACTGAAGCGTATTGCCAGTTGTTCGATCGTCAAACTATTGATTCTTGATTTGCCAATATTGAGACAGCTTTTGCTGGTGCTTTGATTCTCGTAGTCAGGTGGCGTTTCAGATATCTTTATTTGTCATGCTCGCGATTGATCGAGGATACTAAGTAGTGAAGAGGCAGTAAATAGATCAGATCCATGAATAAAAATCATCACCCACTTCAAAGATTGTTAGCCTATGGAAAACAATATCATGCCCAAACTTGGCAAGCAGCAATCTCATCAGTTTTCAATAAAATTTGCGATGTTGCTCCTGAAATTCTGATTGGGATGGCAGTAGATGTGGTTGTCAAAAAACAAGATTCATTTATCTCCACTTGGGGAATTAAAAATGTAGAGCAACAGTTAATTATTCTCACATTTATTACTGTCATTGTCTGGGTCTTAGAATCTATTTCCCAATACATCTACACCAACCTTTGGCGCAACCTATCCCAAAAAATTCAGCATCATCTCCGCCTCGATGCTTATGGGCATATTCAACAATTAGAACTAGCCTACTTTGAGAATCAAAGCACGGGTAATCTGATGGCAATTCTCGGCGATGATATCAATCAGTTAGAGAGATTTTTGGACGTTGGGGCAAATGAAATTATTCAGGTCTTAACTAATGTTATTGTCATCGGTGGTGTATTTTTCGTCCTCGCACCATCGATCGCTTGGTGGTCGATGATTCCGATTCCAATTATTATTATAGGTTCAATTTGGTTTCAGAAATTTCTCGCACCCTATTATAGTAACGTCCGCGATAAGGTTGGGTTATTAAATAGTCGGCTGGCGAATAACTTGGGTGGAATTACCACAATTAAAAGCTTTACCACTGAAGCCTACGAACTTGATCGCGTGCGCTATGATAGTGAAGCTTATCAGCAAAGTAATCGTCGGGCGATCGCGGTTAGTGCCGCCTTTGTACCGCTGATTCGGATGGCTGTTTTATTTAGCTTTACGATGACTCTACTCCTTGGCGGGATAGCGGCTGTTAAGGGTCAATTGGGTGTAGGTACTTATAGTATTTTGATTTATCTAACCCAACGATTATTATGGCCCCTGACGCGGTTAGGTGAAACATTAGATCTTTACCAACGGGGTATGGCTTCTACTCATCGAGTACTAGATTTACTGGATACACCAATTGCCAAAGATTTGGGTCATTTGGCTTTAGCCTCAGTTCGAGGTGAAATCGAATTGCGTGACGTAACTTTTGCCTATCCTGATCGAACTACTACCGTCAAACAGCTATCATTACAGATACCCGCTGGGAAAACTATCGCCATCGTCGGTGCGACAGGTTCGGGGAAAAGTACACTAGTTAAATTACTCCTACGCTTGTATGAGATTCAGTCGGGGAAAATTACCCTCGATGGGATCGATATCCAGGATTTACATCTGGTGGACTTACGCCGATCAATTGGTTTGGTGAGTCAGGATGTATTCTTATTTCATGGTACTGTGCGAGAAAATATCGCTTATGGTAGTCCAGATGCTGATTTGAATTCAGTGATTACTGCTGCCAAAATTGCTGAGGCTGATGATTTTATCACCCAGTTACCCGATGGCTATGATACGATTGTCGGCGAACGCGGCCAAAAATTATCCGGTGGACAACGCCAACGGATTGCCATTGCGCGAGCGGTTTTAAAAAACCCACCGATTTTGATTCTTGATGAAGCCACATCCGCAGTCGATAATGAGACAGAAGCAGCGATTCAACGATCGCTAGACCGAATTACACTCGATCGTACCACCATTGCGATCGCGCACCGTCTCTCGACAATTCGCAACGCTCATCGTATTTATGTGATGGAACAAGGGCAATTAGTCGAAGCTGGTACCCATGATGAGCTATTAGCCAAACAGGGTATTTATGCTGGGCTTTGGCATATTCAACAAAATGCTAGGGTATTTGATCTATAAAAAATAATCTGAAATATTTAGTTGCAATATATCAGGAAGTATGTATATATTTGTAGTGAATTATTTTGTCGGTTGATATCCTTCAAGTTCGATCGCAGATTTTCACCAAGCTCGTTTTAGTTGGGGATGTTTACGCTCAAGTAAGCCTGTGGTGCAAATAGCTGTTTTACACCATCTCACATTGAGTCATAGTAACACTCCGTATTTACTAGTTTGAAAAGTTCACGTTTATGCACACTGGCAGTTTTTTCCGATGATCTACAAATCTTCCGTCTTAACAGCGACTTTTTTTCTTTTGCCGATTCTCGTTCCCAACAGTCAAGTAATGGCCGCAGAAGTGCCAATGAGCAAAGATTCTGCCGATTTGCCGTCAGGAGCTTTGACCCAGCCACTCCCCAGGATCGTTACTGATGGGGTACCTAAACATGATACCGAGTTACTGGATGTAAGAGTTTCAGTACCATCTAGCCCAGTATCTAACACCCCCAAAATCGATCGACTAGGCTATGTGAGTACTCTGAGTGAAGTGGTTCCCGTCGTGCAGAGCAAACTTGCCCAGGGGAATAGTTCTAGCACATCAGCTGCGCCGAAACAATGGGGTATTGGTATACATGCTCAAGCGAGTACAACGGGTTTTATTGGGGTTGATGGCGGTTATAAATTTAGTCCCAATCTCCATGCCAGACTGGGATTGAATACGGTTGGTTTTAATATTAATTACAATAGCGAAGGTATTGATTATAGTTCCAGCTTCAAACCCACTAATATTCATCTGTTGGGTGACTATTTTCCGTTTGGGGGTGGACTGCGTTTAACTGGTGGACTAGTGGCGCAAAATAACCAATTTACGGCTAAATCAAAAGCTGATTCTAGTAATCAAATTAATATCAATGGAACCAACTATGCTGCCAGTGAGATTGGTACTATCGAAGGGGAAGGAAAGTTTTCGAGTAGTATCGCGCCTTATTTAGGAATTGGGTTTGGTACGCCAATTAGTGAGGGATTTGGGTTCAATATCGATGCCGGAGTGCTATTTGCTGGCTCGCCAACCGTGAAGCTCAGAGCTAATAATGTTTCCGCATCTGTGCCAGCAGTGGTACAAGCCCAACTTCAATCGGACTTGGCGGAGCAAGAACGCAAGACTAATGAAGATATTAAGGGTTTTAATATTTATCCAGCCATTTCGATCGGTTTTTCCTATGGGTTTTAATTAAATCGATCGATTCCTATTTAGATCGGATCTGTAGATACTGTCTACTCCCTTCCCCCCTGAAAACTATAGATTCCTTACTCTGCGCCCTCTGCGCCTCTGTCTTGATTCGCTCTCTTGTCGTTTTTTTATTCGGGGGTTCCCCCCGAATAAAAACGCCGCTAAACCTTCGGAGAACCCGACGTTGGCGGAGCCTCTCCGATAGGAGATACGCGAATCGCTGCGGTTAAAAAGAAGGTGCTGCGATCTATACTCTTATGATGGGAAGGGAGTATGACATCCCTGTCTCTGGTTTGAGACAGGGAAAAGGTAAAACCTATTTAATCAATTCAATTCCCCGTTTACACAAAGCCTCAGCAGTCAAACCATTAAATGCCATCAATTCACCAGCACTTGCAGTAGTTTCCCCCCGCTTCCAGGCAAAGGTGTCGCGAGGACAATTCGATCGCAACATCACAGGCTCCAACATCGCAGGTGCCCCACCTGTAATGCCGATTAAGGCACTGCCACCGAAGATCTCGGCAAATTTAGCATCTGATAGGAACCCACCATCAGGTTCGCTACAGGTATCCCAGGCGACATCGCTAGGACGATAGAGACGACGGGGATTGATAATTGAGACGATTTTGGAGCCGATACCCTCGGTTTTTAAAAACGCAGCGGCTTCAAACGCTGGTGCTAGCGTCATGTCACCGATGACTGCGAAGACTACTTGCTTATCGCCAGGAGTGTCTTGCAAGACTACCGCGCCATCTTCTAAACCTTGGCGAGTTTGAGCAAAGGTGGTGCGAATGGGTAGGGGTGATTTACTTGCGGTAATTACCACGCCTTTATTGTGAGTGGTTAATGCCCAGTCGTAGCAGACTTGGATGCTATTTGCATCGGGTGGGAAGACGGGAAAGACGTTGCCATTTCGCATCATCGAGGCAAAGTAGGCTTCGATTTCAGGGCGTTGGTGTGTCCAACCGTTGCGCCCCTGTTCTAATGCGCCGGCGGTGTAGAGGGTAATGGTAGAAGGGGTGGGGCGGCGTAATTCTGCCATTGCTTGGGTGACGGTTTGCCAGATGGGTAAACCATTAATGGCAAAGGATTCGTAAGAGCACCAGAGGGTACGCGCACCCATGAGAGCTAATCCGGCGGCGAGTCCCGCGCAAGCATCTTCGCTCAGGGGTTCGTATACTTGCCCTTCGGGTGCTTGGAAGTATAAATCATCGGTGGTGGGGTGGATGATTTTCAGGGCTTGGTTGATATTGGCAATCCCGGAAGCTTCGTTCCCATCGGCGTTGGTGACGAGGAAGTTTTTGTCTTGTTGCCCCACATAGCCGACTAATCGCCCCATTGCGGTAGTTGATACTTTGGCTTCGCCTGCGGCGTACTCTTCGAGGGGAAGACTACCCAGAGTTGCTACTGGTAAAATTGATTCAGTGACGGCTACTTGGGCTGAGGAACCACCGCCAGCGCGTTCGCAGTTAGTTCGCACTAGCTCCCAGGCTTGGGGATGGAGGGCGCAATTTTTTAGGCCAGTGATAATGTCGGCGTTATCGAGGGTGTGATGGGCGTAAAGGTTATGCGATTTGGAACCTGTGGCGTGAACTCCGGCACCTTTGAGTTGTTTGATGATGAAGACGGTTAATTTCCCACTTAGGGCAGATTTAGCGGCTGTATCGATGCCAGAGAGGACGGCTTGAGTAAAGGCTAACCGTTTTTCAGTGGAGAATAAAGTACTATCGACATATTCTCCTGTCTGGTTTTTGTCGTCAAAATCCTTGGCATTAACTAAAATTACTTCCTCAAAACCGTTACCCTGCCAGTAACTAATCATCTCTTGATTAGTTTTCGTGGACACCATACTATGGTGTTCCTGGGAGTAACCATTCCAAACTAAAACGGGGAGGAAATTGGTGACAGTGGGGAATGCTGTATGGAAATGCTGCATCGCACTGATAATATACGGTTCACCCAAACCACCATCGCCGACGGTGAAGGGGAATAATTTATCTGGGTGCAATTTTGCCGCCGACATAGCAAAATGTTGACCTTGACCGAGAGGCCCAGCAGGGGCGAGAATACCAGGAATAAAGCCGGATAAGTGCCCAATCAGCCCATGCTTTTCGCGGAACTTGTCACGTAATTGTTGAACGGTATTGATGCCCATCGCTTCGAGCGATCGATCGAGAAACATGGCACTATAGAAACCTGGGGCATGATGTCCGACTTCAGTAATAATATTTTTGTGACCGAGCATCACTAAAGAAGCGTAGGCTTCGGCTTGGCTGGCAAATCCGCCGGGATGTCCCGAAGCTTTGCTAGCGCAGACTTGTAAGGTGAGATAGCGGAGCGCGTCGGCGTAGAGTAAGGTTTGAAAAGCGGCTGAGAGATCGCTGGTGTCGGTGATGCCCGTTTGTCCAGCAGCGATAACTGGTGTCTTGCCATAGGTATCGAATCCTGATAGCTGTTCCCCAAAATACTGAATTCCTTCGGCAAATGCTGGAATGGGAGCCGCAGTAGTCATAAATATAGTCGCCTGAGAATATGTAGATATCGATCGATGCTACCAGCTATTCTGGGTCACTGGCACATTTTTAGCTCGATCTATAGCTAGTAATTTGGGTTACTTAGCAACTGGTGTTACTATCTACAGGCTTCAAAATAACGATAGACTGCGATCGAAGTAATTTCTTCCCCATAGTCCAGGATCTTAGTCACAAAAAATTATTTCAATCGCCGCCTTTTAGTGCCCGGTTGAAATTCTGTCGATAGGAAGCATTAACGACATAGAAAACAGGCCAAAGTAGCGAGAGGACAATCTTCGTTGGCAGCGTGCGCTGATAATTAGTCCGATTGAAGTTACGCGAAAACCTCCAGACTCCGTATCCATAAGCCCCAACTAAACCAATGACAACGAACTTCATATGTCTTGCCTAAATCTTGCTTAATGACGGTTGTTACAGAATTAGCAGTGAAATTGCACTACTATGGCAGTCTACAATCTATTTTAGCCTGATTCCTTAAATTATTGAGCCTGATATATTAACCTATGCGATCGCATCAGAGACAGGCTCCAAAAATAGAATAACAATGAATATGTACTGGGTAACGATTCCCTAAAAAACAGATATGCAACTGCGAGCAGTATTGATGGCGGGAGGTTCGGGGACAAGGTTGAGACCTTTGACCTGTGAACTACCCAAACCGATGGTACCAGCGATCGATCGCCCGATCGCTGAGCATATTATCAATTTACTCAAACGCCATCAGATTAATGAAATTATCATCACCTTGCATTATCTGCCAGAGGTAATCCAGCAGTATTTTGGCGATGGGAGTGATTTTGGTGTCAAAATTCACTACGCGATCGAAGCCGAACGGGCATTGGGTACAGCCGGCTGCGTTAAAAACGTCGAAGAAATCTTGGGCGGCACATTTCTGGTGATTAGTGGTGATAGTCTGACAGATATCGACCTGACTAGTGCGATCGAGTTTCATCGGCGCAAGGGATCTAAAGCGACAATTGTGCTGGCTCAAATCCCCAATCCAGTTGATTTTGGCGTAGTGATCGTCGATGAGGACGATCGGATCCGCCGCTTCCTCGAAAAGCCATCGGCGAGCGAAATATTTTCTGATGCTGTCAATACGGGGATTTATATCCTCGAACCAGAAGTCCTTGACTATCTCCATCCCGACACTGAAGCCGACTTTTCCCAGGATCTCTTCCCCCAACTCCTCGCCCATGATATCCCCATGTACGGCTATTTAGCCAAGGGTTATTGGTGTGATATCGGTCAACTCGACATCTATCGAGAAGCTCAATATGATGCCCTGCGGGGAAAAGTGCAACTCGATTGGCCATTCCCCGAAACAAGCCCAGGGATCTGGATTGGGCCGAATACTTATATCGATCCCAGTGCCACAATTGAGGCTCCAGTGGTAATTGGGGCTAATTGCAAGATCGGTGCGCGGGTGAAAATTTCCGCAGAAACCATCATCGGCGATAATGTAGCGATCGGTCGAAATGCTACCCTCAAAAGACCCATCGTCGGTAATGGCTCGATCGTCGGCGAGGATGCCCAGCTACGGGGCTGTGTCCTGGCGCGGGGAGTTCGGATCGGACGCGGTGCCCAAGTGCTCGAAGGAGCCGTTTTGGGGGCACTCTGCAACGTCGGCGAAGAAGCTCAAGTAAATCCCAATGTGCGGGTGTGGCCGAATAAGGAAATCGAACCCCTAGCGATCTTAAATATCAATTTGATTTGGGGACAAACTGCTCACCGCAACCTCTTTGCCCAACGTGGCGTTCAAGGGTTAGCCAACATTGATATCACACCAGAGTTTGCTGTGAAATTGGGGGCTGCCTATGGTTCAACCCTTAAAATCGGTTCCCAGGTGACAGTCTCTCGCGATCAACGAAATATGTCGCGGATGGTATCTCGATCGCTGATTGCTGGATTGATGTCTGTGGGGATTAATATTCAAGATCTCGAAGCCACCGCCATCCCCGTCGCCAGAAAGATTATCCATTCCTTGCGTCAACGCCAGGATGAAATCACCGTTGTCGGTGGGATTCACGTTCGGTTACATCCCGATCGGATGGATTCAATCTTAATCGAATTCTTCGACGATCGCGGGATTAATATTTCCACTATTCAGGAGAAAAAAATCGAATCTGCCTACTTCAAAGAAGATCTTCGCCGCGCCAGAATTCCCGAAATAGGTGATGTTAATCGCTTTTCTCAAGGGATGGATATTTACAAAGCAGCCTTCCAGAAGCAACTAAATCTCGATCTGATTCGTGAGGCTAGCTCCAAGGTGGTAGTTGACTATGTTTATGCTGTCTCCGGGGCGATTTTGCCTCTACTCCTGTCGAAATTTGGTTGTGATGCCGTGGTCCTCAACGCCAGTCTCAATCAGATGTCCCTGACGCTCAATGAGCGAGAAGCATTGCTCAATCAACTCGGCCATGTCGTCGTCGCCCTCAAAGCTGCCTTCGGTGTCCAAGTCTCTGCTCATGGCGAACAACTGATTCTTGTTGATGAAGAAGGGGTACCCATTCGTGGTGAAATGCTCACCGCCTTAATGGTGCAAGTTGTCCTCACTGCCTATCCTGGCGGCACCGTCGTCGTCCCTGTCCAAGTTTCGAGTGCGATCGAGCAAATTGTCCGTCGTCATGGCGGCAAAGTCAAGCGCACGAAAGCTAGTCCCACAGCCCTGATGGAAGCCTGTCAGCAGTTGCCTAATGTCGTACTCGGCGGGAGCGGAGAAATGGGTTTTATCTTCCCTGAATTTCATCCCGGCTTCGATGCGATGTTCTGCATCGCTAAACTGATTGAAATGCTCACCCGTCAGGATCGCTCTCTCAGTAGCATTCGCGCCGAATTGCCCCGCGTCTTCTACCGCCATCATGCTCTCCGCTGTCCCTGGACGGCAAAAGGTGGTTTAATGCGACATATCCTGGAAACTCACCAACCAGAGTATTTAGACACTGAAGATGGTGTCAAAATTGTCAATTATCAGGACGATCGCTGGATTCTGATTCTGCCTGATGCTGGTGAACCGTTAGTGCATATTTATGTTAACGGTCACGATCGCAATTGGGTCGATGAAACTCTCCGGGAATATCGGCAACAGGTACAAGATTTTATCGAACACTATCGGCAGAGTAGTGATTAGAGGTCATAATTTAGAGTCTAAGAACTCTCTCATTGAATGTTCATAAATCCTTCATGAATACACCTTATTGTATGAATAGTTACAGTTTACAACTACATTCACACAAGCAAGGATATTAATATGAAAACCACAAATTTCTTGGCGATTGCTGCACTAACTCTGTCCAGCATGAGTGTTGGGATCGCCCCTGCCATGGCGGAAGAAATCTCTTGCCAAAGTACCTTGGGTGCCATCACTGTCGATAACGTTAAAGTACCTTCCGGTAAAAGCTGTACTCTCAACGGTACTATCGTCAAGGGTACTGTAAAAGTTGAGTCTAATGCTGTCTTGACAGCAAGAGGCGCACGCATTAACGGTAATGTTCAGGGGGAGAATGCTGCTGCGGTAAATGTCTTAGCTGGTTCAACTGTAGGTGGTAGTGTCCAAGTTAAACAAGGACGGTCTGCAAATATTTCTGCCTCCAGCATTAAGGGAGATGTTCAATTCGATGCTAATAGCGGTTCTCTAGCTGCCAATAGCAATAAAATTGGGGGCAGTCTCCAGGTAGTTAAAAATACTGGTGGTGTGCAGATTAATCGCAACCAGATCAACAGCAATCTACAATGTAAAGAAAATCGACCTGCTCCAGTCGGCAGCGGTAACGTAGTTAAAGGTAGCAAAGAAGATCAATGTGCCCGCCTGTAGACTAACAGCGTAACCATAGCAATCCTAAATGATTTCACTAGCTGACCTTATGTAAAATCCTTGCCTAGCAAGGGATAAGATTTCAGCTAAATTAGCAACTAATTTAGGATTGCTATACTCAGTTTGTATAAAATAATCCTTAAGCTAATACGCCCCATCTCTCGTCAAAACTGCTCTAAATGTTTGAAAGAGAATACTTAGATCGAGAGCAAGTGACCATTGGAGAATATAGATGGTATCCCAATAAAAAACTTCGTCAGAATCGACATTAGAACGACCCTTAACCTGCCACAAACCGGTGATCCCAGGTAGAACCTCATGGCGAAGAAAATGATCCTTAGAAAACTTGGCGACATCTCTGAGGGGAAGTGGTCGAGGGCCAACCAGACTCATTTCTCCCTGTAGAACATTGAGCAGTTGTGGCAATTCATCTAAACTATAACGACGGAGAAATTTACCAACTTTGGTAATTCGAGGATCATTCTTAATTTTAAATAACACTCCACCTTTAATTTCATTTTTTGCTTCTAACTCTTGTTGCAATTCACTGGCATTTTCAACCATTGTGCGAAACTTCCACACTTGAAAATGACGACCCTTTAAGCCGACTCGATCCTGTCTGTAGAAAATTGGTCCTGGAGATGTCGATTTGATTAGGATCGCAATTATCAAGAGAACTGGACTAATCAAGACTAGAATTAGGGATGCTGCTAATAGATCGATCGCGCGTTTGAGCCAAAAATTCACGCCGAAAATCGGCAGGGATTTGAAGCGGATGGTGGGAATTTCCTCAATCATCTTGGTTTCCGAAGATTGTTGCGGTAGTTCGAGTCCAGTGGGAATTACCCGCAGATGGATACCGGCTGATTTGAGGCTCCAAAACAGGAGAATGCGATCGTTCTCCAACTGCTGAGAGCAAATAAATACCTCACTGACATTATGCGATCGAATCCGCGTGATAATTCGATCTAATTGATCATCCATGTCCCAGTCTGACAAATCGATCTTCCCATCAATTCTAAATTGTCGCGATCGACTTAGCAATTTTCCAACTTTCTCAACTTCTGCTGAGTTACCAATTAGGAAGATTGGTGTTTGAAAAATTGGATTGTGTTTGCGAATTTGAACGATTGCTCGACTGAGGATAAACCGAGTTCCACCCACAAAGAGTAGACTCAACAGCCAAGCTAGCACAAAGACTGACCGCGATACCCATAAACCAGGATGGTAGAAAAAAGCTGCGATTAATAAGATGATTTGCGCCAGCGTTAGTGATTTAAATAATTTTGGCAGCGTGTGAAGTTTGTCATCGGTGCTATAGAGTCCTGATGCTGTCAGAGTTCCTACCCCAACTATGGCGATCGGAAATACTGAGCTAAACAGATGAATGGCATCGACAGGCGTGCCAACACGATCTGCTACAATCCAAGCACAAGATAGCATCAAACCATCGAGAACCATTAAACCGATCGACTGTACCGCAGCGACTAGGGTGCGCCACCGAATTAAAAAATTTGCCGCTCTGATGTCCCCTGACTGCCAGGTAGTACGGCTGGGGGTGAATCTGTGCAAGTCGGTCATGAAGTTACCCTGAAGCTAAAATAATAAACGGTAAATAAATATTTATTGATTCTGGTGTGTAGTAGTTTCTGCATATTGACGATAGCCTTTAATGTTCTTCTAGCTCGATCTTCAAACAGCGATCCAAGCACAGCTATTAACTACCATAACCATATTTGAGAGTTGGCAAAAATTTTGGGCTTTATCCAGATTGACACTCGATATTATCATTACCGAGAAATACAGATCTTGTCAATCAACATTTCGCTTAAATATCAATCGATCGAGACTAGCAACTCGATTAGTATTCAGTCATCTGGCTGTTGAAGATAAAGTTGACGGTAGAGTTATAGTGGTGGAGAATTTGAGTTCAAAATGATAATTTCTAATAGAATCGATCAATTCGTTGAATTTTTTTAAATTTACTTACTTTTAGCGATCTGAGTCTCAATTTTTAGAGATCTAGATCACAATATATTGAATACACATATTGCATATTTCACGACAATTAGGGATCATGCCAATGTTCATTAATCTTGATTCGATCTATTAATCAGTCAATTCTTTCAGAGATCGATCGAATCCACAATTTTTCATCAGATTCAGGAGTAAATTAGATATGCGTGTTTGTACAATTGGGACTGGGTATGTTGGGTTGGTGACGGGGGCTTGTCTAGCACATATCGGACATGATGTGGTGTGTGTGGACAATAATCCAGCCAAAGTGGAGTTGATGCAGTCGGGACAGTCGCCAATTTATGAACCAGGCTTATCAGAAATTATGCAGTCGGCGATGACTGCGGGACGATTGAGGTTTACCACCGATTTAGCTTTTGGTGTCGAACATGGGGAGATTTTATTTATTGCAGTGGGTACACCGCCGTTACCGGATGGTTCTAGTAATACCCAATATGTGGAAGCTGTCGCTAAAGGGATTGGCGAACATCTCCAGGATAGTTATAAGGTAATCGTGAATAAGTCCACTGTACCAATCGGTTCTGGTGATTGGGTGAAGATGTTGGTACTAGATGGGGTAGCTGAAGCGCGAAAACAGCTAAGTTTAGTTGGGGTAGGTGGTAATGAAGCAACTGTTGACACGAAGCCAAGCCACAATGTCAAGTTTGATGTGGTGAGTAATCCTGAATTTTTGCGTGAGGGTTCGGCGATACATGATACGCTGAATCCCGATCGCATTGTCTTGGGTAGTAATAATCAAGCGGCGATCGATCTGATGTTAGCATTGTATGCACCGATTATTCACCGCGAAAATTTACCAGTGGTTCCAGTTTTAACCACAGATTTAGGTTCGGCAGAAATGATCAAATATGCCGCAAATGCCTTTTTGGCTACAAAGATTAGTTTCATTAATGAAATTGCCAATATTTGCGAACGAGTAGGTGCAGATGTGACGCAAGTAGCCACTGGAATTGGATTAGATTCACGGATTGGTAATAAGTTTTTGAAGGCGGGAATTGGTTGGGGTGGTTCTTGTTTTCCCAAGGATTTAGCTGCACTGATTCATACGGGAGCGGATTATGGCTATGATGCTAAGTTGCTCAAAGCGACTGTCACTGTCAATCAACAGCAACGTGCTTTGGTAATCGAAAAACTCCAGAAAGAGCTAAAAATTCTCAAGGGAAAAACTATCGGTTTACTTGGTTTGACTTTCAAGCCTGATACTGACGATTTACGCGATGCTCCAGCCCTAGATATTATCAAAATGTTGATTAATCTGGGGGCAAAGGTAAAGGCTTATGACCCGATTATCTCTCATCAATCAATCGTTCATCCAGAGTTAACTGGAGTAAATTTAGTTGAGAATCCAGAACTCTTAGTTGTCGATACTGATGGACTTGTTTTGATGACGGAGTGGACAGAGTTTCAACAGATAGATTATCAACAACTTGGAAGATTAATGAGGACTAAGTTGCTGGTTGATTGTCGAAATTTATTGACAGCAGAAGCAATTAACCAAGCTGGTTTAACATATATTAATATTGGATCTTAGTTCGATGGACAAATGTATTCATCATTTATTTGAAGAGCAGGTATTACTGACACCAGATTCAGTAGCTGTCGAATTTGAAGGTCATCAACTCACTTATCAAGAGTTAGATAATCGATCGAGTCAACTAGCTAATTATTTGGCTGCTCATGGTGTTCGACCGGACTGTTTGGTGGGTATATTTGTCGATCGATCTTTAGAAACGATCATGGGGATATTAGGCATTCTCAAAGCTGGTGGAGCTTATGTGCCACTCGATCCGAATTATCCCCAGGAGCGAATCAAATTCATGCTCCAAGATACTCAGGTATTGATCGTCCTCACTCAGTCACATTTAGTTAGCCAATTACCTAAAAGTTCAGCCCAAGTAATTGTTTTAGATACTGAATGGGAGCAGATCCAATATGATTCGGTTAGTCAGCGACTGAAGTCGCCGCTGGTGATAGAAAGTCCGCCTACGCGGACTAATCAGAGACAAGATATTGATTTAACTAAATCTTCTCAGGAGCAGATCGATCGATATCGGGATGATGATATTTTAAGTGATGTAACTGCCGAAAATCTAGCATACGTCATGTATACTTCTGGATCGACAGGTCAACCGAAAGGGGTGAGTGTCGTTCATCGTGGTGTGGTTAGATTAGTCAAGCAAACTAACTATGTGAGGTTAACTACTGCTGAAATATTTCTTCAGCTTGCACCGATCTCTTTTGATGCTTCTACTTTAGAGATTTGGGGCTGTTTATTAAATGGTGGAAAGCTGATTATTCCACCACCACAGACACTATCGATCGATGAAATTGGTCAAATTATTCAGCAACATCAAGTAAATATCCTCTGGTTGACGGCTGGATTATTTCACGCGATCGTCGATACCAAGGTTGAGATGCTTCAGCCATTAAAGCAACTATTGGCGGGTGGGGATGTTTTATCGGTTCCCCATGTTGAGAAATTTCTCCAAACAATAACAAGTTGTCAATTAATTAATGGTTATGGGCCAACTGAGAACACCACATTTACCTGTTGTTATCCAATTACCTTACCCATCAAACAAGGCGAATCGATTCCCATTGGTCAGGCGATATCACAGACCCAAGTTTATATCCTAGATGATGAGCTTCAACCAGTAGCGGCTGGCATTGCTGGTGAATTATATATTGGTGGTGATGGATTGGCGAGAGGCTATCTGAATCAACCGGAGTTGACAGCAGCGAAATTTATCCCTAACCCCTTCGATCTCCAGTCCAGATTGTATAAAACTGGGGATTTAGTTCGTTATTTACCCGATCGGAATATTGAGTTTCTAGGTAGAATCGATCATCAAGTCAAAATTCGCGGATTTAGGATCGAGTTAGGCGAAATCGAACGGGCAATTGCTCAACATTCTAATGTTAGAGAGAATGTCGTTTTAGCTCGTTCACGAGGGACAGGAGAAAAACAATTAGTTGCATATCTTGTCTTGCACGATCGCGATACATATTCACTGAATAAATTTCGAGATTTTCTCCAGCAACGATTACCAGATTATCTAATTCCAGCGATATTTATCCTGCTGGAATCCTTACCTTTAACCCCAAATGGTAAAGTCGATCGCCATCAATTACCAGCCCCCAGTCGGGAACGTCCCCAACTGGAACAGGCATATATTGCACCACGAACCGATCGAGAACAACTCCTCACCAATATTTGGGTAGAGATCTTGGAAATCGATCGAGTTGGGATTGATGATAATTTCTTCGATCTGGGTGGCACTTCGATTTTAATCCTTCAGGTTGCTGTAAGTATCCAACAGAAATTGGGGATTAAAGATTTACCGATCGTTAAGTTATTTCAGCATTCGACGATCGCTAAATTAGCTAAATATTTAGATAATATCTCTAACCCTCTAACGGCTAATTCAGTACATCAGATCGATCGATTATCAACTGATAATGATGGAATTGCGATCGTCGGGATGGTCGGTAGATTTCCCGGCGCGAAGAATATTGATGAATTGTGGCACAATCTTTGTGCGGGGATTGAATCAACAACTTTTTTTACAGATGCTCAGTTAGATCCTAGTATCGATCCGCAACTTGTCCAAGATCCTAGTTATGTGAAAGCTAGAGGAATGATTGAAGGTGGAGAGACATTTGATGCAGCATTCTTTGGGATTAATCCCCGTGAAGCGGAGGTCATGGACCCGCAAGCGCGAGTGTTTTTAGAACTAGTAGTTGAAGCCTTAGAAAATGCCGGATATACACCAGATAAATTCGCTGGATTAATTGGTTTATACGCTGGCTGCGGTCAAAATACCTATTTCGCTAAACATATTTGCGGTCGCCAGGAAATTATCGATCGAGTGGGTGAATTTCCGACGATGTTGGCAAATGAAAAAGACTTTTTGACGACTCGTGCCGCTTATAAACTCAACCTCACCGGGCCAACTGTGACTGTCAGTACGGCTTGTTCTACTTCCCTCGTCGCCGTCAGTCAGGCGTTTCAATCATTAATTAGCCATCAGTGCGATTTAGCCGTCGCGGGTGGTATTTCCTTGACTACGCCCCAAAATAGCGGTTATCTGGCGCAAGCGGGTGGGATGTTGTCTGGGGATGGGCATTGTCGCCCCTTTGATGCCGATTGTCAGGGGACAATGTTTAATAATGGTGCGGGTTTAGTCGTCCTCAAACGGGCGGCAGAAGCGATCGCTGATGGCGATCGCATTTATGCCGTAATTCGCGGTGTGGGGGTGAATAACGATGGGGCGGATAAGGTCAGTTTTACCGCTCCTAGTGTAGCAGGACAAGCCCAGGCGATCGCGATGGCGCAAGCCTCCGCTGATTTTCCGGCTGATAGCATTTCCTATATTGAGACCCACGGAACAGCCACACCATTGGGCGACCCGATCGAAATTGCCGCTCTGACCCAAGCATTTCGGCTTCAGACCGATGCTAAACAGTTTTGCGCGATCGGCTCGATCAAAAGCAATTTCGGGCATGTAGTGGCGGCAGCAGGGGTCGCAGGGCTGATCAAAACTGCCCTAGCTCTCTACCACAAGCAGATTCCAGCTAGTCTCAATTTTGCTTCACCTAATCCGCAACTCGATTTAGCGGATAGTCCCTTCTACGTCAATACTCAATTAGTTGAATGGGTGGCTGGAGCTACGCCCCGACGGGCGGGGGTGAGTTCCTTTGGTGTGGGGGGGACAAATGCTCATGTTGTCTTGGAAGAAGCTCCCCCAGCTACAGCTTCGGGGGATTCCCGTCCCGGTCAGTTACTATTACTCTCTGCCAAAACTGAGACAGCTTTAGCGGCGGCAAGCGTTAATTTACAAAAACATCTCACAGCCCACCCAGAGATTAACTTAGCCGATGTCGCCTACACACTCAATCGCGGTCGGCAAACATTTAATTACCGTCGCTGTATCGTAGCGGGCAATGTACCTGAGGCGATCGCCAGATTATCCGAGTCTCCACGTGGATGGCAACACCAGAGCGAAACACGCGATCGACCGATCGTGTTTATGTTCCCCGGACAAGGTGCCCAATATGTAAATATGGGTCGTAATCTTTATGATACTGAGCCTGTATTTAGAGCAGTAGTCGATCGCTGTGCTGAAATCCTTAAACCTCTACTAGGAAAGGATTTAAGAGAGATCATCTATCCAGATCCTGAAGATCTGACAACGGCAGAAATCGCCCTCAAACAGACCTTATTTACTCAGCCAGCCCTATTTGTCACCGAATACGCGCTGGCGCAACTGTGGCAAAGCTGGGGAGTCCAGCCCGCCGCTACTATCGGGCACAGTATCGGCGAATTCGTCTCTGCTTGTCTGGCGGGAGTCTTTAGTTTAGCCGATGCCCTGATGTTGGTAGCAGCACGGGGGCGATTGATGTGGGATTTACCTGGCGGCTCGATGCTTTCGGTGCGATTATCGGCGGCAGAGATGGAAGCCCGATTGACGGGAAATATGACCATTGCGGCGATTAATAGCCCGACGCTGTGCGTTGTTGCGGGGGAAACTGAGCAAATCGATTTGCTCCGCCGTCAACTAGAAGCTGAAGAAATTGCCTGTCGCGAGTTACATACTTCTCACGCTTTCCATTCACCGATGATGGATGGCATCATCGCCCCATTTGCTGAGATTGTCAGCGGTGTGAAATTATCACCACCACAAATCCCCTTCGTATCAACAGTAACTGGTGATTGGATCACAGACAAACAGGCGACAGATTCACTATACTGGGCTACCCATTTACGTCAAACCGTCAGGTTTGCCGACGGGATTCAAACAATCTGGCAGCAGCCAGCGCGGATTTTGTTAGAAGTTGGCCCCAGAACGACAACTACGACATTAGCTCGTCAACAAGCCAAAGATCTCCAGCAGCAAATCGCCATCTCGTCCCTGTCAGATCATCATGCCACCGAATGGACAGCCTTGCTGCAAGCAGTAGGACAACTCTGGCTACATGGTGGATCGATCGATTGGCACAGCTTCTATCAACAGGAAACACGATCGCGCATTCCCTTACCGACCTATCCATTCGATCGACAACGCTATTGGATCGACCCCCCAGTGCATCCAGATCGACTCAAGAATGCCCTTCAACCGATCGATCCTCCCGTTCAGTTCAAAAACATCATTTCAGAACCACCAGTGCCAGCTATGTCAGCAAACCGTAACGAGACACTTATTCAAACACTTAAAGCAGTAATTGAGGAAACATCAGGACTAGAAATGACTGGTGTGGACGAGTCGATGACGTTTTTAGAGATGGGGTTGGATTCGCTCTCGTTAACCCAGGTGGGATTGGCTCTGAAAAAGAAGTTTAAGGTTAAAGTTACGCTCAGACAATTATTAGAAATTTACCCCAGTTATGCCACCTTGGCTGATTTTTTAGCTCAGACTTTACCGCCGGAAATGTTGCCAGCTAATCCAGCCGTGGTGGTCAATAATCTGCCAGTCGGGGAAATTAGCGATCGAGTACATACTAATGGTTCTAATGGGTCTAATGGTTCTAAACCTCCAGAAGTTCTGAATGGCAATGGATCTAAACCTCAATTACCGATGCCAACTGTGTCAGCTAGTGGGGTCGAAAATCTGATCGCCCAACAGTTGCAAATTATGGCGCAGCAACTGGTGTTATTGGGTGTGAATCCCCCTGTTAGCTCTAGCCCCTCCCTGGAGAGTCCCACCCCTAGTACATCCCAGGCGGAACCCACCCCTAGCCCCTCCCAGGAGGGGATTAATAAGGATGATGAATTATTGGTGAGTCGGATTAAGTTGCCAACTGCGAATAAAAGTCAGAGTAAAACTTTGACACCACAGCAGCGTAGTGGCTTAGATAAAATCATTCAGACATACACCCAAAAAACGGGGAAATCCAAAGAATTTGCCCAAGCACATCGCGTTCATTTAGCCGATCCACGGACGGCGGCAGGGTTTAATCCGTTGATGAAAGAGATGGTTTATCCGATCGTAGTAGCGCGATCGAGTGGTGCTAAACTTTGGGATCTAGATGAGAATGAATACATCGATTTAAGTAATGGTTTCGGCTTAAATTTATTCGGTTGGTCGCCACCTTTTGTGACCCAAGCGATCGAAGCTCAACTAAAATTGGGGATGGAAATCGGCCCCCAAACGCCTTTAGTTGGCGAAGTTGCTAAACTGATGTGCGAAATGACTAATTTCGATCGAGCTGCTTTTTGCAATACTGGTTCGGAGGCTGTACTGGCGGCGATGCGGATGGCGCGGACAATTACCGGACGCAATTTAATCGCGATTTTTTCTGGAGCCTATCATGGGATGTTCGATGAAGTAATCGTGCGTGGAAGTAAGAAATTGCGATCGATTCCGGCTGCGCCAGGGATACCGCCCGAAATGGTCGAAAATATTGTGGTCATCGACTATGACTCACCTGATGCACTGGCAATCCTGGCTAGTCGCGCTGATGAATTAGCTGGTGTGATGGTGGAGTCTGTCCAAAGTCGTCGCCCAGAGTATCAGCCAATCGAATTACTCCGGCAACTGCGAACATTTACCGAGCAGCTTGATATTCCGTTAATTTTTGATGAAGTTGTGACTGGCTTTAGAATCCATCCTGGTGGTGCCCAAGCGCATTTTGGCATCAAGGCGGATATCGCCACCTACGGCAAAATTGTCGGCGGCGGCTTGCCGATTGGGGTGGTTGCTGGTACAGCTAAATATCTGGATGCCCTCGATGGTGGGTGGTGGGAATTTGGCGATGATTCGATCCCTGAAGTTGGGGTGACTTATTTTGCGGGTACCTTTGTCCGGCACCCATTAGCCCTAGCTGCTGCCAAAGCGGTGCTGACACATTTAAAAGAAAGTGGCCCTAGTTTACAACAAGATCTCAATGCCAAAACTGATCGATTTGTCGGTGAATTGATGGGTTATTTTCAGTCTGTTCAAGCACCGTTTACAGCATATAATTTTGGCTCATTATTTATGGTCAAATATGCCCCTGATTTTGCCTATGGCGATCTGTTATTTTATCTATTGCGATCGCAAGGAGTACATATTTGGGATGGTCGTCCTTGTTTCCTGACTACTGCTCATACCGATGCAGATTTGGTACTGGTGATGGCAGCCTTCCAAAATGCGATCGCCCAATTGCAGGCTGCTGGCTTCTTGGCGGCACCACCGAAGCGACCGCTTAATCCCCTCCCTTCACTCACTATCCCCACCCATCCACCCCATCCTGATGCCAAATTAGGGCGAGATCCCCAAGGTAATCCTGCTTGGTATATCCCCGATCCCCAACGTCAGGGTAAGTATTTACAGATTGCTGGTGTTTCTCATTAAATCCCAACTCCAAAATCTACGATTCCCACTAACTAACCCTTGGGAGGGGGTCTGGGGGGGAAACCCCCCAGATCCGGGTTCTCCCCACCAGCAATTACACAATAAGCACTCGTCTTAATAGGAGTATCACTACCCACTCACTATCCACACAACTTGTCATGACACACTTATGGTTTTAACCGCAGAGACGCAGAGAGCGCAGAGAAATTCTTCAAGTCGAATCAAAGAGAGACTTGAGACAATTATCCGAAAAATTGTCACTAAACTACCAATTATCTCAGACTACTATCGAGCTTACTGGAGTTTTCCGCGAGATATTACCGCTTGTCGGGGTGTCTATGATAGCTTTGCGGCAGCATTAGCGGCTATTCCGCACAAGGCTAACGCTGGTTACAATCAACCGGAAATTCGTCATGCGGCTTCAGTGGCTAAGTTTACATCTGCCTGGGAAGCCGATGAATTTAATCCGACGGACTATCCGGTGGTGGTGTGGCTAGGATCGGCATTTAGTAATAGTTCGAGGGTATTCGATCTCGGTGGGAATGTTGGCCATGGTTATTATACCTATCGGAAATTTTTGGACTATCCCCAGTCTCTGCGCTGGGTAGTGTGTGATATCCCGGAGGTAATTGCGGCGGGGGCTGAGTTAGCCCGCAAAACTGACAACCCTGGATTATCTTTTACCGAACACTATGCTGATGCTGAAGGGGCTGAAATATTTCTGACTTGTGGCACTCTGCAATATCTAGAATTATCATTGGCGGAGATCTTGGGACAACTTCCGACTAAACCAAAACACCTGGTGATTAATCGGGTGCCGTTTTATGATGGGCAAACGTTTATCACTTTGCAGAATATTGGTTATGCTGTTTGTCCTTATAAAATTCAAAATCGGTCTGAATTTGTTGAGAATTTGATGAAAATTGGTTATCAACTAATCGATCATTGGCAATGGGATCGTAACTGTCATATTCCCTTTCATCCTGAGAAGTTTGTCCCTAGCTATCGAGGCTTTTATTTTCGACTTCAAGAAGATACAAATAATTGAAAATATGGAAAATATTCAACACATTCGATCGCTGACATCTTTGCGCGGTATTGCGGCAATAGCGGTAGTTGTGCTGCATTTTTCTTACTATACATTACCTCGATCGGGTGAAATTCTATCAACTTACACCGGATTTTTTAAAAATAGTTATCTATGGGTTGATTTTTTCTTTATTTTAAGTGGGTTTATCATGACCCATGTGTATCTCGACAGGTTTGGCTCTGGGGTAAGATTTGCTGAGTATCGATCGTATTTGGGGTCGCGATTTGCCAGGATTTATCCACTGCATCTATTTACATTACTCCTGTTGGTTGGATTAGAATTTAGTAAAATATATTTACTCGATCCGTTGGCATTTACTAGCAAATTTAACTTAACTGCTCTGTTTGCTAATCTTCTCCTCCTCCAAGCTTTCGATCTCAATTGTCCACCTTTATTTTGGTGCAATACTTACTGGAATGAGCCTGCTTGGTCGGTGAGTGTGGAATTTGTAATTTATGGTATATTTCCATTCCTAGTCGTGTTATTGGCAAAAAATAACTCCAAGTTAGATCGGATTACCTATGCCACCGCACTGATTTTAATTTTTCTATTAATCAAATTCACCCGAGGAAACTTGGATGCAATTATTGGCATTCCTTCGATCGCGAGATGTGGGCTAGAATGTATCTTAGGAATTATTACTTACAAAGTTTATCGCCGCGATAATTATCGCCAATATTGGAACCTCGATCTCATGGCAATTGGCTCAATTACTTGGATAGTCTTAATTTTACATAATTCGACTGACAAATTACGCAGTCTCCATGATTGGGCAATTCTCCCAGCTTTTTCTATCCTTATTCTAGCTATTTCGTACACAAAATCTGGATCTGTGACTAAATTTGTCAATCCGCCATTAATGTTATATCTTGGAACTATTTCTTACTCGATCTATCTGATTCATTGGCCGATTGCTGAATTGGTAAAGTTTAGCTGGAACTACCAGTTTCATCTAGCTTTTGGGAGTAGCCTGAATCAAATTCAAGCGGTGATCGCGTTATGTGGATTTGTTTTAATCACTATTCTATGCGCTTCAGTGACCTACAGATTTATCGAATTGCCAGTGCGTAATTTCGCAAAATCATTAAATTGGCAATCATCCTCGATCTTAAAATAAATAATTGGGTAAATAATTAAAAAATATAGTTGAAGGTTGAGTGCGAGAGCAATAATTAACATAAATCAATAATATATTAAATTTTAATTATGGTTTTTTCATCAAATTATCTTCAATCTAAAATAACTGCATTAAATAAAAATCGGGTACAGAATTCGCCTGGATTGGTAAATTGTTCGATTTCAGCAGCATTTAGTTGTTATCTAATTGGTCGCGAATCTTTCTTGATTCCCTGCGGCGAGTCTCTACTGAAACATAATTGTCAAATTCTCGGAATAATTTCCACAGGTAGATCGATCGAAAGTTGGGCACATACACAGAATATCCCGATCGTTCCGCCAACAGCAGATATTCAAGAATTTTTAACTCAACAACCATTTGACTATCTATTTAGTATTTCTAATTCAGTAATTTTGCCTCCAGAAATTATCGAGCTACCTCGGCGGGGGGCAATTAACTGTCATGATGCACTGCTACCGAAATATGGTGGTTTAAATGCACCAGCTTGGGCTATTTTTCATCGCGAAAAAATTCATGGTGTGACTTGGCATCAAATCACAACAACGATCGATGGTGGGGATATTTTTAGGCAGAGTTCATTCGAGCTAGCCGACAATGAAACCACATTTAGTTTGAGTATTAGATGTTATGCCGAAATTCTCAAATTGTTCGATCGATTAGTTGAAGAACTGATCGATGGAGAAGTAGTTTTAACTCAGCAAAATTTAGCAGAGCGTAGTTATTTTTCTCGCGGGCACAGGCCTAGTCCTGGATGTATTTTATCCTGGACTCTAGATGCCGAAAGTATCCATGCAATGGTTAGAGCGTTGACGTTTGGCGACTATGAAAATCATATCGGTCTGCCCAAATTAACGATCGCCAATCACGCAATCATTGTCACTAGCACTGAAGTTCTGAGCGAACTTTCCCAGTTTCTGCCTGGAACAATTGTGGCGATCGAGTCTGATTGGTTGACAGTCGCTACCAGGAGTTACGATCTACGCATTGCCGGAATTTATGCCTTAGATGGATCGCCTTTATCTATTGCAGCATTAGTGAATGAATTTCACTGGCAAATTGGCGATCGATTGACCGATATTGATCGAGAAATAACAACTAAAATTGCCCAATTTGAAACTAGTTTAGTTAAATATGAAAGTTTTTGGGTCGAGCGATTGGCGAAACTGAACCCACTCCCCATCCCCTTGGCGACAATTTCGAGCGGTTCTGCCCGGACATCTCAACGGCAAGAGTGGTCTTGTCCCCCAGGGTTAAATGATTTCTTCGCACAGCATCACACTGCCTTCGCTGAGGGTAATTTTCTATTGGTGGCGATTGTTGCTTTTTTGGCGCGAATTTCCCAGCAAAATAGCTTTGATATTGGCTGGCGATCTGCGGAACTAGATCGGCGATTAACTGGATTGTTAGATTTATTTGTCGATACAGTTCCCTGTCGGATCGATCTTCACCCAGACCTCAGTTTTGCCAAGAATTTTGCGGCGGTCAGCCAACAGGTCGCCATCAGCCAACAGCGACAGACTTATGCGCGGGATGTCCTGCTGAGATATCCCGAATTGAAGCCACTAGCCAAATTAGATGAGCAAGAGCGGCTACCAGTAAGCATTGCCCTGGTTGCCGACTTGGAAAATTATCAGGGTAGCTCCACGCATGGGTTAACCTTTGTTATCACAGATCGCGGCGACAAATTGTGTTGTGATTACGATCCTTATCTGTTCGATCGACAGAGTATTACACAGATGTTAACCCAGCTAAATGTGTGGATCGAGCGAATTATTGACGATCCAGATCGATCGATTGGCAGTCTATCATTATTAAGCGATCGAGACTGGCAGCGGCTGTCGATCGAGTGGAACGATACTGCTCGAGCGTATCCATCGACTCAATGTATCCATCAAGTATTTGAAGCGCAGGTAGAACTTCACCCCCATACTGTCGCAGTCGCATTTGAACGGCAACAACTCACCTATCGAGAGTTAAATCAGCGGGCAAATCAGTTAGCACATTATCTCCACAGTTTGGGTATTAAACCAGATACACTTGTCGGCATCAGTATCGAACGATCGATCGAGATGGTCGTCGGGATTTTGGGCATTTTAAAAGCTGGTGGAGCTTATGTGCCATTAGATCCAACTTATCCACCAGAGCGGCTCGCGCTGATGATTGAGGATGCAGCAATCTCGGTGTTAGTTACCCACTCCAAATTAATCGAGCAACTGCCCGTAAATCAAGCACGGGTAGTTTGTATCGATCGAGACTTACCCCAGATAGATCCGCATTCGTCTACCCAGAATTTAACCACAGGGATACAGCCGCACAACTTAGCTTATGCCATCTATACCTCTGGTTCGACCGGAATACCCAAAGGCGTTCTGATCGAACACCGCTCCCTCGTCAATTACGCCACCGCCGCCGCTACTGAATATCAAGTTACATCAGTCGATCGGATCTTACAATTTACGTCCCTCAACTTCGATATCAGTGCTGAAGAAATTTACACCTGTCTGGCAGCCGGAGCAACTCTAGTCCTCCGCACGCCAGAAACCTTGGAAATTGGCACATTTCTGCGTCACTGTCGGGAGTGGCAAATTAGCATTGTTAGTTTACCTACCGCCTATTGGCACGAATTAACCATCAGACTAGAAACCGAAAAGTTAGAATTGCCGCCGGATCTACGCTTGGTAGTGATTGGGGGCGAACAAATCGCTCCAGCTAGGTACCGTGCTTGGCAGCAAGCCGTAGGTACACGAGTGCAACTCATCAATACCTATGGCCCCACCGAAGCGACAATTAGTGCATTGTGGGCTGATTTATCAGAATTAGATCTAAATTTGGCGATCCCTATCGGTCGCCCCCTGCCGAATGTCCAGGTATATATCCTTGATGCCAATCTCCAGCCAGTACCGATTGGAGTACCGGGAGAATTACATATCGGTGGGGTGGGCTTGGCGCGTGGTTATCTCCATCGCCCAGATTTAACCGCAGCCAAATTTATCCCCCATCCCTTTAGTCAAGTATCTGGTGAACGGCTGTATCAAACAGGTGATTTAGTCCGTTATCGCGCCGATGGCAACATCGATTTTCTCGGTCGGATCGATCGACAAGTGAAAATTCGTGGGTTTCGGATTGAATTAGGTGAAATTGAAGCGGTGCTAGATCGACATCGATCGATCGTCCAGACGGTAGTTATGGTGAGGGAAGATCGTCCTGGAGATCGACAACTAGTTGCCTACTGTGTTGTCGATGGTGACAATCCACCGCCAAAAATTAGTGACTTGCGTAATTTTATCGCCCAACAGGTGCCCAATTATCTAGTGCCAGCAATGTTTGTGTTGCTCCCATCTTTGCCAATGACACCCAACGGCAAGGTCGATCTGCGCGCCCTACCTACCCCAATTCATACCAGAGAAGAATTGGCAGACACTTTTGTTGCCCCACATAATGAAATTGAACTCCAACTGACCGAAATTTGGCAGCGAGTGTTAGGGATCGAATCAATCGGCATTCAGGACAATTTTTTTGAATTAGGCGGACACTCTTTATTAGCTATTCAACTATTTCATGAAATTGAAAAAATCTGGGATAAAAGTCTACCTTTAGCGACACTCTTTCAAGCCCAAACGATCGAGACCCTGGCCGATTTACTCCGCCAATCCGACAATATCTCCTCTTGGTCGCCATTAGTCCTGATTCGATCGGGTAAGAATACTCAACCACCATTATTCTGTATTCATGCCATTGGGGGAAATATTTTGGAATACTACCCCTTAGCCAATTATCTTGGCGATGAACAATCGATCTATGGGCTACAATCACAGGGTTTAGATGGTCAAAAACAACCCTTACAGCGGGTGGAAGAGATGGCTAGTCTATATATCCAAGAAATGCTAACAGTTCAGCCTGATGGCCCTTATTTGATCCTCGGTTACTCCTTTGGCGGGACGATCGCTTTTGAGATCGCCCAACAACTGTACGCCCAGGGTAAAGAGGTAGCTTGGTTAGGATTGCTAGATTCTGATGCACCGACTTTAACAAAAGTTCGTCCACCCTTGGCTAAATCAATCCAGATTCATCTACATAACTTATGGCAACTCAAAGGGCAGGAGCGACGGCAATATATCAGAGATCGCATTAACTATCGGTTTAAAAATGTCGATCCCCAAGAATCGCTGATTAATAGTTTAGCTCAATTGACTCCGATCACTCCTCAATTCCTCAGGATCATCGATACTAATTTACAGGCTGGTCGAGATTATTCCCCCCAAACTTATCCCGGCAATGTTAGTCTATTTCGCTGTCAAGTCCAGACGCTAGAACAGTCGATTCATCCAGCATTAGGCTGGGATGATTTAGTACTAGGTACACTGGAAATCGATCGCATTGATGGCTCCCATCAAGGAATGCTGAAAGAACCGAATGTGAGAATGGTGGCGAAAAAAATCAAACTATCTCTGGCGAGGGCACAGTCTGTTTTGAATTACACAGATAACAAAATAAAGAATAGATCGATCGAGAATTGAGGTAGATCGACAAGTGGATTCGGGAATCATAAATTAAACAACTTATTAAAATAAATTAGCTATTAGTAATGGTTTTAGTATCCGGTGATGTTCAAGCTAAATTAACTGCGGTGGAGTTCGATCCTTTTGCGGAGGGTGAGTTATTGCTGACGGCTCCGGCGACAGCCTCTCAGCGAGAAATCTGGGCTTCTGTCCAAATGGGATCGGCGGCTAATTGTGCTTACAATGAGTCCCAATCCCTGCGATTAACTGGAGAACTCGATCTGGTTGCCCTGCAATCGGCGGTGCAAAAATTAGTGAATACTCACGAATCACTCCGCACTACTTTTAGCGCAGATGGCAGCACTCTCTGTATCGTTGCTGCACGGGAAACGATCGCCCCCCTAGTCGATTTGAGCGGATGGGTAGCCCCGGCGAGATCGGCTGAACTAGCACGGATAGTAGCGCAAGAGGTGAATCAACCCTTCGATCTCGAACATGGGCCGTTATTTCGCGCCCAAGTTCTCAAATTAGCCGCCCAAGAGCATATCCTGATCCTCACTGCCCATCATATTATTTGTGATGGTTGGTCGTGGGGTGTGTTGATGCCGGATCTAGGTAGGTTATATTCGGCAATTAAACAGGGGCTAGTACCGAAAATCGATCCCGCAGATCTATTTAGTGAATATGCCACCTTTCAGGCACAGGCAGCAACCGATCCAGAGACGATCGAGACCGAGAACTACTGGCTAGCTCAATTTGCCGATTCTGTGCCAATATTAGATTTTCCCACTGATCGACCCAGACCATCGTTACGGACGTTTGCGGCGGCGCGGGAAGACTGGGATCTACAACCGGAACTAGTGACGAGTCTCAAACAACTAGGGTCAAATCTGGGGTGTAGTTTGATGACGATCCTGCTCGCTGGAGTGGAAGTTTGGCTCCATCGGTTGACGGGGCAAGAGGATCTAGTGGTCGGTGTTCCCACCGCTGGACAAGCAGCTTCGGGCCAAAATAGGCTGGTTGGGCACTGTGTAAATTTATTACCCCTTCGCAGCCAAATCGATCGGCATCGCTCGTTTGCTGACTATGTACGCAGCCGAAAATCACCGATTTTAGATGCTTACGATCGGCAAAACTTAACCTTTGGCAGTCTGTTGACTAAATTAGCCTTGCCACGGGATGCCAGCCGGATTCCGCTCGTGCCGATTACCTTCAATCTCGATCGCGGTTTGACGGCGGAGAGTCTGCCCTTTGACGGATTAGCAGTAGAATTTTACTCCAATCCCCGCCGATTTGAGAATTTTGAACTATTTATCAATGCCACCGAATTACAGGGCAAAATTACCCTGGAATGTCAGTACAACACCAATTTATTTGATGCTCAGACGATTCGGTATCGATTAGCTGAGTTGGAAACTCTCTTACTAAACATTGTCGCCGAGCCAGATCGATCGATCGCCACCTTACCCATTTTGCCCGCCATCGAACAACAACTGATTGCCAGTTGGAATAATACCCAGACAGACTATCCCCAAGTCTGCATCCATCAGCTATTTGAAGAACAAGTCGCCCTGCACCCTGACAAGGTTGCGCTGGTATTTGAGGGCGAACAACTCACCTATCAAGAGTTAAATACTCGATCGAATCAATTAGCGGCATATCTGCAAACGCAGGGAGTCGGCGCAGATGTCCTTGTGGGCATGGCAATCGATCGATCGATTGCCATGGTGGTGGGACTTTTAGGTATTCTCAAAGCTGGGGGCGCATATATCCCGATCGATCCCAGCTATCCCCCAGAACGGTTAGCGTTGCTCATCGCGGATACACAGATCGAATTGCTGCTTACTCAAGCCGCCTTAGTACCCAAATTACTCCCCACTTACACCGGATCGCTAATTTGTCTCGATACCGAGTGGGCGCAGATTAGTCAGCATGATTCAGCCAATCCAGTCAATCAGACAAACCTCGATAACTTGGCTTATGTGCTGTACACATCCGGTTCGACGGGACAACCAAAAGGCGTGAGTGTCACCCATCGCGGCGTAGTGAGATTAGTCAAAGCAACTAATTATGTCAGTCTGACTGAATCAGATGTCTGGCTCCAACTTGCGCCGATTGCCTTCGATGCGGCAACTTTGGAACTGTGGGGTTGTTTGCTCAATGGCGGCAAACTAGCGATCTTCCCACCCCATACCCCCTCCTTAGATGAATTAGCCCAAATTATTCAGCAGCACCAAGTGAGTATCCTCTGGTTAACGGCTGGTTTATTTCACTTAGTTGTCGATGAAAAAATTGATGCGCTTCAGCCATTGCGCCAAGTGATCGCTGGTGGTGACGTTTTATCCGTCCCCCACGTCCAGAAATTTCTCGATACAGTTCCCCACTGTCAGCTAATTAATGGCTACGGCCCCACCGAAAATACCACGTTTACCTGCTGTTATCCAGTTACACCACCCTTAAACCCTAACGCTTCACTGCCGATCGGTCGAGCAATTGCCAATACTCAGGTATACATCCTCGATACCCAACTCCAACAACTGCCGATCGGCATTCCTGGTGAATTATATATCGGTGGTGACGGTTTAGCGCGGGAATATTTCCAGCGTCCAGAACTAACTGCTACGCAATTTATCACCCACCCGACGCTGAATACTCGACTATACAAAAGCGGCGATTTAGCTCGATATCTCCCCACTGGCGAAATTGAATTTTTCGGCAGGATCGATAATCAAGTCAAAGTTAGTGGTTTTCGGATCGAACTGGGTGAAATTGAAATTGCCTTGCAACAGTGCCCTGGTATCAAAGAAGCTGTCGCGATCGTTCGATCGGATCTACCAGGGCAAAAAACTCTGGTGGGCTACTTTGTCCCCGCCGAGGGTGAAGATGCTACCCAACTTAGTTTGGATCTGCGTCGCTATTTACAAGAGCAGTTACCAGATTTCATGGTGCCGAACACCTTGGTATCGATCCCCTCAATGCCACTCACCGCCAATGGTAAGGTCGATCGACAAGCACTCCCCCAACCCCATCAAGCACGGCTAGAACGGCTCGCGACCTATGTTGCCCCCCGCACACCCATCGAGCAGCAAATCGCCGATCTGTGGGCGCAAGTCCTCAATCTGCCACGGGTGGGCATTGATGACAACTTCTTTGAACTAGGGGGCTATTCCTTGCTCGGCATTCAAGTCGTGTCTCGATTGCGGCAAGTTTTCCAAGTCGAGATTTTGATGTCCACGTTATTTCAGTTACCCACCATCGCTGCCTTAGCCGAACGAGTGGAGACACTATTGTGGGCAAATCAAGGTGTAGCTGCCGCTCATGGCGATCTAGCCGATGATGATGAAGAAGGAGAACTATAAATGAGTACTGTCACCGAATTAATATCAACACTCCGTCAACAGGAAATCAAATTATGGCTAGACGGCGATAAATTACGCTATCGGGCGGCAAAAAATACCCTCTCGCCGGAATTGTTGGCGCAGTTAAAAATCCGCAAAGTTGAAATCATTGATTTTCTCAAATCGATCGGGGCGGGGACAAGTTCACCGATGCCCCCCTTGCAGCCTGTCGATCGCACGGGGCATTTACCCCTATCCTTTGGGCAACAACGGTTATGGTTTCTCTATCAATTTGAACCCCATAGTTCGGCGAATAATGTACCCGTCGTCGTCCGATTTACTGGCGATCTGAACGTCCCTGCCTTGGAGCAGAGCTTACAACATGTCCTCAGTCGTCATGAAGTGCTGCGAACGACTTTCCCCGTCGTGGATGGGCAGCCGATTCAATCGATCGATCCCGATGTCACTCTCACTCTACCGATCTTCGATCTCCAGCACTTACCCGCCACCCAACGGGAAGCCGAAGCACTCCGATTAGCCACCGCCGAAGCACATCAGCCCTTCGATCTGACTAATGGGCCAACTGTGCGGGTAATGCTGCTCCGATTGACCGATCGCGAGCATCTCTTGCTGTGGAATATGAATAGTATTGTCTGCGATGGGGCTTCGTCAGATCTGTTCTACCAAGAGACGATCGCTAGTTACCAAGCATTTGCTAGGGGTGAAATGCCCCAATTACCCGTCCTACCGATTCAGTATGCTGACTTTGCCCAGTGGCAACGGCAGTGGCTGCAAGGGGAGGTGTTAGCGTCACAGGTGAATTATTGGCGGCAAAAACTGGCGGGTAATTTACCGACAATTAAATTGCCGTTCGATCGATCTCGTCCGGTAGGCGTGCCGACCTATCGGGGCGATCGAGCCGCCAAAATGCTGCCCAAGGCGTTGGAGACTGCTTTGACCAAATTGAGTCAAACCTCCGGCGGCACCCTATTCATGACGCTGCTGACAGCGTTTAACGTCCTCCTCTATCGCTACTCCCAGCAAGAAGATCTGCTAATTAGCTTTGCCAGTACCGGACGGGGACAAGCGGAACTAGAAAAGTCGATCGGCTTTTTCTCCAATACCCTCCTCCTAAGAACCAATCTCGCTGGCAATCCGACGTTTCGGGAATTAGTCGATCGCGTCCGCCAAGAATGCGTTGGAGCTTATCGCCACCAGGATCTACCCTTTGAGAAGCTGGTAGAAGAACTTAGACCAGAACAACGGCAAGATCGATCGCCCCTATTCCAGGTCAAATTTGCCCTCAATCCGCCCTGGTCGAATGGTCGCGGGATGGCGGCGGTGAAGTTACCCGATCTGACGATTACTTCCTTATTTGGCTATATCTATCACGGTCAAACTAAGTACGATCTGATCCTGGTGATGCGGGAACAGGATGAAGGGCTGGGGATGGTCTTTGACTACAATGCTGATATGTTCGATGCTGGGACAATCGATCGGCTGTTAGGGCATTTTCAGACCTTACTCGAGGGGATTGTGGCAAATCCCGATCGACCGATTGCCGAGTTACCGATTTTCGATCCGACAGAAACGCCGTTAGTCGCCTGGGATGGTACAGCAACAATCGATCGAGCCGCAGAACATGAATTTATCGCACCGCGCAATCAATTAGAACTTGAACTCACCAAAATTTGGCAGCAAGTTCTGGGGATTGAATCGATCGGCATTCGTGATAACTTCTTTGAATTGGGCGGTCATTCACTGATTGCCGTCCGGTTATTTGCCGAAATCGAACAAATTTGGCACAGAAATTTGCCCCTAGCAACTCTCTTTCAAGCCCAGACAATTGAAAAACTTGCTGATGTATTGAGCCGAAAAGATGACAATCAAAATTGGTCTTCCCTCGTGCCGATTCAACCGCATGGTTCAAAACCACCATTATTCTGTATTCATCCGATCGGCGGTAACGTCTTAGAATACTACCCATTAGCGCAATATTTGGGTGATGACCAACCGATTTATGGTTTACAATCACAAGGCTTGGACGGTCGGCAACCACCGCTAAACCAAGTTGAGGAGATGGCAAGTCTGTACATCAAAGAAATGCTCGCAATTCAACCTAATGAACCATATTTACTCCTAGGTTACTCCTTTGGTGGGACGATCGCTTGGGAGATCACCCAGCAACTCCAATCTCAAGGTAAAAAGGTGGCTTTTCTAGGATTGGTAGATCTCATTTCTCCCACTTTACAAAAGGTTCGCCCATCATTTGCCAAATCGATCCAAATTCATTTTTATAATCTTTTGCATCTCCAAGTCAAGGATCGCCAAAAATACATTCGAGATCGACTTGACTACCGATTTAAGAATCCTAATTATCGCGAATTGTTAATTGAAAGTTTGTCAAAAATAACAACTCCTAGCCCTCAAATTCTGCATCTAATTGATACTAATTTTCAAGCAAATCGAGATTATCAAGCTCAATCTTATGTGGGTGATGTTAGCTTATTTCGTTGTCAAGTTCAAACTTTGGATTACTCATTATCCAAAGATCTCGGCTGGGGCGACTTGGTAAATGGCCAGCTAGACATCTATGATGTTCCAAGTATTCACTACGAAGTTTTAAGGGAGCCAAATATTCGAGTTGTGGCAGAAAAAATCAAACTGTGTTTAGGAAAAATATAACGGCGGTGTTAGAGTTAATTTATCAACTGTCTTGGCAAGTAGCTCGAATAGTCGATCGACAGATCTTGAAAGTCTTATGAACAAAAGATTACAGATTGTCGAACAGTTATTTACGATTGTTTCATTTGTATTTTATTCATCTGGCCCGTTACCCCTAATTCTTTCTGGCGGTGCTGGAGAAGGTGCACTTGAAATTAGTCCAGATCCCACTGACTATTCGAGTTTACAATTATTATTTTTCGCCAATTATTTAATCACACTTTTACTATTAATTGCTCGATGGAAAAAGGCAATTTATGTTGTGACCAAAGATTGGACAATTGTGCTATTAATTGGCATGGCTTTATTATCACTAATTTGGTCTTCAACTCCAGAACTAACGCGGGTTCGGAGCATTGCCCTAGCTGGCACTACATTGTTCGGACTTTACTTAGCTTCTCGATACACTATCAGAGAGCAACTCAAGCTACTTGGCTGGAGTTTTGGGATAATTATTATCATGAGCTTTCTGTTCGCCATCGTTATTCCTAAATACGGGATTATGCCAGCAGGGGTGCATACTGGTGCTTGGCGGGGGATCTATGTCCATAAAAATTTGTTGGGCAGAATGGCCACAATTGGCGCAATGGTGTTTTTGATACTAGCGATGGATACTAAACAATGGCGATGGATTCCCTGGACAGGCTTAGGATTATCCTTTGGTTTATTGTTATTATCAAAGTCGTCATCATCGATGATTAACTTTGGAGCTATTTTTGCCATCGTCCCGATTTACAGTGTTTTCCGCTGGCGATATCAGATTTTGCTGCCATCAATAATTGCCATAGTTGCCCTTGGTGCTAGTTTCTCCTTATGGTTTAGCGCAAATGCGGCAACTTTATTGGGGACAATTGGCAAAGATACAACACTAACTGGTCGGACAGATATTTGGCCGTATATCATTGAGATGATTGGCAAGCAACAGTGGTTGGGCTATGGTTATAGTGCCTTCTGGAGTGATTGGAATAGTCCTGGCGCATATATTTGGTATGCTGCAAAGTGGACACCACCCAACGCCCATAATGGACTGTTGGATCTGTGGCTAGAGTTGGGATTAGTTGGTGTAGTGATATTTACCATCGGATTTGCAACCAGTGTGATTCGCGGAGTAGTTTGTTTAAGAATCAACAAGTCTTGGGATGGGTTTTGGCCGTTATTATATCTCAGCTATTTAATTTTAGCTAATTTTAGTGAAAGTTCTCTGCTCAACCGCAATGATTTATTTTGGGTACTATATGTAGCTGTTGCTTTTTCATTGGCAATGGTCAATTTTCGACAGAATAAGGTCTTAGAACAACCATCTACATTAAGTTAGATTTTACAATTATCATGAGACCTTTAAAGTATCTCCGTTTACAGATCGATCGATTACTTCAGCATCAGATAGTTCGGGGTGCTCTCTGGCTACTAGTAGGCAAAGGACTCCGATTAGTGCTCCAAGCTACCTATTTTGTAATTATTGCCCGCACCCTTGGGGTGGAAAATTATGGTGCATTTGTGGGCACAACGGCATTAGTAGCGATCGTTTCTCCATTTATCGGTCTAGGAATTGATACTCTATTACTCAAAAATGTGGCCACAAACCGAGAGTTATTCAGAGAGTATTGGGGCAATGCACTGTGGATGGTACTTGTAACGGGGGTAGGATTCATGGGGATATTAGCCCTAATTAGTCCGCTCTTATTACCGAGATCGATTTCAATATTACCGATATTTTTAGTCGCAGTCAGCGATCTAATTTTTGGAAGTATTTCTAATATTGCTGGAGGAGCATTTCAAGCTGTTGATCGCTTAAATATCTCAGCCCAAATTAGTATCTCCATCATGTTTACCAAGGTGGTTGCCGCGCTTGCTTTGATGCACTTTTTCCCCACACCTAATCTACTGGAATGGGTGAGTTTATATTTAGTTAGCAGTACGATTGCTGCTTTATTTGCCGTAATTCTCGTCCATCACTTTCTCGGCTTTCCCAAACTAGCCTTAGCTCGAATTCTGCCGGAACTCAAGGAGGGAGTTTATTTTTCGATTAGTAATTCCGCCTACACTATTTATAACGATATCGATAAAACAATGTTGGCACGGCTTTCAACTCTAGAGGCTACTGGCATTTACGCTGCTGCTTATCGATTAATTGATGTGGCGTTTATCCCCGTTATCTCAATTGCTGGGGCTGCTTATGCGGAGTTTTTCCGCAAAGGCAAAGATGGCATCCGTGCAACTGTAGCTTTTGCCAAACCATTAGTATTAACCACCTCTGCTTACAGCATCCTAGCGGGAATTGGACTACTAGTACTCTCCCCGATTGTGCCCTACATCTTGGGCCATGAATACATCAGCGTTGTCCCCGCATTGCAGTGGTTGGCACCGATTCCGCTGTTTAGAGCCATGCAGCATTTCGGCGGAGATACCCTTAGTGGAACTGGATTTCAGGGTGTCCGCAGTTCTCTAGAAGTGATTATCGCCCTATTTAATATCACCATCAATCTGTGGTTAATTCCCTTATATTCTTGGCAAGGAGCCGCCTGGAGTAGTTTAGCTTCCGATGGATTATTAATGATGATGTTATGGTCGATGGTGGCTTTTCTCTATCACAAACAAAATTCTAAAATATGCTAATTTCTATTTGTGTAGCAACTTATCAACGACCCGAAGGTTTAAAAAGGTTGTTGGTTGGTATTGATAAATTAATCTTTGATCAGGATCAAACTCCTCAGATCGAAGTTATTATTGTCGATAACGATCCGAGTTGTTCAGCTAGGGAATTTTGCGAACAATTGCAAGCAGATTTTAGGTGGTCATTAAAATATTTTAACGAACCACAGCGGGGTATTTCTTATGTCCGCAATAAAGCTGTCGCCGAAGTTGCCCCAAATGCAGATTTTGTTTGTTTTATTGACGATGATGAAGTTCCCGAACCAGAGTGGATTAGAGAATTATTGGTTGTCCAAAGAGAATATCAGGCTGATGTTGTAGCTGGGCCGTCCCTGCCATTTTTTCCCGCAGTAGATACACCAAAGTGGGTAGTAAAAGGCAAGTTTTTTGAAGCACCACGCTATTCAACAGGTCATCTCCTTAAATTTACTGGTACTAATAATGTGCTGGTTCGGGCAAATATCTTCAGAACAATGGATCGAATTTTTGACCAGCGATTTGCTATTACTGGCGGTGAAGATACCCACTTTTTTATGCGGGTTTATCGGGCTGGCTATAAGTTGGTTTGGGCAGATTTGGCAGTGGTTTATGAATGGGTGCCCCAGAGTCGCACTAATATTAAATGGATCTTACAACGCGGTTATCGGTGTCATAGTACCTACGGTTTGTGTGAAAAAGAGTTAGAACCTTTAATCAAAGTTTTAGTCAGACGAATTTCAACAGGAACAGTGAGAATTGCGATCGGTATAATTACCTTAGTTCCATCACTCCTACTCAGTCGTGCCCTATTTGTTCATGCACTGCTCCAAATTTCTCGGGGTGTTGGGATGTTATCTGGTTTAATGGGCAAAAGTTTTGCAGAATATCAGACGATTCATGGTGATTAAGTCATTATCTCTTTAACTTATATTTATATCGATATTATCAATGTCCAGTCTTCAAACAGATCGCCATTTGCTCAAAATTGCTCTACTGATACCCACTGTAGAATTAGGTGCGTATTGGCAACCTGTCATTCAAGAGTTAAGTAAGATTTCTCAACGAGTTGTTTTATATACAGGTCGTCCTTGGGCTGGATTCGATCCTCAATCCCCCGAAGCTGTTAATGTCGAAGTAGTCGGGAAAACAGTCAGGATTACTAAAAATCAGGAAAAAACTGATTATAGCGGTGGTTATATGCGATTATCGCCACAAATTATTCCCCGACTATTCAAATTTAAACCTCACGCGATCGTTGCCAGTGGGTTTTCCCTCTGGACTATTTTAGCATTGTTATTTAAACCATTCGGTCGATGGCGCATTGTACTTGCCTGGGAAGGTAGTTCACCCAATGTTGATTTTCGCCACTCAAAAATTCGCTTACTCCTGCGGCGCATCATTGCCCACTTTGTCGATACATTTATTACCAATAGCACCGCCGGAAAATTATATCTGATTGAGTGCTTAGGAGTCGATCGCCAGAATATTGAAGTCAGACCATATTTAGTCCCAGATCCAGTGACTTTATTGGGTAGAACTGAATCAACATCGACAGATAATCCCAATTTACCATCACCTGTATTTCTCTACGTCGGTCGAATTGAAGAACGGAAAGGACTTCATCTCCTCCTCCAAGCCTGTCAAATACTACAGCAACAGGGCTGCAAATTCTCACTGCTAATTATCGGTAGAGGCCCACAACAGGCAGAACTCACCGCCTATTGTCAAAGTTATGAGCTAGAAGACTATGTGCAGTGGATTGGTTGGGTTGATTATCGACAACTGGGGACATATTTCCGCCAAGCTGATATATTTGTCTTTCCCTCTCTCGAAGATACCTGGGGAATGGTGGCATTGGAGGCAATGGCATTTGCTAAACCAGTTCTCTGCTCGAAGTGGGCGGGGGCATCTGAGTTAATTGAAGATGGCAAAAATGGGTTGATCTGCGATCCCCACGATCCCGCAGCAATGGCAGATCTGATGCGAAAATCGATCGAACAACCTGAATTAGTTGCAAGCATGGGCACTGCTGCCAAAAACACCATCTCGCAGCACACACCAACAGAAGTTGCTAAGTTCTTGGCTGAAGTTGCGAAATTAAAATAAATCCCAATATGCCGCCGTTTAACTCTCTCACAGCACCAATTCATCGCTTTATTCTCCGAATGCGCGTCGATGCCACCAGTTATCAGGATGCAACACAACGAATTTTAGACTGGGCGGCCAACAGGGATAGCCGCTATATTTGCGTGGCAAATGTCCACATGGCAATGGAAGTTTACGACTCACCCCAATTCGCCGATGTGGTCAATCATGCCGACTTGGTGACACCAGATGGAATGCCGTTGGTCTGGGCTTTACGCCTATTTGGGGTGCGGCAGGCTACACGGGTTTATGGGCCGACATTGATGCTGCATGTCTGTGCAGCGGCGGCTCAACAGCACATCCCCATTGGTTTATATGGAGGGACGAAGGAAAGCCTAACCGACTTCGTAACCTTCCTAAAATCGCGGTTTCCAGATATCCAGGTTGTTTGTCAGATTGCCCCACCATTTCGCCCATTGGTCGAGACAGAAACAGCGATTTACAGCCAGCAAATCAATAATTCTGGCGCACGGATTCTATTTGTCGGGATTGGCTGCCCGAAACAAGAGTACTGGATGGCCGATCGTCTGGGCGAGATTTCTGCGGTTATGCTGGGCGTGGGTGCCGCTTTTGATTTTCATTCTGGGCGGGTCAAACAAGCCCCTGAATGGATGCAAAAAACTGGGCTAGAGTGGTTATTTAGATTGGTGCAAGAACCGCGCAGATTGTGGAAAAGATATGCTTATCACAATCCCCGATTTATGATACTTTTATTCTATCAATGGTTGACTGGGATCAGAGGGTAGTGGGTAGTTCTGGGAAATACTCACATTAATATGGGTACTCCTACTCCCTCACCGCAATCGTGATATCAGCTACATTTGTCCCTGTAGCTCCAAGTCGATGTAAACAGCCCAATTGTTGGAAAAAAGCATAACTATCATGTCGATCGAGTGCCCAGTGAGGATCTAATCCTAATAAAATTGATTTAGCGATCGTCTGTTCATTAACTGTAGCACCAGCGGCATCGGTCGGCCCATCAGTGCCATCTGTGGCAAGGGTGACAATCCAAGCCGGGATATCCTGCGTACTCAATTCGATCGCCGCAGCTAGTGCTAGTTCTTGATTTCGTCCACCTTGACCTGGACAATCTGAAGGTAGTGTGACGGTGGTTTCCCCGCCATAGATCAGGACAGTTTGTGGAGAGCGTGTCACGATTTCTCTAGCAATTTCCTGACCCCGGATTCGCGCTTCACCCGCTAATTCAGTAGTAACGAGTTCCACCGCATAACCCAGTTTTTCAGCGGTTTTAGCCACAGCTAGACAGGATTGGCGGTTATTACCGACGAGGACATTATGGGCGTTGACATGGTTGGTTAAACCGGAAGCGATCGCCGCGATCGAATCACCAATCACATCTGATAAAATCAGACCGATAACTTGTCCGGGATGAGCGCGATTGACTAGTCCACCACCTTTGAGTCGATCGAGTTGCGCTCTGACTGCATTAATTTGGGTGATATCTAATCCACTACTCAATAGTCCGGTATTAATCGCTTGCAATGCGGCTAGCGAAATCGAGTCTCTGGCTGTAGTCGGGTGGGGTATCTCTACGTCTTGATCGCATAGTGCGGCGCGAATGATTTGCCGTGCTGGCGCAGAAATATTCGATGTCGCTGGAGTCAGTTGCTGTTCGAGTACACTCCAAGGTTGAGGGGCGGCGACTAACGCAGATGCACCACCGGAGATACAAGCGATAATTAAGGTCTGCTCACTACAATTGGCAAGGAAATCCCACACGCGATCGCCAGCCTGTAAACTATGACAATCGGGATGGGGATGTCCGGCTTCGATCGTTCTCCATCCAGATGGGAAGCTGATATTGCCCAAATGATCGTATTTTGTCACCACCAAAGCCGTCGCCACATATTCACCAATTAAATCAGCCATCGCTTGCGCCATGGGTACCGCAGCTTTACCAACGGCGAGACAACGGATATCACCGCAAGTTAGATCGTAAACGCGATTTTCTACGAGCAGAGTAGTACCATCTCGGTTTAAATGGTGTTTAATTGCTGCAAACGGATTAGCTGCATCTAAAGCTGCGGCAATCAAATCAGCAATTAATTCATTCATTTGAAATAGGTATTAGCTAAAATAGCTGCTTGAGTGCGATCGCGTAAATTTAATCGATTCAACAAATTAGTGACGTGATTTTTAACAGTGCCTTCGGAAATATATAATTCTTGAGCAATTTCTCGATTATTTGCACCTGTGGCAATCAATTTTAACACTTCCAACTCGCGAGGTGTGAGTTCGGCGATCTCCGGTGGTAAACTGACTTCAGCCTCATTAATCTTCCCAGACATCACCTTTGCCATTAACCCTGGGGCTAGATGAGTATAACCTCGATCGACTGCCCGAATTGCTGCGGCAATTTCTTCTGAAGGCGTATCCTTGAGGAGATAACCTTTTGCCCCATATTTAATTGCGGTGGCAACATAATTATCATCATCAAAGGTGGTCAGCACCAAAACATTCACATCTGGAAACCGCTGACAAATTTCTTTTGTCGCTGTTACTCCATCCATCACAGGCATCCGAATATCCATCAACACAACATTCGGCTGAAGTCTGGCGACACACTCGATGGCAATTTGTCCATTCTCGGCTTCTCCAACCACCTGCAAATCAGACTCAAGCTCTAATAAGGCTTTGAGTCCTTGGCGAATCAGATTTTGGTCGTCTACGAGGAGAAGGGTAATCATTTAGGGGTTACGGGTAGGGAAAGACAGGACGCAAGCGTCCTTAAGTCTAGAGCCTAAAGCTTAAACCGCCTACACCCGAATCCGTTTTTCTAGATATTGACCAATAGTAACTTGTTCCCCGGCTCTAGAAATAATTGTTTGGCGAGTGCGATACTTTTCTCCAACCAACTTTATTTCCTCTTCAAATATCGACCCCTGATATTCAGTTTTCAGACACATCACATCGGGATTGGGAAAGTGATAGATAGCTGTCACCGGTTTAGGAGTCGCAAAACCGCGATCGCGATATAAAATCTGACCTAAAGCACCAAACAATGTATTCCCCTGGGAAGCTTTCTTCCCTGTCACTGAGTCTTTGCTATCCCACTCGACTTTACTCCCACAGGTGAGTGCCAATTCATCTAAGCCATGTAACCCGGCTAATTGTCTTAACTCTGGACAACCTGGCTCTAAAAATTTAATCCCAATCTCACTGACTACTTCTTGGGTATCACCATCAGGGAGAGTATAGTAACGGCGTTCTGATAGCCAGTTGCCAGCAGAAGCCCGAAAAAACTTGGCAGCCAATGATTCTTCAACACTGAGCGCAGATGAAAATTCTTGTAAGCCTTTGGTCATTGGCTCTTTCCTCACAGGATTAATTACACAGATCGGATTTTAAATCTAAAATCTTTCACACTTCTTAATATAACGACAATCTAACCAAGCTGGAGATAGCGATCGATACAGAAATTTATTCGATCGACTGAAACAGACTACCAGTAACCACTTGACAAATTACTCACAATCTAAACTAATTGACGAAAGGAACCTAATAATGTTAATCATCATCTTAGTCAAAGTTAATATTCAGACTAAATCATCCCCCCGATCGAATTTCAGCACCAGTATTCAACCAAACCTAGCTCTACCAAATAACACACCCAATTCATGAAATTAAGCTGGCTCCTCACCGGATTGATTAGTAGTGCGTGCTTGCTGTTGGCCGCACCAGCCCACGCAGCCAAATTCACTGGCTGGGCATTTGATGCTAATCGCAATCAGTTAAACTTTGGCACCGATACCGGAGTCAAACCCCAGGCGACTTTACTCGATGGCCCATATCGACTAGTCATCGATTTACCCAATACCCAAATGAACGCAGCCACCGTTCGCAAACAATTTGGGGCAGCGGTGCGGGAAGTCCGCATTGGGCAAACAGACAACAACAAGACCCGGCTGGTGATGGAACTCGCCTCTGGCTACGGTGTCAGCCCCCAGAATATTATTATTCGGAGTGACTTACCCTCACGCTGGTCTGTCAAATTGCGATCGATCGATCGAGGTATCTCTACTACTAGCACAGGTCGAGTCCAGCCAGTGCCTGTCAGTCCAGTGATCTTTGCTGGGGTAGTTCCCATTGGTCAGGAAATGACTATCCTCAAGAATCAAATCAAGACCTTAGCCGGGAAGTATAGTTACCTTTCGCCAGGAATGTTCTTCATGGAAGTAGATACAGGTAATTATCTAGATATTAATGGCGAGAAAAGCTTTGCAGCAGCTAGTACAATTAAATTGCCGATTCTGATGGCGTTGTTTCAAGCTGTCGATGCCGGGAAAGTTCGGTTAAATGACACGCTAACAGTCAGACGGGATTTGATTACGGGGGGGTCTGGAGTCCTTCAATATCGGAAAGGCGCGAAACTGAGCGTTTTGAAGACAGCCACGATGATGATCTCCATCAGCGATAATACCGCGACGAATATGATTATCGAAAAAGTGGGGGGTAAGGAAGCTCTCAATCGTCAGTTTAGTAGTTGGGGACTCCGCAAGACCGTGATTCGCCGTCCTTTGGGTGATTTTAAAGGGAAAAATACCACTAGTCCCGCAGATTTGGTGAGATTGTCGGCGTTAATTGCCAAACATCAACTAGTTAGCGAAACAAGTCGTAGTAAAGTTCTAGATATTCTCAATCAAACTCAAAACCGGAAACTGTTACCCGCAGGTTTAGGCAAAGGTGCCGCAATTGCCCACAAAACTGGTACTTTAGGCAGGCTAATTGGTGATGCCGGAATTATCGAGATGCCTAATGGGAAGCTCTATTTAGCCGGAATTTTCGTCAATCGTTCCTTTAACGATTCACGGGCGCGGGATTTTGTCCAGAAGGTATCAAAGTTGACTTACAACTATATCAACAATCGACAAATCAGTCGGTTACCCTAAAAAGAGAGTAAATGGTAAAGGGTACCCTTGTTAAGGCTAACATTTGTACTAATGTTAAGGCTAGCATTTGTACTAATTAATCGACGAACTTGTGTTTTTAGAGTCATAGCTCCATGTTTGCGACCAGGGGAGGGTGGATGTACAATCAATCTGGATTAACACCAGTCAGACCCTACCCCGCAGCTACCAGGTGAAAGAAATGCAGACGCTACGAAGTAAAAATAACCAAAATACGCAGGGGAGTTTGAGGGGCGGCGTTCCGCCCCTCAACGGGGGGTCTGGGGGTCGGTACCCCCAGATCTCCGGTTCCAGACACTAGAAATCTCCAGAGTAAAGATACTTTCCCGATCCCGCTAGCGTACTTGTACTAAGCAGAAGCATATACCCCCGCCCCCTATCTCTGAGCACTTGTGCTTTGAACTGTCATGATAATTAGAATTGCAACTGAGCAGGATATTGAAGGTATTCTCCAACTTCAGGCGCAGAATCTCTATCCAAATCTATCAGCCGAGGAATTAGCTGATGGATTTGTCATGACCCCATTTACAGCCGATTTAATTCACGTATTGCTCACTCGATCGGGGGTATTTGTTGCTGAAAGTGACGGTAAAATAGTTGGTTATTTACTAGCCAATGCCTGGGATTTTTTCTCCCAGTGGGAAATATTTAGATTAATGATTCAAAGATTGCCTGAATTAAAGTTTCAGGGGAAAAATATCGAGGTCAATCGCAGTTTTCAATACGGGCCGATTTGTATCGATCGATCCTACCGTGGGAGTGTTATGTTTCCACAATTATTTGCTAAAATGCGATCGAGTTTCGCCCCGGATTTCCCGATCGGTGTAACCTTTATCAATCAACTGAATCAGCGATCTTTAATCGCACATACACGCAAACTCAATCTGGAAATAATTGATGAATTTAAATTAAATAATCATGCTTTTTACACTTTAGCTTTTTCCACCAATCAGCGATCGTGATAACTGAGAACCGAATCCTGATTTGTCAACATTTGACTTGTCGCAAACAAGGTGCAGCTAAGGTGTTAGCAGCTTTCCGATCTGCCGTTATTTCTGATGAAATTATAGTTGAAGGTTGCGGCTGTCTCGGTCAATGTGGTAATGGCCCAAATCTCGTGATTTTACCAGCAGAAATCTGTTACTACCATGTTTCCGTGAATGATGTACCGACTATTATTGCTAAATTACTGGATGGTGATTGGTGACGATCGAGATTAGATTATTTCGCCCAGAAGATACTGAACAAATTGCTCAGTTATTTCATGATACGGTCAGATCGATTAATATTCAAGATTATACTAATAATCAAGTTCGAGCATGGGCACCAGACGATATCTACTTTAGAAATTGGGGAGAAATATGTGCCGATCGATTTACATATATTGCTGAAAGTTTGGGCGTAATTGTCGGATTTGGCGAATTAGAAGCTAACGGTCATATTGATTGTTTTTACTGTCATCAAGACTATCAACGCCAAGGTGTCGGGAGACTAATTTATCAAGCGATCGAGCAACAAGCAATAATACTTAAGCTCGATCAATTACATACCGAAGCAAGCATTACTGCTCGACCTTTTTTTCAGCAGATGGGTTTTCGATCGATCCAAGTCCAACAAGTCAGTTGTCGGGGTGAATTATTTACTAATTATTTGATGGAAAAGATATTGAGAACTAACGAGATTCAGACATAATTTAGAGCGGGGAACATTGACTATTCTGACAACTTTCAAATCTATGGGTTGAAAAGTAAGTTCGATTGCGTCTACCAAACCAATGATATCGATGATCCCGAATTTGTAGATAACCCCGATCTCCCAACCATTTTAAACCCGGTATCCAGCGATAAAGATCGATCGCCAGATTGACTCCTGGTAACAATTTACCGATCGCTTCTGCCGCTTCGCTACCCTGCCAACGTTGCTGAAGATTATCCCCATTAATTAACATCATTCCCTGCTCACAATCAGCTTCAGTGACAGCGAATTCAGCCAATGTTTGCTTGTCTTGCATCGGGATGTATTGAAATAATTTCCCGCGATCTATTTGTTCTAATTGTTGGACAAATGTGACGCATAAATTGCAGTCACCATCATAGATTGCATAGTACATTAGGTAATAATTAAGATATTTTACCAAAAATTTAGATCGCAATTAGGGTCAGATCTGACTTCTCACCCATTGTCGAAAAGCCTTAATTAGCTCTAGATATTCGATCGTTTCGGCTTGTTGCAAAAAACCTGCAATTTCTGGGATTGGAAGATTTGGAAAAAATCTACTCGTTTGAGCAATAATATCACTTCCATTATCTAATTGATGGATGACTAGAGATTTACCATCATAAATCCAGACTTCTGCAACACCCAAATCCCCATAAACCTGAAGGCGATTTTGGGAACTGTTCGTAATATCAATTTCTAAAACTAAATCGGGTGCTGGATCTGCTGTTAAATCTAGTCGCTTTTTGCCCCGAACTAGATCGATGTTATCAATATAAAAGCATTCATCTGGTTCGGCACCACTTAATTTAGGTCGCTTGAAAGTTGTCGAACCTAAAGGCTCAATCCGAACGCTCATTTCTTCAGCTATCGTCTCAATAAAACGACCTGTTAATTTCTTAAATCGTTCGTGTTCTGGAGACGGAGCCATGATCTCTAAATTACCGCGATTGTAAGTGAGCCGGAGACGGCGATCTCGCAATTCTTCCAATAGCGTTTCATAAGTCTGCCAGCTAATCCCTGACAGGTTAATTATCTCATCTGGTGGCGCGAGTAATATTGTCGTCATGGGTTTAACCGAAAGTCTCCTGCCTTTAATTCTAACCCTTAGTTCAAGCTTTGACTTTTTGCAGTTGATCCAATTCAGTTAACACTTCTTGACTGTGGGGAGCCGGATTCACATTCGTAAAAGTAGCGCGTAAAATACCCTTGGTATCGATGATAAAAGTGTGGCGCATTGAGTAAGGCGCGATCCAGGAACCGTAGGCTTTACTGATTTTGCCATCGGTATCCGAGAGTAAGGGAAATTTTAACCCTTCCGAATCACAGAATTTAGCATGAGAATCGATCGAATCAGCACTCACACCGATAATTTGAGTATTATGTTGCTGATACTTATCTAAATCTTGCTGAAATCTCCGGGCTTCCAAAGTGCATCCACCCGTAAAATCTTTGGGATAAAAATATAAAACTACCCATTTTCCAGCATAGTTAGCTAGAGCTACTTTGCCTGCTCCAGTATTTGTCGGTAAGGTAAATTCAGGCGCGGGCTGATTTAGTGTGGGCAATTTACCACCCATCGCTAAGGCTGTAGGGACAAAATTACACCAGGCGATCGCACTCAGACAGATTGCCAGTAAGCTATTAAAAAAATAACGTCGAGACATGGAGTAGAGATCAGAGGGTAAATGGTAAATGGGAAAGGGTAGAGGAAAGAGACTGGGTTGTAGCATGAAGACGTGGTTGCACGTTCCAAAGTGGATGGAGAATATTTATCTCCATTACCTACTCCCTAACCTCTATTCCTCGCTCCCTTATTTAGATTGGTAGTAAATCTTCGAGCCAGTATTGGAGACGTAGTGACAGTTCTCCTTCGCATCCCAGAATGCTGCCCACAGGGAACGATCGGATTTGTGATAGTAAGTGCCTAAAACTGGTTTAATCGCCTCTGTCGCCTCTAGGAGATGATAGTGAGGGATTGTTAGGAAGATATGATGAGCAACATGAGTACCGATATTATGGTGAATATCGTTGATCAAACCGTAGTCATGATCGATCGTCGAAATTGCACCTTTGAGGAAGTACCAATCTTTACCACGGTACCAAGGTAAATCGTCGTCGGTGTGATGCAGGAAAGTTACTAAGTCTAACCAAACGACAAAGACGAGATAAGGTACGAGGTAGAACTTAACCAACCACAGCCAACCCCAGGTAAAAGTACCCGCAGCTAATAGAGCCACCATTACCACACAGCAAACAGTACTAGTAATCACATCCCACTTTTCTGAGGGACGAAATAGGGGACTGCCAGGATGGAAGTGGGAACCACCGGGACGTTCGGGAGAACGGCGGAATAAATATAAGGGATAAGCAAGTAAGAGCGTAATATCAAACCGGAGAAATTTTTCCCACCACTGCATCTCGTCATACTTACCTTCAGTGACAGGATACCAACTTTCATCAGTTTCGATATTGCCAGTGTTTTTGTGATGCGTCCGGTGACTGATCCGCCAACCGTGATAGGGTACCAAAATGAATGAGTGGGTTAAATGTCCGACTAGATCGTTGAGCCATTTGTGTTTGGAGAAAGAACCATGACCACAATCATGTCCGATCACAAATAATGCCCAAAACATCGTCCCCTGCATAAACCAGAAGGCTGGATAGAACCACCAAGAATCTAATGTGGCGGCTAGTGCGTATAATCCAGATACGATCGCGACATCGCGGAAAAAGTAGGATAAGGATTTCCAAGTAGAAGGTACAAAGCAATGCTTGGGGATCGCTGCTCGAACATCTTGGATAGTAAAAGGGAGCCTTTCTCGCTCGAATGAGGATGGGCTATGGCGATCGAGTTCAACTAGATTAGATTGCACGTATTTGTAAAGATTATCTTAATAATAGACCGCCTCGCATTCTTACACTGTCGCTGGATTTTCGCAACCGAGGAAACCGAAGAGTTGGGGACGGGGGACTGGGGGACTGGGAGACTGGGAGACTGGGAGACTGTTGTCAACTCTCAACTCTCAACTTTCAACTTTCAACTGTTCCCTTTCCCCTAATTCACTTACCCATGCGAATTTCTGAGTAGAAAGAAGCCAGTGCTTCGCCGTTGGGTTGTGTGATGATAGTTGTGCGGAGTCGGACGTTATTACTTTCAAACCAAATTCTTTCTTCAGAGCGTCGATTTTCATTCTCTGTTACTAGCGTTAGGGCATGATCATCGCCTAATGTATATTTAGCTGTGCTAAAATTGTCCCCGCCAACTGAGCAAAACAGATTGCCCGTATTGGTTTCTGACTGCTCGGGGATGAAAACAACTATCGCTTCACCTTGCTGATTAGCTGTATTTTGAGCCTGAGTATCCCATTGGCTAGTGCCTTTCCAAGTGTATTTTGTACTAATTGCAGTTTGACTGGGATCCAAACCCGCTTGGACACATAATTGGATGACTTGAGGATCGTTGCTGGCGAGGATGTCAATGAGCAGATCTGATTTGCCATGTTCGGACTGTTTCAAGGTTAGATGATGACTAGTTTTTTGGGAAAACCATTTGCCAGCACTCAACTCAAAAAATTCTTTGACATCCATGATTAATTTTAACAAGTGTATTTAAACCACTCATCAGTATAACTTCCCCAGCCTCAAGGTTTGTCGCCTAGTTAATTGGTTGGGCTGAAGATTATTCTCCCACTTCCATTCTTGCTAAACAAATGGTTGCTGCTTTGGCAACATGGGGATGACTGTCTTTGGTGAGATACTTGAGCGCGGAAATACTTTTGGGTGTAGGTAATTGTCCAAGTGCTTCAGCTAATCGTTGCCGGACGAGCCAGTCTTCTGATTCGATAAACATGACCAATCGATCGATCGCCTGAACCGCCTTAATCTCGCCTAATGCGGCGATTGCTGCTTGTTGGAGTACCATTTCCGGCGAATCTAGAGCCTTCATCAGCACATCAAAGGCGCGAGGATCTTTAAGATTACCCAAGGAGACAGCCGCACTAAATCTGACTAGCCAATCGGTGTCTTCATAAAATGCCCGGACTAAACCCTCCAAGGCACGAATATCTTCTAAATAGCCTAATGCGCCAGCCGCATCTGCCCGAATTCCATAATCTGGATCATTAGCGAGGATATCGATCAAAATTGGGTATGATTCTGATGTGGCTTTGACACCTAAAGCAAACACTGCCATCGATCGCAGTTGTAAGCTTTCATCATTGAGTACTTTTTCGATCAGCGGGAAGGCAACATCCGCTGGGAGATCTCGCACCGATGCCAATGCTACCATCCGATCACGCAGATCGGGACTTTCCAACTGGAGGGCGATTTCTGTCGGGGTCACTGGTTTCTGGTCACTCATATACTTTTTATTCTGTTTTATCTCTAGATTGTAACAAATTTTATTAATTCAGCGGATCGGTAAGTCGATCGAGCACCGATCTCCATTCTCTCTGTTGCGCCATTTGCTTATCCCCGATAACTATGATCAGTCAAGTCGATTCAACTTATCTGTGTCAATTAACCGCCGCCCAAATTCAAGAGATTTTGGTGCTTAATGGTGTCCTGATTCAACAATATCAAACCCAATCTCATCGCTGGATCACAATTGCTCAGTTACCAGAAATCGGTCAGTTGATGTTGGGCTTAGATCCAGACAAAGTTCAAGAGATTGATCTCGGCTTACACCGTCGTGAAATTATCGAGTTCACGGCAACAACAACGGTAATGAATATCAACATCTGCGATCGATATGTGTTTATTCCCTTATTAGATCGCACCGAATTATGGGGAAGAATTTGCCTACTGGGAAATCAGAACAGTGTGTGGACACCTCAAGACTTATCCTGGGTACAGGCTTTGGGTCAACAACTATTGACAGCGATGAATGTGATGACGGGAATTAACCCCACTCAAGTTATTTCCGCTAGCAATTCTTCACCACTTGCAGATCTAGCGGAATTAATCGAACGGATTACCGAACTAGAAAATATTTGTCAGCACAAGGATGAATTTATTAATAATGTATCCCACGATCTTCGGGCACCGTTGATGAATATCAAAATGGCTGTACGAATGTTAAAAATCAGTCTCACTAACGATCCAGATATTGCTAGATTGTTGACAGAACATCGATCCGAAAAATATCTGTCGATCCTAGAACAAGAATGCGAACGAGAAGTAGAATTAATTAATAATATTTTAGATTTACAGCGATTGGAACTAGCGATCGAACAAGTAAATCTCGAATCGGTAGAAATTGAAACTTGGCTTCCAACTGCGATCGAGCCATTTATTCATCGAGCTGATACCCGCCGCCAACAACTTACCACATCTCTGTCTGGCAGAATTCCAACTGTTGCCACCAATCGAATCTACCTCACTAAAATCTTAACTGAACTGCTCAATAATGCTTGTAAATATACGAGTGTTGATGGGAAAATCTTGGTAGAGATCGACAGTCAACCAAATTCTGATTGGCTGACGATTACGATTAGAAATCAAGCAGAAATTGAATCCAAACATTTACCCCATATCTTTGAGCAATTTTATCGGATTCCTGGCAGCGATCGATCTGGACAGGGCGGTACTGGCTTGGGGCTATCTTTAGTCCAAAAATTAGTAGCACAATTAAACGGTCAGATTGATGTTGCTAGTATTAATGGCTGGACAGAATTTGCGATTAAACTACCTGTGGGTTAGAGGTTTATTGATTTTTTAGGGGCGGAAGCTATTTTTCCGGGTCGGGCGGGTAGTATAGATGGAAATAATACAATTTCCGAACGACTAGTCGTCGCGAAGCTTCGCATGAGTGACCGCCCGATTCAAATAGAGAGATTATTGGAGATCGATCGCTTACTACGTGGGCGGGAGCGACAGACAAATGCTAGTCTAGCAAAACATTTAGAGGTAAGCGATCGCACGATCAGAAACGATTTGCGGTGGTTGCAAGATCGCTATGTTGCACCGATCGAATATACCACTCCACGCGGTTGGCACTATACCGATCCTGAATGGCGATTGCCGACAATTCCGTTACATAAGGGTGAATTATTTGCGCTGACTTTGGGGGCGCGGATGTTGGAAGCCTTTCATGGTACGACTTATGCACTGGAGTTGCGATCGGCGATCGCTAGGTTAAGCGAAAGATTGCCGCAACAGAGTTGGGTAGATTTACAACAATTAGCAGAAGATCGGATTAGTTTTCGATCGGGTGTGGAAATCGATTTAGATCCGGCAATTTGGCAAGAATTAGAAGATGCCTGTCGGGAGCAAAAATCGGTGCGGATGCGTTACTATTCGCCCCAGAATGATCAGGCTACCGATCGAGTTTTTGACCCCTATCTACTGCATATTTATCGGGGTACGAATCCTTATGTAATTGGTTACTGTCACTTGCGATCGCAAATGCGGTGGTTTCGGGTAGACCGCATTCGGTGCTTAGAGTTATTATCCACCAGTTTTACCCGCGATCCAACCTTCAATCCGCAGACATATTTATCAACTACTTTTCAATATGAGGTAGGTGGTAAGCCTCGTGCTGTCGTTATTTGGTTCGATCCCAAAACCGCACCTTTCATCCGCGAACGTCGCTGGCATCATACCCAAGAAATTGAGGAGCATCCAGATGGTGCGCTCACGCTCAAGATGGTGGTACCAGGAACAAATGATGTGATGCGCTGGGTGTTGGGCTATGGGAGGGGTGTGATCGTCCGTGAGCCGCCAGAATTGGTGGAGTTGGTGCGACGGGAGATTGAGGGAATGATGGACGGTTATCAAAATTTAACTGTATGAGAGGTGTATTCAAATGAAAGGAGTGTTAGCCTTGGTTTACTCATTGACTGCGCCACAAGGCGTTGAGCAATATATCGCGTAAGCTGCTCAACAGTGTATATTCACTGTTTCATCCATTGACCGCCACGAGGCGATTTTAAAGTAAAGCAGCTTACGCTATATACATTGCAAATTTTAAAGCTTGATGATATTCTACGATTGTCAGCTAATTTTGTGATGGGTAATTTCACATGGATGAGGATCTACAGCATATTTATTCTGAAATTTCAAGTATCAGAAAAGGATTTAACTCCTGTCACGCAGAGCTAGATTCCTCCCGATCTCGATTAGATGAGGTTGAGTTGCGGATGAGAAATATTGAGGTTTCGCTAGATCGGATCGAATGTTTGGAAAGTAGAGCGGATGTGTATTCTGATAGCGGGGAGTCCCTCGCCGACTGGCTATGTTCATCAAAAGAGTAAATGAGACTATGAATTATTTAGAAATTCAATACAAGCTATGTGGAAAAACCTTACCGGCCGATCATGGATATGCGCTATATTCGGCAATCAAAAAGTTAATCTTAGATGACGAAACGTATCGAGATTTACTTGTAGACGAATCTTTATCTCCAGAGATATTAATCTCTAGTATTTCGGGTATACCAGATCGTGATGGGACGATCTATCTCAATAAGTTTTCACGTTTACGATTGCGTTGCCCTAGTGATGAAGTTCAAGCTTGGTATCGACTATTGCAAAATCAAGTGCTCGATATTCAGGGGCATTTAATTAGATTGATTCAGCCTCAATTAACATTACCAGAAGCAAGTGAAACTCTAAAATCCCGATTAGTAACTTTTAAGCTGAAAGATTGGGATGATCGTGAAGCTCCCGCGCATTTTCTCACATCTTGTCAACGAGCCTTAGATCGTTTGGAAATTCAAGCTAAACCATTTATTGATAGCGATCGATCTGGAGATCTTGCCAAGAGATCCCTCTGTATTCATGGCAAACATGTCATGGGGTACGGGGTGGTAATTGAAGGTTTGAATCCCGATGATTCGATTAAATTGCAATGTCTGGGCTTAGGAGGGCGCAAGCATTTTGGTTGTGGGTGGTTTTATCCCAGCAACGAGGTATGTGATGCAAACTAAATCAACTCGTCAGTTACAGCCAAATATTTTATTGGCAAAATCATTCAATCCAAAAACAGAAACTTGGCAAGGTGCTTATACACTGATCGGACATACAGCAGCAGTTGTCAATGCAGTGACAGCGATCGTCGATCGTTTGGGCGATCGATTGATTTCTCAGTTTGCTTTAACTTGCGATCTGACTTACTTATTAGCAACGGTAAGATTAGCTGCTTATTTACACGATTGGGGTAAGGCTAATAGTCATTTTCAGCAAGTGGTGAGAAAACAACGCAATCCACTAGTAAATCCTCAACTGATTCGTCATGAGGTGGCTTCTGTTTTACTCGCCTGGGAATTTCGAGAATGGCTGATCCAAGCTGATGGAGATTTTTATATTGCTCTAGCTGCGGCTGGTGGACATCATCTGAAATTGGGTGGACGAAGTGGTAAAAAGACAGACGATCTAGGTGAACTGCGCTTGGGAACTGGCGATACGGAATTGCATTTATATACAAGCCATCCTAATTTCAAAGGATTATTAAAATATGGTGTTAAAGCGATCGGATTACCCCGTCAAATTAAGCTTACTCGTAAGCCTGCTAATATTTGGTCGGTTAGCGAACTAAAGCATACTAAAAGGGACGAAATTCGGGCAGAGTTCGATCGATGGCAACCAGATCCAGTATTCCTGGCAGTCGTCAAATCTTTGTTAGTAGCTGGAGATGCGATCGGATCGGCATTGCCTCCACAGGGGATCGATATTCGATCGTGGATTGAGGGCGAACTCCGGCAAACCCTAACTGCTGAAAAGTTAGATCGAGTGATTTTATCTCGACTGAAACCTGGTGAATCATTGCGCCCATTCCAAATGGATTTGGGCGCATCGACTGCACGAGTTACCCTCGCTAGAGCGGGCTGCGGTACTGGTAAAACTGTTGGTGCCTATAATTGGGCAAAACGCCATGCGATCGATCGCAAGCTGATTTTCTGCTATCCCACTACGGGTACGAGTACCGAAGGCTTTATCGATTACGTTCACAACCAGTTAGATTCGGTACTGCTCCACTCCCGTGCAAATGTCGATCTCGAACGGGTGGAATTGACGAAACTCGCGGCTACAGGCGAAGAAGTCGATGCGGGAGATGGAACCGAAAATGAGATGGCTAAAAAACTCGAATCATTTAAAGCTTGGGGTAAAGAATCGATCGTTTGTACCGTCGATACAGTTTTGGGCTGGCTCCAGTGTAACCGCCGCCCGATGTATCTGTTTCCAGCGATCGCCCAAGCTGCTTTTGTTTTCGATGAGGTGCATTGCTATGATGATTCGCTGTTTGGCGCACTATTACGATTCCTGGAAGTCGTCAAAGCACCGATTTTGCTGATGTCGGCATCGATTCAGCCTTGGCAATTGGCAGCGATCGAAACAGCGGTAGGCGAACCCATAAATATCGTTCAGGGGGCGGCAGATTTGGAGCAGCAGCCCCGTTATCGCTTTGAATATGCCGATGCGCCAAATTGGGCACGAGTCGCTCAGGAGCTAGAAAATGGTGGGAAGGTGCTGTGGGTTTGCAATCAGGTGAATACCGCAATTGGGGTGTATTTGGAGGCTAAAGCAAGAAATCTGAATGCGGTACTCTATCACAGTCGCTATCGGTATGAAGATCGAGTTGAGCATCATCGATCGGTAGTGGATGGATTTCAACAGGATAAGCCCATTCTGGCGATCGCGACGCAAGTAGCCGAGATGTCATTAGACTTATCCGCAACGCTGCTAGTGTCCCAAATTGCCAATCCTGCGGGGCTGATTCAACGATTGGGACGTTTAAATCGTCGCTACTGCGGACATGCCTTAGATGCGCTATTTTACCCCGATGGGGAGCCGGGATATCCTTACGATCCAACAACCGATCTGGCGGAAGGGTTGCGGTTAATCCAGTCATTTACGGGAGAAGTCAATCAAGCACAACTGGCGGAGTGGTTGGAAAAATCCGATCTTGGCGGCAAACCTAACCAAGATTCGGTGCTACTCGATGGCAAATGGCGCACTTATCCAACATCGCTACGGGAAGCCGGATATACCACCACAGTATTACTAGAACAGGATTTAAACATGATTAAATCTCAGTCGGCGAGTTTGATTCCACGATCCACAGTGCCGCTAATTGTGAAGAAGCAAAAGTTAGATAAATGGGAACGATATAAATACTATCCGATCGCCCCAACTGCGGAATGGATCTATTCACAAGAAATCGGCGTGCAGGAGGTGAAATAGTTAATGTCAAAACTTACGTTATCGCTACTCGATCCGAATACTTTATTACCCCACCGAGCGGGAATTGCTGGATTAGCCTTAGCATTATCAGGGATCGATTCGCAGGATGCACCATTAACTTGGAATGTCACTGAAGATGCCATAAATCTAACTTGGGCAGGCACAGATCAAGATGCCGTTCATTGGTTGCTAAGTCAAACTTATCAGATTCACGATGGCTATCTCAATGTGCCCGCACTGAAACTCGATCGACAGTCTCGATATACCTTTACTGAAGGCGTAACGGCGACACTATTACAGCATAGCAAACAACGCAATCGCGAGAAAAATACTGTCTCTTTAAATTTTACGATCGAAGATGGACAGCCAGAAATTAGATTAGAATTTCGTCCGGTAATTGACTGCTACTATACTCGCGAAATTTCTGATGCTTTCGACAAAAAAGGTAACTTCAAACAAGCGATCGCGCTCAAAGGGCATCATTTACCTGGATTAGTTGAATGTTTTGTCAACGGAGCGTATCAAGAATCACCAACTGGATTTCTATCTTTGTTATTTCTGCCCCTCGCTTGCAGTTATTACAAATTACCAGGATTTCTCGCCGCTTTAGTAATTCCAGAAGTAATAAATCTGGTGGAATGGGTAGCACAAAGACAGGAATCTTCGGGGCAAATCTTGCAACGGCTTAAAGCTCCCTATGCAGACTTTCGATCGAGTGGTGCGGGAGAATCGGCACTTCGCTTTCTGTTGCGGCAAAAAGTTACCGCAGGTGCTAAATATCTACCGATTCGTTATTGCGAGGTGTATCAACTGGGAAAACAACCTTGGGATGGCAATCAATCTTATCTCAAACAAGCCGTATATCGGGTGGAGGTAAAGCCAGAAATTTTAGAGCTATATGACATTGCCGAGCAACTATTTCCGGCAAAAGTTCGATTGACAGATAAAGGTGAAAGTTGGCTAGCAATTTCTAAAGTGTTGCCTTGGATTTCGGAAAACTTAGTACGCGGGAAACCTTGGTATGGCGGATTTTATGAATTTTACAAACGCAACGATATCTATGAACGTAAAGGACTAGTAAAAATGACAAATCATCTCACCGCAGAAGAACAAATTTTATTTGATGCCATGCAAGGATCTTTTCGGATCTATCTGCGCGGGCAAATTATTCAAGCTCAAAAGCAAGGACGAAAACCCGATTATCCCCAAATAACCGATAAAGTAATCTATCGATTGCAACGTCCAAGTACCCAACAAGAATTTGCCACAGCATTAGTCGATTTCTTGAGCCAATTTCGGAGTAAAGCCGCTCGCTCTGCTGGTGCCCAAATTTATAGTTGGATTCACCGCGAAGCTAACTGGAAACAGGCGAGAGATTTGGTGTTACTGGCGATCGCAACCTATGCCAGTAAGAAAGAAGATAGTCCCGATGGCGTGGAAATCTCGATCGAATCAATCCCTGATCTGGAAACCGAAGAATCTACAAAATTTGAAATGGATCTCTCATAAAAATCATTCACAAAATGACAATCGAGATCCCCCCGTAGGGTGTGTTATCGTGCCAGCGTAACGCACCATCATAAATAATCAATCTTTAACCCTCAATAATTATCATGTCTAAACATTTATTTGCGACCATTGTTACATCCACTGCTGTTGCTGCTAATAACCGAGGCGAAGGCGATGGTAGCACATTATCTACCCTCCAAAAAATTACTCGCGGTAACGACCAATACACGACAATTAGTGCCGAAGCAATTCGCTGGGGGTTACGCGAATACTTGCAAAATCATCAGCCAGAATTAACCAATCGCACCTTCGATCCTGACAAAGATCTATACAACTTCAAAGATGAAGTATTTAGTGCCAAAAAATATATCGATGACGATCTCTTTGGGTTTATGGATGCCAAAAAAGGGACAAATAATGAGAATGCAACTAAAAAGCGGCGGGGTGCATTAGAAGTAAGTCGCGCCATTAGTCTCGATCCTTATTGGGGTGATGTCGCTTTTGGATCTAAAGGTGGAGCGAAGAATAATACTTCGATTCATAGCACCGAAATTCACTGTACTGCTTATCAATATACGATCGCACTTACCCCCGAAAGTTTACAAGATCCTCAACGCGCAGCATTAGTACTCGCTGCTATTTCTGCTGTGCGGCATGTGGGGGGAAATCATGCCCGATTCCTGTATGATTTTCGTCCAGAATCGATCATCATTCGCGTAACTCAAGATCCTAGTCCGTGGATTATGGATAGTTTTAAACGGATGGGAGAATCGATTGGTTGTCCAAAATTATTACGATTGGTTGAAGTTGGTGATGTCAATCCTAGCGAATTAATTGTAGCTGGTGAAGTTGCTGATACAGTATACGGTCAAAAGCTTGCAGATGCAGGTGTCAAAGTATTGCGCGGCGTAAAAGAAGCAATTTCCACCGCTCAAGAATTTTTAAAAACCGAGGTGAAAGCTTGATGCAATTATATTTAGATTGTCCCTGTACGAGTTTCCCCCGCAGCTTTGCACGGGATTATAAGGAAACCTATCAGTATCCGCCGCCATCGACAGTATATGGAATGCTATTGTCATTAGTCGGCGAGATCGATCTGATGGCACATATTGGTGTGAAAATCGCGATCGGCATTATCGGCGAGAATCCACCAATATCTAAAATCGTCCGCAAACAACGACACCACAAATTTAGTCGCACTCACGCTGGAACTTACCCCAGTAGCCAGTTTTCTAAGCCAAATCATCAGGAATTACTTACCGATCTGCAAGTCGTTGTTAGTATAGATTCTACTGAGGAAAAAGGTACAATTAAATTAGTCGAACGAATTGCGATCGCTTTAGCTACTCCCAGTCAAATTACCCGTTTTGGTGGGTTGAGTTTGGGCGAATCTTGGTCGTTAATTAATGGTGTCAGAACATATCGCGAATCTGATGGCGATATTCGCTGGCTGGTGAGAGATAAGCGGGGTTTAATCGGTTTGCCAGTTTGGATCGACAGGTCTACTACCCAAGGCAGATTTCAGCGATTTAGTCTGGGTGAATTTAGCGCAGACTGCTGGGTTTCGATCTTTCCACCGATTTCTGTCATTCCAACCAAACCACCTAAATCTACGCGCAAACCAAAAGTCAGCTAAAATTTTGCAAGGATCTCTGTCTGTGTGGGATCGATCGCTGGTCGAAATCACTGTATCCCCTACCGTCACTAAATTTTAGTCATTTTTTCACCCCTGGAGATCCTTGCGTTTTCTCAAACCATTACCAGTTCTAGGTTCGATCGATCTTTCTTTGTCCCATTTGGGCATGATAGGATGATCAAATGCACTTTTTGCCCTCGTCTTTGCAAAACCTCTCAGGAGTCTACTCTCTAAGCGGGTTTCATCGATCGCTGTGCGAATATCATTGATGCCGTAAGGCGTTGAGCACGGTTTTGTTTCCGCTATCAATGATCGAGGGAAAAGTGCGAATATCATTGATGCCGTAAGGCGTTGAGCACTGGAGAATATCGCGAGGGTGTTGGGACTCAGAAGGTGCGAATATCATTGATGCCGTAAGGCGTTGAGCACTATTTTTATTCTCGAAATTTACTTCGATTTGATGAGTGCGAATATCATTGATGCCGTAAGGCGTTGAGCACAATGTTACGAGCGGTTTGTCTTGATTTGCCATCAAGGTGCGAATATCATTGATGCCGTAAGGCGTTGAGCACTAGTTGTCGAGCAGATGCCGTCAACTCCTGCTGATTGTGCGAATATCATTGATGCCGTAAGGCGTTGAGCACTTGGGAGTATCAGCCGAAGGGTACGGAATAGGCGCGGTGCGAATATCATTGATGCCGTAAGGCGTTGAGCACCTAACAAATCGGTCAAGGGTACGCTACGCCGACTGGTGCGAATATCATTGATGCCGTAAGGCGTTGAGCACTTAATGGCACTATCGAGGTTTACACAGAGCAAGCGTGTGCGAATATCATTGATGCCGTAAGGCGTTGAGCACAAAGGAGGAACAAACCGAACTCGCGAAACTAAAACGGTGCGAATATCATTGATGCCGTAAGGCGTTGAGCACCTATTCCTGCCAATAATTTAATTCCTGTCGGTGAATGTGCGAATATCATTGATGCCGTAAGGCGTTGAGCACACTAATTTGCGGGTTATCTGCCAATAAAATGGCTTGTGCGAATATCATTGATGCCGTAAGGCGTTGAGCACCTTGCTCTGACCGATTGATACCATCCTAACAGTATGTGCGAATATCATTGATGCCGTAAGGCGTTGAGCACGCAAAATTTTCTGGTGCTAAATCTGCGTTTCAGGTTGTGCGAATATCATTGATGCCGTAAGGCGTTGAGCACGCAGGGATGCACCGCGCATTTTACACCGCTTAATTAGGTGCGAATATCATTGATGCCGTAAGGCGTTGAGCACTTAAAATCACTATCCAATTATTTGCTAACATGTGGTGCGAATATCATTGATGCCGTAAGGCGTTGAGCACGATCAATTCCCTTCCCCTAGCCCTTCTGCATCTCCGTGCGAATATCATTGATGCCGTAAGGCGTTGAGCACTTTATATTCCGTCTCAAAACGAATAGAAGGGACAGTGCGAATATCATTGATGCCGTAAGGCGTTGAGCACTTTGGGTTCCCTTTGGTAAGCCTGGGGTTATTAAAGAGTGCGAATATCATTGATGCCGTAAGGCGTTGAGCACTTCTCGGTGCTTTTTTCGCCGTTGGTCTCGCTCTTGGTGCGAATATCATTGATGCCGTAAGGCGTTGAGCACAAGAGGATATCGATGAGGAGAAAATCTACCACCCAAGTGCGAATATCATTGATGCCGTAAGGCGTTGAGCACTAACCATCCCACCATCTGCAAACCCAGGGATGCCAAGTGCGAATATCATTGATGCCGTAAGGCGTTGAGCACTGATGACTCTTCATTTGAGCGATGGTAGCGAGGTGTGCGAATATCATTGATGCCGTAAGGCGTTGAGCACTGTTCCTCCGGGTCTTCCTGCGCCAAATAAACCAAGTGCGAATATCATTGATGCCGTAAGGCGTTGAGCACTCGCCCTATAGCGGGGATGCACCGCGCAAAAAATAGTGCGAATATCATTGATGCCGTAAGGCGTTGAGCACCAGGGCACCCCGCCTTTGCCATTCCCACACATAGTAGTGCGAATATCATTGATGCCGTAAGGCGTTGAGCACATAACCGTCGGCATAGGATTGAAATGCTAGCGACTGGTGCGAATATCATTGATGCCGTAAGGCGTTGAGCACAAACCTGAACAATCGCTAATGCGCTACCTGCGCTAGTTCGTGCGAATATCATTGATGCCGTAAGGCGTTGAGCACATTCGCCAGTAGTTCTTTTGTGATGGTATCTTTCCTCGTGCGAATATCATTGATGCCGTAAGGCGTTGAGCACTCGAAATCTGGGACGTAATCAGCCAACTCGACAATGTGTGCGAATATCATTGATGCCGTAAGGCGTTGAGCACCCCGGTTTGCTCACGCCAAGCCATTTTTGGATTAGAGTGCGAATATCATTGATGCCGTAAGGCGTTGAGCACACGTGGCTAAACTCAATGCAGAAAAGCTACAGCGGTGCGAATATCATTGATGCCGTAAGGCGTTGAGCACCTCGCCGACTTCAATTCAGCGAACCCAACCGAAGTGTGCGAATATCATTGATGCCGTAAGGCGTTGAGCACATGGCAAACCTCGACAAGAAAGTCGAACATCGGAGTGCGAATATCATTGATGCCGTAAGGCGTTGAGCACGATAGATAGATTTATGCGTGGTGGTCGGCGTGATGTGCGAATATCATTGATGCCGTAAGGCGTTGAGCACTTCTCTTTATACCTTGGTTATAAATTGTTGCGTTTGTGCGAATATCATTGATGCCGTAAGGCGTTGAGCACATGCTTGATGGGCTTAATCTTTACTATCCTCCTGGTGCGAATATCATTGATGCCGTAAGGCGTTGAGCACGCACGGAAAATTATCGGGGTGTAACTGCCGAGTGGTGCGAATATCATTGATGCCGTAAGGCGTTGAGCACGACACTTACCCACACCAAAGCGATTGCCGAAATTGTGCGAATATCATTGATGCCGTAAGGCGTTGAGCACAGCATCCTTAAATTCTTCTGGGATATTCCGGGGAGTGCGAATATCATTGATGCCATAAGGCGTTGAGCACATATTTTGCTGGCTTTGTCCGACCCCGATGCAATTGTGCGAATATCATTGATGCCGTAAGGCGTTGAGCACGGCGGTAGAGGTGGACACCTAGAGCGGTCATATATCGTGCGAATATCATTGATGCCGTAAGGCGTTGAGCACCCTGTGTCTATCAATTCGCCCTCCATCTGAGCTAGTGCGAATATCATTGATGCCGTAAGGCGTTGAGCACATTCCAGGCGCACGGGCTAGTGATTGCCAGTCATCGTGCGAATATCATTGATGCCGTAAGGCGTTGAGCACGCGATCGCTTCAAGGTTGATCCGTGATTCAGTTTGTGCGAATACCATTGATGTCGTAAGGCGTTGAACGATCGAGTGTTAAAATACGACTACTATCTCAACGACAGAGGTAAACTGCGATGACGATTGTAACAGCCAAGTGGAGTTTGCAAGATTATCATCAGATGATCGACACAGGAATACTGGACGATCGAAAAGTAGAATTACTCAGAGGAGAAATTATCGAAATGTCACCTGAAGGGGTTGCTCATTCCTCCTACTGTCGAGAAACAGCTAAGTATTTGCGCCGACTATTAGGAGATCGAGCCGATATTAGTGAAGCCCATCCGATTGTCTTGCCAAATAATTCAGAACCCGAACCAGATCTAGCAATCGTCAAAATATCACCGACATTATATCGCGATCGACATCCTCAAGTTTCAGATATATTCTGGTTGATTGAAGTTTCTAATTCCACTTTGGTTAAAGACTTGGGTATGAAAAAAGATATTTATGCTGATGCCGGAATTCCGGAATACTGGGTGATGGATTTAGTAGAATCAGTATTAGTTGTCTTTCGCGATCTAACGGCATCTGGCTATCAGTCGGAAATTAGAATTAATAGCGGCAGGATTTCCCCATTAGCTTTTCCAGATATTTCGATCGATGTGCAACGTTTATTTGCCTAGATTTGGGGTGACTCAATTTCAAAGCCGCTGATATTTTGTGGATTATTTCCAAGGCGGAAGCTATTTTTCCGGGGTGGGTGAGTAAGGTAGAAGTACAAGTCCTTACTCACAATTTTTACTATGTACGCTCTTGCACCGGACTCCTCGACAATTCGCGTTTCTGCACTTCATGCCCTTGCTTATTGTCCCAGGCTATTCTATCTCGAAGAAGTCGAGGAACTATACACCCAAGATGCGGCTGTATTTGCCGGTAGGCGGCTTCATGCCGAACTAGAAAAACAAGAAGATGAGGATTGGGAAGAACTCTTTCTAAAAAGTGCTGAACTTGGCATTAGAGGAAGAGTTGATGCCCTCCGAACTCGCGATGGACAGACTATTCCTTATGAGCATAAACGGGGTAAATGTCAACGAGATCTAAATAAACAACCGTTAGCCTGGGAAAGCGATAAATTGCAGATTCTCGCCTATGCTTGTCTATTAGAATCTGCACTAGGAATTACGATCGCAGAAGGCAGAATTCGCTATCATGCTGATAATGTTTTAATTCATATTCCGGTTGATGATGCCGGACGAAATTTAGTCAAAGCAGCGATCGAACATGCCATTCAACTGCGCCGCTCTCCGAGCCGTCCGCCAATTACAGACAACGAACGGTTGTGTGCGAGATGTTCCCTTGCGCCTGTCTGTTTGCCCGAAGAAGCGCGGTTAAATCACGATCGAGATTGGCAACCAATTCGCCTATTTCCAGAAGATGATAGCCGCACAGTCTTACATATCCTCGAACCAGGCACTAATGTGGGAAAAAAAGGCGAACAGCTTAAAATATCTCGCAAAAATCAGCCAGTTGAAACAATTCCGGCAGGACAAATCGGACAGGTTATTTTACATAGTTATGCTCAGATTTCCACCCAAGCTTTATACTTTTGTGCGGCGCAGGATATTGGGGTACACTTAGTTTCTGGCGGCGGACGTTATCTTGGTAGTTTCGACACTCGCAGCGGCAGTATTCAGCGGCGGATCAGTCAATATCGATCGCTAACAAATCCCGAATTTTGCTTGAGTTTAGCCCAAAAGTTAGTGACCTGTCGCGGACAGGGACAGCGGAAGTTATTAATGCGCTATCAACGGGGATTGAAGATAGTCCCAGCAGAATTAACTCAAGCAATTAATCAGATGAAAAAGGTACTCAAGCAGGTGCCTATGGCAAAATCTTTGGATTCATTATTAGGCTTTGAGGGCAATTTAGCAGCAGAGTATTTTGGCTGTTTAGATTATTTGATTAACGATCGAGTGTCAGCCAGTCTACATTTCGATCGCCGCAATCGTCGTCCGCCCAAGGATCGATTTAATGCCCTACTCAGTTTTGGTTACGCGCTTTTGCTCAAGGATGTGATGAATAGTATCCTCACGGTGGGATTAGAACCCGCTCTGGGCTTTTATCATCAGCCGCGTACTCAGGCTCCGCCGCTGGCTTTGGATTTGATGGAGATTTTTCGGGTGCCGTTGGTAGATTCGATCGTCTTGAGTTCGATTAATCGCTTGCAGTGGGATATTAGTGCCGATTTTACGATTTTAGGGCAACAGGTGTGGTTAAGCGATGTCGGAAAGAAGAAGTTTGTCAAACTCTATGAGGAACGGAAGACGGAGACTTACAAACATCCAGTATTAGATTATTCGCTTAGTTATCGACGATTACTGGAATTGGAGGTGCGATTATTGGAAAAAGAATGGAATGGTGAGAGCGGTGCGTTTGCAAAACTAATAATTCGGTAGTTTAATCATGGCAGAAGTTAGGCACTGGTATTTGATTTGTTATGACATTCGATCGCCGAAACGCTGGCGGAAGGCATATAAGTTGTTAAATGGTTATGGTGAGCGAATTCAATATTCGATTTTTCGCTGTCGCTTAACGCAACGCGATCGGGAAAAATTAAGATGGGAGCTAGAACAAATTCTCACGGCTGAAGATAGTCTACTCTTAGCTGGTTTGTGTCACCGTTGTGAAGAGCGAGTCCAAAAGTGCAATCGCTCTGGGGTGTGGTCCGAGAATCCAGGCAGTTTTCAGATTCTCTAGACAGCTATAGAAAAGCTACAAATATGGGGACGGCTCGGCAATGGGTGAATTTTTCGATCAAGTGCTGCCAATCGATCGAGAATTACTCAAAATATTAATCAAAAAGCTTGACGTTTAACTATATTCCAGTTGTTGTAAGAACATGTTTGAAAAGTCTAAATTCAATCCTCCCAACCCCCTTAAAAAGGGGGAGCAAGAGTCTTAGTCCCCCTTTTAAGGGGGATTCACACCAACTAGGAGTATTAAAAATAACTTTTCAAACACCTTCTAAGAGAGTAGAGCAATTCAGCCTACATTACCAAGAGTAAACGAATCTAAACCTTAAAACTCAAAACCAAGACCAACAGTAACACCACTACTAGAACCAAAGTTGGTATTAAAATCAGCTAGAATTGCCACGCCGGGAAACAGATTGAGATCCACCCCAACATTGCCTAGTAAACTGAATTTATCACCAGCGGCAGTACCACCACCAGAGGCAAATTCAACCCCACCGCCAGCATGGAAATTAGCTAGTGGATTTGCTTCAAACGGATCGGGATCGCCGAACGCAAAATCATAAGTGAAGGGAACTCGTAAAGTTGTGCCATTAGATCCAAATGTCGCCGATGGACGAACTGAGTATTTATCGCCAATTGCAAATCTACTGATGACCCCAAAAGAACTACCATTGCTAAAATTGATTGCCGGACCGATATAATTAGCTGGGATTCTGGTCGGATAGCCACTGCCAGTATCGCGAATACTCGCGGGTGGGGGTGGAGTAGCATCGCCGGGTAGTTCGGATTGGGCGATACGTTGGCTAGCTGGCGGAGATTTGATATCGGGGCTAGTTAAAGGTGTTTGGGGTACAAAACTAGTAACGGAAACTTGATTTAATCGATCTTTGCTTTGGAATGAGCCGAATACTTGAGCCGCACTAGTATTTTGTGGTGGAATCGCAATAGTAATGGCGGGTGTTGCAGGTATGGGTGAGATCATAATGGGTGCTGATTACTCCTCAAAATTAGTTACTTTAATATGGCTATTACGGAACAATTATTATTGTCTAATCTTTGTTTAGAATTAGACGGCTAATTGATTATATAGTTTCCCCACTTCAAATCGCCTCAATCAGATGTCTCGATCTTGGACATCGCCACGACAAACTGATGAGAGATAAAGGGCAGAATCTGCCGATTTTGACTGTTATTAGTGCCTTCGGTACAGACAACCAGTAGATAAGGTTGTCGATCGGGTAATTCGATATAAGTGGCATCATGGCGCACCTGAGATGTCCAACCCGCTTTTGACCAAATTTGACTCTCCGGGGGTAAACCTGCGCCTAAAAAGCCATTAACCTGGTTTTCCTCGCCTGGATTGGGGATGACTTGAGCCAATTGCAAATCGCGATGGAGTAATCCCATCATTTGTTGCGATCGATCGCTGCTCACGGCTGCCCCGCCAACAATACTATGGAATAATCTGGCTAGGGCATCAGTGGTCAGCATGTTCCGATTTTCCCGCATTTCACCGACGAATGCCCGTTCTCGACCATAAGGACCTTCGCTCCATGTCTTTTGATTGACATTGATCGGGTCTAATTCCAACCAGCCGAGGGACTGATAATAACGGTTAATGAGATTGCGTTGGGCTTGCCAAGTAGTAAATGGCCCGGGGGGTAATTCGGGACCGCTGGTCGTCCCAGTGAGGGTATCGACGACGAGACTAGTTGCATCATTACTGGAGTCTACAATCATATCTTGGATGGCTCGATCGAGTTCTCTGGAACCATTTGCCATTCCCTGTTCGAGCCACTCATGGATGGCAACTAGGTAAAATAACTTGACCAGACTTGCTGGATAAATTCTGACTCCACCCCGATAGTTAAACCCGCGCACGGGATATTTCCACAACTCATCAGCGGTAATTGCCCCACCTGTATTGACAGGTATCGGTCGATCGTAAACAATCCAGGTTAATCCAATCTGTTCGCGCTCCAAGCTGGGAAATTCAGCCCAAGTAGCCTGAAGCACCTGTTCCGCAAGCTGAGTCAAAAGCAGATCTGAGTTGTAAAATTGCATGGAGGTCTGTGATTTGGTGATGAGGTAATGGTGATTTGCATTTTCCACTATCCACTATCCACCATTCTCAGGTCATTCGTGTATTTCGATCGATAGTACTTGATATTCTCTCGCCACTATACCAGTAGGGTTGGTGGGGGATTCTCAACATCGCTATTGAGTATTGACAGATTGATAGCTGTTGAATGCTTGTTAATTTATTGATTGACTCAAATATTCTATTTTATCCGCTGATTGCCGTTAATTCCATTCGCAATCCTGGTGAACAATAGCCTAATTCGATCGCTTTGTTACTATTAAGTGACACATCTGCTGCCCGTGGTGCAATCATCTGGAGATCGCGTTGATAAATCGGCTGTAATAGAGACAAATTCAATCCAAATACTTCCGCAAGTAATTCGCCAAATTCATAGCGAGATATTCGCTCTTTACCACCTAAATGAATGATACCGGGAGATGTCTCGATTGCTAATAATAATCCTGTTGATGCGGTAACTGCACTAACTGGAGTGCGATATTCATCGACAAATAACTGTAAATTTTTTCCCATTTTCAATGCTTGCAACCACGGCTGAATAAAACTAGTCGCAGTTGGTGGAGCCATCCCAAACATCAGCGGCATTCGACAGATACTAGCGTGAGGATAAGCAGCTAAAATAGCTTGTTCTGCGGCTACTTTTTGCTCACCATAAATATTAATCGGTGAAACTGGATCTGTTTCTAGATATGGGGGCTGAGTGCCATCAAAAACTAAGTCAGTTGATGTAAATACAAACGGGATTTTTGCTTTATCACAAATTTCAGCTAATCTTTGCGATGCTGTTACATTAATTTGGTACGACAATGCTGGATTAGCTTGACAAAAATTGGGGCTAGATGCAGCCGCAGTGTGAATAATCGCATCTGGGGAAATTCGATCGATTGTTCGTCTCACAGCATCAGGATCGGTTAGATTAATCTGGTGTACCGCAACTCCAGAAATTTCGATCGGTTGCCGATAATAACTACCATGTACTTCCCAGTCAGAACGAGCCAACTGACACAAATTCCATCCCAAGAAACCACTCGCGCCAGTAACTAATATTTTTCGCATATTTAAACTACAATTAGAGTGACTAACTGGCGAACTATGATTAATTTGATCAAAAGTTGGCAGATATTAATCCACAATTCCCAGACTTGATGACGGATTCTTATTGATAGGCACCTTATTTTTTCGCTCCACCAATTTCAATTTGATTATTTGTCAGATTTACTCGATCGACTTGAAGATTTTGTTGCTGTAATTTTAGATCGATCATCTTCTGAATCTTATCTTCAGATACACCCAGATTTTTGGCAAGTTGGGCGATCGTAAAATTCATATTACCTACCCTGATTTGGGTAGTTTCATCAAATTTAATTTTGCTCCCATCAACAATTGGTTTTCCGACAATCCCCACATAGACATCCCGATCTTTTAAAAAGGGCAATTGATCGGTTAGTTTACTTAAAGCAGTCGCTTGACTACCTGAATTGCTATCTTTTGCTAATTGACCTAAATTGACCAATGCCCCAGCATGAATTTTACCATCTTTAATATTAGTATTAATGCCTTTAATCCCGGCAGGAACTTGCTTGTTGGCTTGAGATTTTGCCAGCCTAGCCACGACCAAATTATTCAGATCTCGATCGTTAAGTTTGACTGCAACTTTCTGTCCGACTTGGGCACGTTCAATTGGCTTGGTTATTTTACTTTGACTTACCTTTACCTGTTCCATAATTTTCTCTGGAGGTAATGGTATATCTGGGCTATCTATGTTATTGCTAGAAACTGCCTGAACATATTCATCAGGTAGCTCAGTTGCCTGTTGCCAGAGATAATAGACATAGCCCACACTACCAACTAGCATCAGTAAAATCAATTTAACTAAAATTTTCTTCATTTGCTAAATCTAACTATCTCAATGTGAACAAAAATGTTATTATTTAATGATATAGTCTAAGTTGTCAAATCATTTTGGCTGTCTAAACTAGATATAGTTACGTACAGTATGACGATCTGGGTAAATCTGATAGCGATCGCCACAATGGTGTTCGGATTATGGCTTAATAATACCTGGATTGCCTCCGCAGGTTGTGCTTTAGCACTAGTAGTATCCACCCCGATTATTTATCGAGGTGTTCGGCAAGAACTGTTAGATTCTTTGTCACCAGCACAGCGATTGCAGTTAGTCGCCTCAATTACTGTATTTATTGCTGTAGTTGGTCTGCTCCAGATTTTTGGGCTGTTCGGCTACTTTGCTAGCTTATCAGACAAAATTGACTGGGATGCGGTCGGAGCATCGGGAGAATGGGGTGGTGCCTTCGGTCAGATCTTGATTGCGATCTTAGCAGTATATATCGCTTGGCGACAATACATTATCTCTCGCGACCTGACGATCGAGCAAAACCGCCTCACATCTCAACAAAATATTCTCACACAACAACAAACGATCGATACTTACTTCCAGGGAATTTCCGAGTTAGTGTTAGATGATGACGGGTTCCTCGAAGATTGGCCGCAAGAACAAGCTTTTGCCGCAGGGCGAACTGCTGCATTACTAGGTAGCATTGACGCAGCCGGAAAGGCAAAAGTTCTGCGATTTCTCTCTCAGTCTAAACTACTCACTCCCCTCAGACGCGATCGACGGCTAGGTCGTCCGATTTTTGATGGGAAAGGTGGCTATGACGAGGATCGGCTCTATGGAGTTCGTGTCATCGATTTAGGTGTAATGCTAGCAGGTGCCGACCTCTCTCACACTGATTTACGCTGGGCAGATTTAAGTGATGCAAATTTGATTCGTGCTAATTTAGCAGGCTGTGATTTAGTCAAAGCTAATTTGTCCCGCACAATTTTGTATGAGGCCAATCTAACCGGAGCAGATCTCAAAGGGACTCGATTCTTTTATGGTAATGCCGAATTAGCTAGTCCTCGCAGTCATAATGAACCACCCAATCTGGAGACAGGGGAGTTTACTGGTGCGGTGGTGGAAAATACCGATTTCACCAATGTGCAGGAAATGTCCGAGGAGCAACGGAAGTACTGTTGTCGATGGTGTGGTGAAGCTTCCCGGCGGACGATTCCCGGCGGGTGTGATGGAATTCCGCAGCAGTTAGTGGGGAGAAAGAAATAGGGGCAAGATTAATAATAACTATCATTAATTGCATGTGCCAGAGCTAATTGCTCGTACTTCTGAGCATGAATAATTAGCCCCTCAACCTCAGCACCAGTTAGTGTTCGCAAACATTTCGCCGGCACCCCTACCATGAGCGAGTGAGGTGGTACATCCTTTGTCACCACACACCCAGCCCCAATGATACTCCCTTGCCCTACCCGTACACCATCTAACACGATCGCGCCGATGCCAATCAAACAACCAGTTTCGATATAGGCAGAATGAATTACAGCCCGATGGCCGACGGTGACATGAGCCTCTAAAATAGTCGGCTGCCCAGGATCGCCGTGCAGGATTGCACCATCTTGAATATTCGTACAGGTGCCAATCTCAATCCGTTCGACATCCCCCCGCACTACTGCACCATACCAAATACTTACCCCAGAGGCGATCGAGACTTGTCCCATGACCACTGCATTCGCTGCCACAAAAACCGCACGAGAAACATCCACAGGTGCCCAGAATGAGGGCAAATCATATCGATCTGGCAATTGGGACATGATCGACTACTTCACCGCTTGTGGCGTGGCTGAGGACTTGCTGGGAGCGATACTCGGTGCAACTACAGGTGCGGAACTGGGGCTGGGATTGGTCACTGCTTTGGGCGGTTGAGTCGCCATTGCCAGTTGTTTGATTTGATCCTTATACTCCGAGGGAGCTAAGTCCGTCGCCGTATTCATCAAGGCTTGAGATTCAGTCAGGTTGCCCATCTGTTTAAAGACCAGAGCTTTGGCTAAGACGGGGCGGAAGTCCTCCTTATGAGTTTCGATCAGCCCATCATAAATGGCGAGGGCATCAGCGTTACGCTGTTTAGTGACATAAACCTGTGCTAGCAGTAGTTTGAGCGGGGTTGTATCCGTATCTGGTAAGGCTTTGGCGATCGAGTCTTGAACCGCACCAATTGCCGCTTCGGGGCGTTTGGCATCGAGGAGTAAACTAACCAAACCTTGAAGAGCATTAATGTTTTGAGGCTGAATCGCTAGTACGGTGCGATAGCTGGTGGTAGCACCTTCGAGATCGCCCAAATATTGTTTGGTTTGAGCCAGCAGAACTGTATAGTCGGCGATTTGCGGATTGAGCGCGGCAATTTTTTCGAGGGGCAACAAACTACCTTTAATATCCCCCAATTGCAACCGCGCATTGAGTAATCCTTTGAGGGCAACTTGATTTTCTGGCTCTCTTTGTAGTACCTGCGTGTAGCCCTGTGCCTGGGCTTGGATTTGACTGTTTTGTGCCGGTGAGAGGTTATTTGCCTCGGTGGCAACAGCGGCACCACCATCAAACACTAAATTGAATAACGGAAATAGCGAAAATCCAGTCAGAGCTAGGAGAGACACAGCTACTACTAGATTAATTACCCAGCGATGACGATTTAACACAGGAAAGTGCTCTCAATTATTGTACTGTTGATTCTATTACAAAATTGGTGATTCGGGGGAATTCTCAATTTTAGTTACCAGTTATCACTTGTTGGTGGGTTTAGGGAAAAGAGGAAAGGCGAAAAGTATTCCCCCGTCCCCCAGTTCCCCAGTCCCCTAGTCCCCCAGTCCCCCTGAATTTATAACCCCCGAACAATTTCTCGCAGTCGGCTGACAGTGGGTGAGTCATCGTTTGTCCGCCAGACGATCGAGATTGTAGCCAGTGGGAGTAATTGTAAGCTTGGGGGTGTAAAATCCTGAATCGGTTTGTAGATGACTCCAACACGTTGGACTTGTTGAATTGATTCCGGGACGATCGAGACTCCCAGATTGGCAGATACTAGACTAACGATCGTTTGCATCTGGATACATTCTTGGACCACTAATGGGCTAAATCCAGCGGCTTGACAGATCGCAATAATCGGATCGTATAAGCCAGGGGCAAGTTGGCGAGGAAAGAGGACGAAAGGTTCTCTGGCTAGTAATCTCAGATCGATGGCATTTGCTGCGGCTAAGGCATGAGTTGCTGGCAGCGCAATCACCAAAGATTCCTCGAACACGATCTCGCTGGTGACATTTGTCGCGCTAACTGGCGGACGTATCAGCCCAACATCGATTTTACCTTCACGCAGCCAAATTAACTGTCGATCGGTAGTCAATTCGTGTAGGTCGATGTGGACTTGGGGATATCGATCGCGAAATCTTTGAAGGATTACTGGCAAGATATTATAAGTCGCCGAACCGACAAAGCCGATCGAGATTTGTCCGAGTTCACCTCGACTAGTTTTGCGACTAATTTCGATCGCTTGTTCTAATTGTTGAAAAATCTGATTGACTTGAGTGAGAAATACTTGCCCTGCTGGAGTTAGAGCAACAGATCTTTTGGTGCGGGTAAATAGTTCAAAGCCAAGTTCTGCCTCCAGTTGACGGATTTGGTGACTCAGTGGCGGTTGGGCAATATGAAGTTTCTCCGCCGCACGTCCAAAATGCAGTTCCGTCGCAACCGTCCGAAAATACCGTAGATGTCTAAGTTCCAGGTTACAGGAAAGGGGAAAGGGGAAAGGGGTGGGAATAATCAAGTTGCAGGTGAGTATCGCCCACCACTAAAGTTCGAGATTATCTATTCACTATTCACTATTCACAACCCACTACCCACTACCCACTAAACCTTAGAATCCGTTCCGACCCCAAACGACCATCGAAATCGACCAAGTGAAGAGTACCAGTAGTGAAACCCAGCCTAGAGTGAGAATATCCATAATTTTACAAGTATATTTTGCTGCCACCATCAATAATAATCCTTTCCCGACCCAGTTCGCAAACAACTTGCACAACGGCTACTTTTTCTTGGTTGTCCAAACATTACTAAACATCATCAACATCGCACCGAAAAAAACGACGATCGCTAGTCCACCGGCGATCGCATTTTGGGTTGACTCATCCGATATATCTAACATCATAATTTTTCTTCAGTTTGGGATATTCGCCGAATATTGAGGACATCGCTCATCTGTTTGATTTGAGCAAAACAGCGTTCTAATTGTAATTTATCACTCACCTCGATCGAGAGATTGATGATTGCTGGTTTGGCATAGTGGGTGATCACATTAGCCGATCGAACGTTAATTCTATTATCACTCAATCGGAACAACACATCCTTGAGGACTCCCACCCGATCGAGTACTTCCAACTGAACGCTCACCGGATAAGTCCGAGGTTTTTCCCTGGTGATTTGGGTATTCCAACTCACTGGTAATAGGCGATTGCCATCCATCTGTTCGACATTGACACAGCCTTGACGGTGAATCGAAATGCCACTATTGCGCGTTACTACACCGATAATTGGTTCGCCAGGAATTGGGCTACAACAACCGGCGAGATGATGTAATAATCCTTCAATCCCTAAAATTGGGAAGTCACTACTGGGAAGGGTGTTTTGTTTAGGTGCTGTTGTCGGTGGGAGTTCCAGCGTCGGTGTTTCGCGATCTTTAACCATCTCGCGAATGCGGTTGACAACCATCTTTTGAGTGATTTCACCATAGCCCAAACCTGCCAGCAAATCTTCCACCGCGACGTAGTTACAGCGATGGGCGACTGCCAACATAGGTTCGGACTTTAACAAGGCTTCCAAGCCATTTTTGCCCAGTTCCCGTTCCAATAATTCCCGACCTCTGGCGACATTTTCTTCGCGATTAGATCTTTTGTACCATTGAGTGATCCGATTGCGTGCGCCGGGGCTGACGACAAAGTTGAGCCAATCCAAGCTAGGGCGGCTGTTTTCGCGGGTGATGATCTCAACAATGTCACCATTTTCTAGACTACGGGACAGGGGAACTATTCGATCGTTGACTTTAGCTCCAGCACAGTGATTCCCGACTTCAGTATGAATCCGGTAGGCAAAATCTACTGCTGTCGAACCTTGGCGGAGAGAAACTACTTCCCCTTTGGGCGTAAAGACGTAGACATCGCGTTCGACGAGATGATCTTTGAGGTGATCGTCAAATTCGATCGCATCTTTAACATCATTTTGCCATTCGAGGAGTTGGCGCAACCAGGCAAATTTTTCATCAACTTCCGTGCGGCGGTTAGTTACTGATTTCCCTGGCTCTGCTTTGCCTTGTTCAGATTTAGCCGTTGCTTTATACTTCCAGTGAGCCGCGATCCCATACTCGGCAACATGGTGCATTTCTAGGGTGCGAATTTGGACTTCTAGGGGCGTACCTGTAAAGCCGACTACCGTAGTGTGGAGCGATTGATAGCGGTTGTTTTTGGGTAAGCCAATATAATCTTTAAATCTGCCAGGAATCGGCTTAAAAGCATCATGAATTTCGGCCAAAGCTAGGTAACAATCTTGATTTGATTCGACGATAATCCTAATCGCTGTCAAATCATAAATCTCACTAAACTCTTTTTTTTGATTACGCATCTTTTGATAGATGCTATATAAATGTTTTGGTCTGCCACTAATATCTACATATTTGATATTTGCCCGATCTAAGCGATGCCTGATCATCTCAGTAACATTAGCAATCCTAGATTCCCTGGCAGTTCGCTTCTCCGAAACTAAATCCTGAATGCGTCGATAATCTTCAGCTTCGATATATTTAAAAGATAAATCTTCCAATTCCCATTTAATTTTCCCTAATCCCAGTCGATCGGCTAATGGGGCAAAAATATCACGAGTCTCTTGGGCAATTGCTTGTTGTCGCTCAATCTTTAAATGATCGAGGGTACGCATATTATGTAGCCTGTCTGCCAGTTTGACAACGATCACCCGAATATCTTGCGCCATTGCCACGAACATGCGGCGAAAATTCTCAGCTTGCTGTTCTTTCTTACTAGAAAATTCAAACTTAGACAGCTTAGTTACACCCTCAACTAAATGTGCCGTCTCTGCACCAAATCTCGACTCAATCTCATCGATTTTGACATCTGTGTCTTCGACGACATCGTGTAAAAATCCTGCCGCAATCATCGCCGCACCGCCGCCCAAATCACGCAACAAACCCGCGACAGCGATCGGGTGACAGATATATGGTTCTCCCGATTTGCGCTTTTGCTCGCCATGTAGATCGTAGGCAAATTGAAATGCTTTGGTAATCAAGGCTCGATCGCTAGCTTCGTTGTTTATGGTTGTCTCAGGATTTTGTTGTTCATCCAAACACTGCTGCAACCAGTCGGGTAGATCGCAGTTGTATGTCAAAATTTGATCGGCAGATGCGTCAGCAGCATCGATGACAGCAACATCGTCAGCGGAAACAGAGAGAGGTGTAGTCATGGCTGAGGAGAAAAGGATGTAGCGTCTAGTTTAGTTATTGAAGTGTAAAATTGTTTACATATATTCTATTCTAACTAAGTTACTTATGTTGTCGATCGAGCAGATTTTAATCTGGCAAAAATTAACGGATCGGCTCTCAAAGTTGCCAATTGACTCCATTTCTGAATTGAAAGTTAAGATCGGTGAGGCGATCGAGCTATTCGAGTCGCAGATTCTCACCCAGAGCTTTGATGATTTGGCAGATCCCATCGCTGCTAAAATGCGATCGTATATTACCGAAAGCCATCGGCTCTTACGTTTACTGCCAATGGATGTAATGTTTATCGCCGCAGCTCGTAATCCTGAAAATCTTCAACAACGCCGTCAAGCATATCAGGATAAACTCAATCTCTTGATTCAATACTGTCAAGCTGTGGTGGAAAACGGGAAGATAGACAATCAGTTCTAGATCTGATCGTCTACTGGATTGGTGAACCGTATGAACCGTATATTTAATTTATAATTCATAATTTTAAAGATGCATTGTCCTAAATGTAAATCTGAGCTAGTAAATGGGATTCTCAGTGACATGCTCTTAACAAAACATTGCCAAGAGTGTTCCGGTGACTGGATTCCTGGTGCCAACTATCGAGGCTGGCGACAGCCCAGCACTGATATTTCCGCCGATGCCATCGTTAAACGAAGTTACGATATTCCTTACAAACCCAGTTCGCTCGACGACAAAACAGTACCATGTCCAGACTGCGGCAGAATTTTGTCACGGGGAAAAATTCCACTTAAGCAGCCATTCTATGTCGAACATTGCCTCACATGTGGTGGGGTATGGTGCGATCGCGGTGAATGGGACATCCTCGAACAATTAAATCTCCACCAGAATATCCCAAAAATCTTCTCTAGTGCTTGGCAAGCTCAAGTTCGAGCCAATCATCTCAACGAACTCGAACGCCAAGCCGTGATCGAAAAAGTTGGCGTAGACATTGCCCAGCGAGTTTTTGATTTAGCAGAGATTCTTGCCAAACATCCCAACGGTGATTTTGCTGCTGCCTATTTAATGCGAAGAATTGGGAATAGTTAGTAGGGATGGGGTAAAGGGCAGTGGTATTAACAATCCCTAACCCCTACCCTCTAATCTGGGTACCAAAACATGCCTTTAATCCCTTCAGGATCTTCAACAAAACCCATGCCATTGTAGAAACCCACTACATGGGAATCCGCAAACAGGGTAATATTACTGATATCTTCGGCGCGAATTTTTTTGATCATATACTTCATCATCGCTTTGCCAAGTCGCTGCCCTTGGAAATCAGGGTGAACCACTACATCCCAAATCGTAGCGTTAAAGGCGTAGTCAGACGTAGCTCTAGCAAAGCCAATCATCCGTTTAGTTGCACCTTTGACCTCCCACATCGACACCACGATAAAGCTATTTTGGAGAGCCTTCTTGACTTTGCGGAGTGGGCGACGAGACCAGCCCACCATATCGCAGAGTTCCTCCAACTCATACAAGTCAAGATCACGATCGGTACTAAAAAATATTTGACTATTGGGGGGTGGATTGATGCCAGTTGCTTGAACATAAGCAATCGGGTCGGCACTTGCCTTGGATGCAGTAACTGTATCACCCCCACTAAATAAACTCTTCCAGAAAACCATGTGGTATGGGCAATAGAGTGATAATTGCAATTTCGATCTTGTTTTGGGGAGTCTAAACAAAATCTAACCAAATCATAACATTATTTGGAATGCCTGCTATAGTCTCCCCTGGCTGTGAAAATCGCGTTAAGCTATAACATGTAAGGAGAAACTGTCTCCCCTAAACTCTCCATCAACTCCAACTCCACAAGAATTGGCATTTCCCAACCATGCTGCGAATCATCACTCAGCAGACCGAAGCGCGACAAGAGTTGCAGCGGATCGGTTCCCGCACCAACGACGATGCGATCGTTCATAAAGAAGCTACTGTTAGTGAAATCGTCCAAACAGTTCGACGACAGGGTGATAAGGCCCTGATCCACTATACGGCTGAATTTGACGGTCAGAATTTGACGGTCGATCGATTGCGGGTTAGTGGTGCCGAACTAGATGCTGCCTATCAGCAAGTATCTAAGGAGTTGCTGTCGGCGATCGAGCTTGCCGCCGCCAATATTGAAGATTTTCATCGTCAGCGTGTGCCTAAATCTTGGGTGACATTTGGCGATCGAGATGTGGTGTTAGGTAAACGCTATACACCAGTCGATCGAGCAGGAATCTATGTCCCCGGCGGACGGGCTTGCTACCCCAGCACTGTGCTGATGAATGCCATCCCCGCGAAGGTTGCTGGTGTGCCCCAAATCGCCATGGTCACACCACCAGGTGCAGATCCAACGCTGAATCCAGCCGTCTTGGTAGCGGCTCAAGTTGCGGGTATTGAGGAGATTTACCGTGTTGGTGGTGCGCAATCGATCGCCGCTTTAGCCTATGGGACAGATACAATTCCCAAGGTTGATGTGATTACTGGACCGGGTAATATCTATGTCACCCTCGCCAAAAAACTAGTTTATGGCACCGTCGGGATCGACTCTTTGGCTGGCCCATCCGAAGTATTAATTATTGCCGATAGTCAAGCTAATCCCGCTCATATTGCGGCAGACTTATTAGCTCAAGCCGAGCATGACCCAATGGCGGCAGCGATTTTGATTACCACTGATGGTCAGTTGGCATTAGCCGTGCAGACAGCGGTAGAATACCAACTGCAAAACCATCCGCGCAAGCTATTGACCGAGAAATCGATCGCCCATTATGGTCTGATCGTCGTCGTCGAAGATCTGGCTATCGCTGCGGCACTCTCCAATCAATTTGCCCCGGAACACCTGGAAATTGAAACGGCTGACCCGTGGGGTCTAATTGACAAAATTCGCCACGCGGGGGCAATTTTCCTGGGAGGATCTACACCAGAAGCTGTCGGTGACTACCTCGCTGGTCCAAATCATACACTACCAACATCCGGCGCGGCTCGGTATGCCTCCGCATTAGGCGTAGAGACATTTATGAAGCACTCTAGTCTAATTCAATACTCACCCGCAGCCCTCGATCGAGTTGGTAACGCGATCCAAGTTCTCACCCAAGCGGAAGGACTATTTTCACATGGAGAGTCTGTGAGATTGCGGCAGGATGATGCGCCTACAGATAGTAAGAGGTTCGAGGGATGAGTTTAAGAACTGTGTTAGTGGCTTTAGATCAATCCGATCGATCTCGCCATGTTCTAGATGCGATCGGTCACTTACGACTATCGGCAGAAAGTAAAATTATCCTCTGCCATGTCTTACCAAATGATTCTCCACAATCCGAAGTAGCTGACTTGCCGCACAAGTACGCAAAAGAAATCCCCTATCGACAAATCGAAAAACAACTGCAACTCTACCAGCAAGAGCTACCATGTCTCTCCGAGATTGAAATCGTCACTGGTGAACCGACAACCGAAATTATTCGACTGGCACATATTTACCACTGCGATCTAATTGTCATCGGTTGTCGGGGTCTTACTGGAGTCAGCCGCATTATTCACAGTTCTGTCAGCAGTCAAGTTTTTAGTGAAGCCCCTTGCTCGGTTCTCGTCGTCAGGGGATAGAGCGCAGGGGAAAGTTGACAGTCCCCCACTCACCTCAATCATTCTGATGGTAATTGTAGCTTTGGTGGTAGAGCACGTTTAACAGGTAGAGGTTTGGGTTTATCAGTGCCCTCACTCTGAGTAGATATCGGTCCTTTTGATTCAGCCTCTCGATCGGGTCGTTTAAAAGGCTTCTTACTGCCGCTATCAAACGATCTATCTCCCCCATCCCCGTAAGGCTTACTACCAGCTTTACGGGGTGGTTTGGCGCGAAGAGAAGCCACCGACTGACCACTCCGAATGACTAAATCGCTGCCAACTCGCAGAACATCAAAGTCCCAGAAATTGCCAACCAATTTTTGCGGCAGATCGCCAACTAATCGAATCTTAAAATATCTCTCCTCCTCTGTCTTTTTCTTGGGTGCTTGGCGAATTTTGACAAAGATCTCTTTTGTCTCACGAGATTGATAGATCACCTCACCGCGAATAGAGAAATAGTTATTAGGAATCCCCAAATTCTCGATCGTCGGAATCGTCGGGGGATTTGCTGGCGGCTGACTGGTTAAATCTGCGGCAGGAGTGGCATTGAGTGGCTTAATTACTAACTGGGGATCCCAGATTCCCATAATTTGGGCATGAAGTTTGTTATCTTCTTTCCGAATTCGTGGATAAACCACCCAGAGGTGGGACTTATCTAAATCGATATGATTTTTGATCAAACTCATGATCCGACCGAGAATGACCGCATCGATTACCGCACCATCATCAGTCAACAGTGTCCCCTGATTAAATTCCTCAGCAGACGGTAGATATTTGCCTAGAATTAAACCGATCGCGCGATACTGGAGTGGTTCGCTGGCTGGCGGAATCGGTGTATTTCCAGTCAGTTGCAGCATCGGCGGCAATGGTGGGTAGTCGGCTGGATCGGGTCTTTTTGGTCGCTTGATTGGTTTAGCAGGCTTGGTAGATGCTTGCGGCAATGGAGGCTGATTGATGGGGAATTGTGCAGAACTCATAGGAAATTCCTTCGGACGGAGTCAAATTTTTCGATCTCCCTCTCATGTTAATCGGGATCTTCGAGGTGAAATTGTGGGTAATGAACTAATAACAGCAGTTTGGTAAGCTGGATAATCTTACTTGATAGATAGATCGTTCCCGCATCTCGATCTCAAACTACTATGCTAGCGATCTTTAGCAAATCATGAATAACTTGCGCTACATTTATGTCCGAGGACTGATGCCAGCCTATTTTAACTTAAGTTGTTAGTTACTAGTGATTGGTGAGGATCGGGATTGCGAATCAGGGGACAGGGATTAGATAATAAATATACCTCACCAGCTATCTGTACCAATCCAGCAATTCAGGGGATGACATTAACAGGAGGCGCGCACAGTTCTGTTTTGGAGTCAATAATTTCAGTCATTTTGCTCAATTACCGGAAAAAGTATGTTGATGATTTGGCAAGAGGGCATAATTTAATTTACAATCTCGCTACGTTCATTGCCGCAAGAACTTAGTTTTAGGTACTAACGTTAAGTACTAAAATTACTAACAAGTAGAGAATTTTATATAATACAAGTATATCAATGATTAAAATTCCCTTCAATCGGTGCATAATTCTCACGACACTCGACTTTGACCGGATTATCGACCGATTGGAGAGTGCGATTTACGATCGGCGGTTCCAGTACCAACCACAACCAGACAGATCTGCCAAACGACACCGTTATTTTGGCGAACTCCAGGGGTTCAAATTTCTGGCAACTCGGATAATTGGCAGTAAATATTTACATCTACCAGGATTCTTGCTACCCACGATTGAAGGGAAAATTGACCAGTTGCATAATGGCTATGAAATCTCGCTTAATGTCAAGTTGCATGATGTAACTTTTATCCTGTTGCTAACATGGTTGGGTGCGCTGTTGACCTTTTCCATCTCCTCGCTCCTGGATAACATTTTAGGTGAGATCAAAGACTATCGATATCTGTCCGATGTCGGCATCTCGATCGCACTCTATCTCGTGACGATCGGTTACTTCTATGTTGCTTCGTTGCGAGCGCGTAAATTCTTTCAAACACTTTTTGCCCAACGATTGCTCGGAACAACCAGTATTGTGGCTCCTCAATCCAATTGGCTACCTACAGTTCAACGCCAACAACTGGCAATCCAACGATCCTCAATTGATTGGATGAGAAAAAATCTCCCTTCATTTCCTTCTACTCCTGATGCGAGAACAATGCCAATGAAAGGGAAGATACCTGCTAAACGGGATCAAGGGGATCGAAACTAATCAGTTGCGAGGGGATTCGCCCTCAGGATTGTTGGGCTTAGGGGATAGGCTTGATCCAGCCAATTCCCTAAGCCAATGGTTCTATTTGAAAAATTGTTGTACGCTCGATAGATTAGCAGTATCTCGAATTACCAAAAATACGCCCAAGCCTAACAGCAAGAATAAGCCTGTTTGCATGACAGTTTCTTGGATCTTCATCGGTAAGGGTTTGCCCAGGATAGCTTCAAACAACAAAAATGCCAATTGACCGCCATCTAAAGCAGGTAATGGCAAAATATTCATCACTGCTAGGTTAATGCTGATTAGAGCGGCAAATTGAATCAATCCAGCGGCATCTGCTTGAGCGATGTTCGCCCCAATTTCCACAATTTTAATTGGCCCAGATACTTGAGACGCAGTTTCACCGAAGTTGGTTACTAATTGGGATAAACCTTGAACTGTAAGGATCGCAACCCGCTCAAATTCGGTAGCTCCTTTGGTCAGGGCTTCGATCGGATTTTGCGCTTGATCGATGGTAATCTCGGCATTGGGTGAAAGTTTCACGCCAATTTGCCCTTTCCCTTCGGCGTTGGCATTGGGTGTCACACGAAGATTGAGCGTTTCTGTACCCCGTTGAATCTGGAATGTTAATGGTTGGTTGACATGATCTTGAATCGCGGTCATCAACTTGACGATAGCTGATTTCGAGCTATCTAGCTGTTCACCATTAACGGCAAGGATGACATCTTTGGCTTGAATTCCAGCAACATCAGCCGCAGGACTCAGATTACTGGCAATGCCTGAAACAATGACTCCAGGTTGATAATTAATTTGTTGTACCCCAGTCACGCCAACCTGAGCTACGAGCAAAAAATAGGCAAAGATTAGATTGGCGATCACACCCGCGCTAATGACAATCGCGCGATCGAGAATTGGTCGATTGCGGAGCAAGTTAGGATCGTTGGGCGCGATATCACTGTCGGGATCGTCATCAGGAAAGCCGACAAATCCACCTAATGGTAGTGCCCGCAGCGCATATTCAGTCTGTTTACCTTGATATTTTAACAATACTGGCCCAAAGCCAATGGAAAATTTATTGGCATAAATCCCCTGTAACCTGGCGGCTAGAAAGTGCCCCAGTTCGTGGACAAAGATTAATACTGCTAAAACACCGATCGCCGCCAATGTTGACATAATTTCCCTTATCTTAATCTGTTCTTTCTATTTTAATCGGGAATTGGGGTTAGGGAAAAGGGGAAAGGATAGTTACCTAATTCTCAATTCTCAATGCTCAATTCTCAATTACCTCGATCGAGCGACTATTGTAGAGACTCATGGATTTCTCGATCCCCTGCTTCAAGCCTAATTCGATCGCATCACTGACTAGATAAATTACATCCCCAATGATCGGTGCTTCCGATTGGGAAAACTTACCGAGAACGTGAGAAATCGTATCTTTTTCACCAGAACTTTTACCAATCCCAATCCGCACTCTTGGGAAGTTTTGAGTACCTAAATGAGAGATGATTGATTTCATTCCATTGTGTCCGCCTGCCGAACCAGATAAGCGTAGTCTGATTTTTCCCAAAGGTAGATCGAGATCGTCGTAGACTACTAATACAGACTCTGGCGGTAGTTTAAACCAATCGATCGTCGATCGAACAGATTGCCCAGATAGATTCATAAAGGTTTGCGGTTTGAGCAACCTAATTTTGGTGTTGTGGCTGCCAATTCCTTCGCCATAAATCCCTTGAAATTGCTTGCGATCACTAAAACTAATTTGCCATCGTTTTGCTAAAAAATCTACTAAGTCAAAACCGACATTATGCCTAGTTTGGGCGTATTTTGTGCCGGGATTACCCAGCCCAACAATTAATTGTGGAATTACTAACTCGTCACTCATATGGTTAAATTTCTGGTGGGGTTGGGCGGGTTTTGTTCTGAATTTATTGTGCTAGTCTGATTAATTGCATAAACCCACCCCTACAGTTAATCACATCAACCAGCCCCTACAGATCCTCATCTATTAACGATCGGAGAATCCGAATAACTGTTCTAACGCGATCGATTGGGCTGCGGGCATTTGCCCATAACAGAAGACACAAGGCACTTCTGGTGGTAAGTGTGGGGCAAAATCTGCCATGAGATAGGGACTACCATAAATTACCAAGCCCTGTAACTGCTGGTTGTCCAACAATTGCTGAAATAGTTGTTTGGCGACAGCGGTGATGCCTAATCCGCCGGAAAATGGGCTAGTGCGAATGAATAGTTGGAGGATTGCCGGTTCATTTGCCGGAAGATCGTTCGCGTAGCGTCCGCCGTGCGGAATCGTCGGGCTATGGCGGTTGATCAATTGTAATTTATAACCGAGATCTCTGGGAATAGTGACGGCTGGTGTACTCCGGCTGAGGAAGGTAGTATCGAGAATTTCTTCAAGGACGATTATATTTCTGCCGGGGACTGCCGTTAGAGGTAAGTTACCTTGAGTAACGAGGGAATCCTGTAGAATTCGATCGACAATCGCCATCGATGCTGGTTGGGCAAGGGTGGTTAGTACTGGAGGTTGACTATTCACGGGTGATTGAGTCAGTGTCATCCGATCCCAATCTTGAAATAACTTCTGTTTCGATCGCCAGATCCGCCCGACGCTGGCTCTAATTCGTTCAGCACTAATCTGCCCTGATGCTACCGCCGCACAGACGGATTTAATCGCGATCTCTGGATCGACGGGCATGAGGATAATATCCGAGCCAGCCGCCACCGACATGACGGGAGCCTGATCTGCACCATAACGATCGGCAATCGCCCCCATGACCAAGGCATCGGTACTAATTAAGCCCTCAAAGCCCAAATTCTGCCGCAATTCTTCAGTGAGAATCCGGTGGGAGAGGGTCGCCGGGAGTTCAGGATCGAGAGCGGGAATGAGCAAATGGGCACTCATCACACTATCTACACCTGCTTGGATCGCGGCTCGAAATGGGGGCAACTCGATCGAATCTAATCGCTGACGATTGTGGTTAATTACGGGCAATGCCCAGTGTGAATCGGTGCTAGTGTCCCCATGTCCAGGGAAATGTTTGGCGCAGGTGAGTACCGGATATGCTGCCGCTCCGTGGATATATGCGGTGGCTAACTGACTGACGATTTCAGGAGTTTCGCCAAAGGAACGAATATTAATGACTGGATTAGCGGGATTATTATTTACATCTACCACCGGAGCCAAGATCCAATTAATGCCGATCGCTAGAGCTTCTTGGGCGGTAGTTGCTCCCATCAGTCTAGCAAACTCGATCGCTTTGGCTAGATCGGTCTGGGCGATCGCATTTAGAGCCATTGGCGGGGGGAACCAGGTGGCACCCGTAAATCGTTGCCCCACCCCTTCCTCAATGTCTGCGGCAATTAGGAGCGGATATTCTGCCCAGGCTTGCAACTGCTGAATCCGCAGCGTCAATTCTCCCCCATTCCCGCCCCAAAAAATCACCCCACCCACGCCGAGATCTTGAATCCAATGTTTGAGTGTAGCTCGATCGCGTTCCCCAAATTCAGGATACTGGATCTGATGGTCGAAGAGATGGCTGGAGGCTCTCACCACCACCATTTGAGCGACTTGTTGAGCAAGGGAAAGTTGGTCTAAATCGGGGAACTGCATGGGGAATGGCCACAAAAGCTGTTGGTTTCATTTTACTTCGATCGCGGCTGGCATTAATACTCGATCGAGCGATCTTACTGTTTGTCATTTGACGATCGAGACGATCTCACTGACAATACACCCATGAGTTATCAGTTACTTTTCCACCTCAAAATTCAAAACTTTAGTTTAAGCCTCAAGCCTAAAACTTCGTTAAAGTTTATACTAATCAAAGGTTAACTCTAATTCAATAAATTATGTATATTTAAATACCATGCTGGAATATCTACCACCTTTAAACGATCACAATCTGCCCTATCCAGATACACTGCATCCGATCGTGGTTCATTTCGTAATTGCGATGGTTTTGTTTGGAGTTATCTGCGATCTAATTGGTTATTTTAGTCGTAATTATCGCTTATATGAAGTAGGCTGGTGGAATCTATTTTTCGCAACTATTTCGATTTTTATAGCGATCATTTTCGGACAAATTGAAGCAGGACTAGCAGAACCATACGCAGCGGTAGAACCAACCTTAAATCTACATACCATCATCGGTTGGTCGCTCTCTGGGGTCATTGGTGCTGTTACTGCTTGGCGTTATGTACTGCGATCGCGCAATCCTCAATTATTACCTTTACCATTTTTAGGGGCTGGGGTATTTTTAATCGGCTTAGTCTGTTTTCAAACTTATTTAGGGGATCTGTTAGTTTGGGTCTATGGACTCCACACAGTTCCAGTCGTTGAGGCATTTAGAGAGGGCGTATTACAATGAGTTCTACACTCATCGAACAACTCGGTAGTCAATTAGGGGCGAATGGTTTACCCTACATTATTCCCATCCATCCTAACCTGGTACATTTGACACTGGGCTTATTTATCGTGGCGATCGGCTTTGATATTGTGGGTACTTTATTTATCCTAGAGAAACCGATTTTCAAGTTTTTAGCGATCCCCGCCACTCGATCGAATTTTTTTGATGTCGGTTGGTACAATATGCTGGCAGCCGCTGTCATTACCTTCTTCACGGTGGCCGCAGGTTTCTATGAAATTATGCTGGCAGAACCACCAGCAACGATGAAGAGTGCCTGGGGACTACAGGCAATGGAAACTATGCTCTGGCATGGTGTCGGCGGGGTTGTCCTGCTAGTCCTAATTGTCGGGATGGCAGTGTGGCGAGGATTTCAACGCTACCTTTGGCGCAAGGATCGGGCGCAACAGGTACAGTGGGGCTATTTACTCGCTGGATTGGGTATCTTTGCCATCATGTTCGTTCACGGTACCTTAGGGGCACAATTAGCCGCAGATTTTGGCGTACATATTACCGCCGATCGATTGTTACGGTTGGGGCAAAATCCTAATTTATTGTTGAAGTAATGAGAATTAAGTGATGAAATTTAGGACGATTTCCATTTTAGCAATCCTGGCGATCGCGATCGGTATGATCAGTCTGTGGATGGGGCAACAATCCTACAGTTGGCTCCCCCCTCAAGCTTCGGCAGAGTCTAAATTAATTGATGATTTATTTAGTTTCCTCGTCACCTTGGGCACCTTCATCTTCTTGGGTGTAGTGGGAACTTTGACTTACTCTGTTTTGTTTCAACGAGCAGATAAGTATGATTCCAGCGATGGCCCCCACATTGAAGGTAACGTGACCCTAGAGATTGTCTGGACGGCAATTCCTTTTTTCTTAGTAATTTGGATTGCTGGATATAGTTACCAAATTTACGATCGGATGGCGATCTCCGGCCCAATGGAACACGCTCACGGCGGGATGGCAATGGCTGCAACATCTCCCGCTATGGGTGCAGATCTCGAACAGATCGAAGTTCACTCCCGGCAATGGGTGTGGGAATTTCGCTACCCAGGGCAAAATGTTACCAGTAGCGAATTACATTTACCCAATAATCAACGGGTAAAACTTGCCCTCACTTCTGAAGATGTAATTCACGGCTTCTACATTCCCGCCTTCCGGCTCAAGCAAGATATCATCCCTGGGCGAAAAATTGACTTTGAATTTACACCTATTCGCGAGGGTACCTATCGCCTGCGGGATTCGCAATACAGTGGGACTTATTTTGCCGCAATGCAAACTAATGTAGTTGTCCAGTCCCCAGCCGCCTATCAAAAGTGGTTGGCTACCGCCGCCAGACAAACACCCACACCCGGATACGATCCCGCCTTTGCCGAATATAGCCAATCGGTTAAATCCGGTCGCACTGGCTGGGCAACCATCGTTCCCGCCGCTCCACCCCTTGTTAATGACTCCAGTTTCAGCGAGAGTGCCTCATGACAAATATTTCCTTACCAGATATCAACCTCGCCGTAGAACCACCCCACCAGCCCGAAGATTGGCGGCGGTTCTTTGGTTTCAGCGTCGATCATAAAGTAATTGGGATTCAGTATTTAGTTACATCCTTCTTCTTCTTCCTGATCGGTGGCGTGTTCGCGATGATTATTCGGGGCGAACTGATTACGCCCGAAGCTGATTTACTCGATCGTACCGTCTACAATGCCATGTTCACCATGCACGGGACGATTATGTTATTTCTGTGGACATTTCCCTCCCTCCTGGGCTTGTCTAACTATCTTGTGCCCCTGATGATTGGGGCGCGGGATATGGCATTTCCCCGGTTGAATGCGGTTGCTTTTTGGATGGTGCCTGTATTTGGGACGATTTTAATGGCGAGTTTCCTGATCCCCGGTGGCCCCGCGCAGTCGGGTTGGTGGGCTTATCCGCCCGTCAGTCTCCAAAATCCCACGGGTAATTTAATTAACGGTCAAGTGTTATGGCTGTTGGCTGTGGCAATATCTGGGGTGTCCTCGATTATGGGGGCAGTAAATTTTGTCACCACGATTTGCCGAATGCGCGCACCAGGCATGACTTGGTTTCGGATGCCTGTATTTGTCTGGACGGTATTAGCTGCCCAAATCATTCAACTGTTTGGTTTACCAGCCCTGACTGCTGGCGCAGTGATGTTGCTGTTGGATATTACAGTCGGGACGAGCTTTTTTGACCCCGCTAAAGGTGGCGATCCCGTGCTATTTCAGCACTTCTTTTGGTTCTATTCCCACCCCGCTGTATATGTAATTATCCTGCCAATTTTCGGGGTGTTTTCGGAGATTCTCCCCGTCTATGCCCGTAAGCCCCTATTTGGCTACAAGGTGGTGGCGATATCTTCCCTGATTATCACCGGATTGAGTGGGATCGTCTGGGTACATCATATGTTCGCCAGCGGGACACCGGGCTGGATGCGGATGGTATTTATGGCGACGACGATGTTAATTTCCGTGCCAACGGGGATTAAGGTATTTGCTTGGGTGGCAACAGTTTGGGGCGGTAAACTGCGGTTAGATACGCCGATGCTGTTCGCGCTAGGTGGGCTGACGATGTTCGTGTTTGCGGGGATTACTGGAATCATGTTAGCCGCAGTCCCGGTGGATATTCATGTTAATAATACCTATTTCATCGTCGGACACTTCCACTATGTGATTTACGGTGCGGCAGTGATGGGGATGTATGCTGCTATCTACCATTGGTTCCCCAAAATGACGGGACGGATGTATTCGGAAGGATTGGGTAAACTCCATTTTGTCCTCACCTTTCTCGGCACTCATTTAAACTTTTTCCCCATGCACCCCGCCGGATTACAAGGGATGCCTCGGCGGGTGGCTTCCTACGATCCTGAGTTTGCTTTTTGGAATGTGTTGGCTAGTTTGGGGGCATTTTTGTTAGGCATATCTACTCTACCGTTTATTTTAAATATGGTTGGTTCCTGGTTTCAGGGTGAAAAAGCACCGAAAAATCCGTGGCGGGCGATCGGTTTGGAATGGTTATTATCTTCGCCGCCGACGATGGAAAACTTTGAAGAATTACCGATCGTGATTTCTGAACCCTATGGTTATGGTAAAAACGAACCTTTAGTTGCCAATCCTGATGCTTTGGAGGCTCATTCATGAACCCTACTGATATCGAATCGATCGTCAATTCGCTGACGATTTCCAGTGAGTCTCATGCCCACGAGCATGAAGACAATCGAATGTTTGGTTTTATTATCTTTCTGCTCTCAGAAAGCGTAATTTTCCTGAGTTTTTTTGTCGGATATATTGTCTATAAAACTACCGCAACTGATTGGTTGCCTGCTGGAGTAACAGGGCTAGAAATTAAAGAGCCAGCCATTAATACTGTTGTCTTGGTGTCCAGTAGTTTTGTGATTTATATCGCTGAAAAATTCCTCCATCGCGAAAATCTTTGGGGCTTTCGAGCTTTTTGGTTGCTGACGATGGCAATGGGGAGTTACTTTTTGTACGGGCAAGCTGTCGAATGGAGTGGTTTAGCCTTTGGCTTTACCGATGGCGTGTTTGGTGGTGCGTTTTATCTACTCACCGGTTTTCATGGTTTACACGTTTTAAGCGGGGTGTTATTGCAAGGGATTATGTTAGCTCGATCCTTTATTCCTGGCAACTACGATCGCGGTGAATTTGGCGTTGAGTCCACATCCCTATTCTGGCACTTTGTCGATGTGATTTGGATTATGTTATTCCTACTGATTTACGTCTGGAAGTAAAAAACATCGAAAGAATTGCAAGTTCAAATAGAACACATCTATTGAAATATCATCGGACACGATTATGCCAGCAACAGAAATTATTTTTTTAGTAGAACAAGATCCTGAATGTGGCTATACAGCTAAAGCCCTAGCAGAATCTATTTTTACAGAAGCTGAAGATCTGGAATCCTTAAAAATTATGGTTAAAGATGCGGTTCGTTGTCATTTTGACATACCAGAAGATCGTCCAAAAATTATCAGGCTACATATTGTTCGAGATGAGGTTTTTGCCGCATGAAAGTTCCCAGAAACTTATCCAGCGGTAGCCTAATTCAATTGCTAGTCCAATTTGGTTATGAAAATACTCGTCAAACAGGTAGTCATATTCGGTTAACAACTCAAGAAAACGGTCAGCACCATATCACCATACCTGCTCACGATCCGCTCAAGATAGGTACTTTGAATGCTATTTTACGTAGCGTTGCCGAACATTTTGCTTTAACAAAAGATGAATTGCTAGAAAAAATGTTCGATGAACAATAGATTATATATTTTGTTTTTTCAAGCAATGCAACAAAGAGAAACCAAATCTCAAAAGAGAAACTATGATTATTGATGACCAATTTTACGACCTAATTATCGTCGGTACGGGTGCAGGTGGCGGTACCCTTGCAGAGAAACTCGCCCCTACAGGTAAAAAAATTCTCATCTTAGAACGGGGGGATTTTATGTCCCTAGCAGAACAAAATCGCAGTAATGTAGATGTCTTTAAACGCGATCGCTATCGGGCTAATGAGCAGTGGTATGATAGCGCGGGCGAACCCTTTTCACCGCAGATGAATTACGCCGTCGGTGGGAATACCAAAATCTATAGTGCGGCTCTGTTGCGGATGCGCGAACGCGACTTTGAAGCAGTACAGTATCACAAGGGAGTATCCCCAGCCTGGTGTGTGAAATATGATGAGTTTGAACCCTACTATACTGCCGCTGAAGCACTCTACCAAGTCCACGGACAAACCAACAGCGATCCCACCGAGCCACCCCATAGTAGCGAATATCCCTTTGGATCGATCGAGCATCAAACCCAGATCCAAGATATCACTACCACGATCGCCGCTCAAGGTTTACATCCTACCGCTATTCCCCTGGGCTTAACCCGTCAGCAAGACGATCCCACTAGTGATTCCGAGGTATGTGGGATTACGCCCGCCCTCAAGCAGCCGAACGTGACACTCAAGACGGGGGCAAAGGTTGTTTGTTTGCATACCAATCCCACAGGGAAGGCTGTTAAGGGAGTAGAAGCAGAGATTGGCGGGCAATCCTATCTGTTTTTAGCTGATATTGTTGTGTTAGCTTGTGGTGCGGTAAATTCCGCCGCCCTATTATTAAATTCTCGCAGCGATCTTCATCCGAATGGACTGGCGAATAGTTCCGATTTGGTAGGGCGAAATCTCATGAAGGGTTTGATGACGGCGGTGGTTCAACTTAGTACCAAAGCTAATTCGGGTGACTTTTTCCGCAGTGTTTATGTGAACGACTTTTATTGGGGGGATCAGGATTTTCCCTATCCGATGGGACATATTCAAAATGCAGGTGGACTGTTGACAGATCCGATTTTTGCGGAGGCTCCCCCCATGCTATCGGTATTAGCTAAATTTATGCCGGGATTTGGACTCAAACAATTAGCCACACATTCCCTCGGCTGGTGGGTACAAACAGCAGATTTACCCAATCGACATAATCGCGTCAGACTTCAAGGTGGTAAATTATTCGTCGATTATACACCCAATAATACGGAAGCTCACGATCGATTGATTTATCGTTGGCTTGATGTGCTAAAAGCTGTGGAAAAGTCTCTCGATGGTTTCCAAGCTGGTGTGATGCACCCCAAGGGCGAAGTACCATTTCAAGTGATGGCGCATCAGTGCGGTACTTGTGGCTTTGGTGACGATCCCCAAACATCTGTGTTAGATCGCCATTGTCGCACCCACGATCTAGACAATCTCTATGTAGTAGATGGGAGCTTTTTCCCATCAAATGCTAGTGTTAGCCCCGCATTGACGATTATCGCCAATGCGCTGCGAGTGGGAGATCATTTGATCGATCGATTGTCATAGCCTAATTTGTCAGATACCATTTATAGCAATCCTCAATGAGTTTTTCGTAGTAATTCAAATTTGTAGGGATGGTATTTCATTCCTACCTTCTTGGGGTTAGGCTTCTCAAATAGGATTGCTGTAGACTATCGATCGAAAAAATGAACAGGTATTTATTAATTTTTTTACTAACAATCTTTTTTCCAGTTACCAGTGTTGCTCAATCTAGATCTACGCCTAAACCAACTAATAGATCGGCAGTTTTAAATCCGCAAGAATTCCAGTTTTTATCTATTAATGGTCGGGCTGTGGCAGCGGCAACCAAACCCTGTAATTTGAGTCTGATTGAGTGTGGAAATAAACGAATCGGACTTTATGGCTATAGTGGTTTTGGTGGTCCCGATTCCAATAATCCACGCACTGAAACTTTTATATTTAAACGAAAAAATCAAACGACAGGGATCTATCTGTTGACGAGACGAGTGAATGAGGATGACTCAGTAGCTGGCGAAAGGGTGAGGTTATCGTTTATTAGAAAAGGAAATAGATGGCATTTTTTAGAAGCCAGACGACAATTTCAATGTGCTAGAGGTCAAAATACGATCGACTGGACAAAAAAACTCTGTCCTTAGCATTAGATTAGGAATTTGGCGATCGCAAGAGAGTAGTCCAGTTCTGTAACTCTTGGGGGAAATATGGATGTTGTAAGCCACCTCGCCACATAATCATCCCATCTTCGCCGGTATCTTGATAATATTTCTTCCGCCGGCCAACAATTTGGAAGCCATATTTTTCATAAATATGTAATGCACCGAGATTGGAATCACGGACTTCTAAAGTAGCCCGTGCCATCTCAATTTCTCTGGCTCGATCGAGTAATGAACATAATAATAATTGACCTAATCCTTGCCGTTGATACTCAGGATGAACGCCGAGTAAGGTGATGTGAGCTTCATCTAAAATCGCCCAGAAACAACCGAAACCAATCAAGCCATTAGTTTCGGTTGCTAAGTCACGATCGACTGAAATACCTAAGAAGTGGCTATTTTCATTGGTCAATTCACGTCGATAGCTATCGATCGACCATAATCCACCAAAACATAGACGATCGAGGGTGACGATCGGCTCGATTTCAGCAACAGATATTGGCGTAATTTTTACATCTAAAGTCACTGCTTAATGTCAATTATTTCATGAAGGATATGCACAACAAGGATAAAAAGAGCCTGAAACCTAGTGGAAAAGTGCAAGCACTCGGACAAAGTATCGCTAACCATCTCTAACTTTTGGTAGATGTTTATTAGGATCTCCTTGCCATAAGGTTAGTTTATCCACAGGATAAAAACATGCAAGTTCAAATCAACACCGATAGTAGCATCGAAGGTAGTGAGGCGATCGCGCAACAGGTTGAATCTGCAATCAGGAACAATTTAGATCGCTTCAGTCAGCAGATTACACGAGTGGAAGTTCACCTCAGCGATGAGAACAGCAACAAAAAGTTTGGTACGCAGGATCAACGCTGTTCGATCGAAGTTCGTCTTGCCAACCATCAGCCGATTGCGGTGAGCGACCAGGCTGCGACCTTAGAACAGTCCGTCAGTGGTGCGGCGGAGAAAATGAAACATTTGTTAGACACTACGCTGGGGCGGCTACGCGATCGCTAACAGCCACTACTAGATTCATCATCCAGATACAGGAAACCTCAGCCATGCCAACAAATTCCCGTAACCATAGCCAGATGGATTTACCAGCGCACCCATTTCCGATCGAGCAACTAGACGATTTGATTAGTCCTTTTCTTGTTCCCCCACAGCAACGCATCAATCTTGTCAAAGACTACGATCCGAGTTATAGAGCCAGCCATCTCAAGAAGTCGAAAGCCAAAGGACAATTAAAAGCAGGTATTAAGACTTTAGCTAAATACCAGTATCTGCTGTATGCCCAAAATACCCATGCCTTGCTGATTATTTTTCAGGCGATGGATGCTGCGGGTAAAGATAGTACGATCAAGCACGTCATGTCTGGAATTAATCCCCAGGGATGTCAAGTCTCTAGCTTCAAAGCTCCCTCAGCAGAAGAGTTAGATCATGGCTATTTATGGCGATGTTCCAAAGCTTTACCAGAACGAGGGCGAATTGGTATCTTTAACCGCTCTCATTATGAGGAAATCTTGATCACGCGAGTCCATCCAGAAATTATGGAGCAGCGACAACTTCCGCCGCATTTAATCGACGAACAGATTTGGGAACGCCGCTTTGAAGAAATCAATAACTTTGAGAAGTATCTGGTAGATAACGGGACGATTATTCTCAAGTTTTTTCTGAATGTGTCTAAGGAAGAGCAAAAAGAACGATTTTTGGAACGGATCGATCGCCCTGAAAAGAACTGGAAGTTCTCTGTTGACGATGCTAAGGAGCGCGCTCGTTGGGATGATTATATGACCGTCTATGAGGATATGTTCAATCACACCAGCACCACATGGGCACCTTGGTACATTATTCCAGCCGATCGCAAATGGTTCACGCGGCTAGTCGTAGCTGGCATCATTTATACCAAGTTGCAAGAATTGAATCTCAAATATCCCAAGGTCAGTAAAGAAAAGCACCAAGAACTTTTGCAAGCAAAAGCAATGCTTGAAAGTAATGACTAAAAACTGCCGCTACTAGAACTCTTTGACTAATTACCAGGAATACAGAGTTGTCCGCGCTAGATACCGATAAGCAGTTTTACTTTTGAATTTGGATCCTTAAATATGGCATCTTCTACGATTGAGAATCCCACTGAGCAGCAATGGCATGAGCGATCGCCGATCGATGTTGCACAAGATCTCAAGACAGATTTAGAAATGGGATTGGCAGACACAGACGTGGCTCAACGCCAAGAGCACTACGGGTTCAATGAACTGAAGGGGAAAGCAGGAAAAAGCCCTATCCTCCGTTTCCTGATGGAATTCAACCAGCCCTTAATTTATATTCTGTTGATCGCTGGCATCGTGACGCTACTGTTACAGGATTGGGTGGATGCAGGGGTAATTTTGGGCGTGATGTTCATTAACGCCGTGATTGGTTTTGTCCAAGAATCGAAAGCTGAACATGCGATTGCGGCTCTAGCCAAATCTGTCACCACCGAAGCTACCCTGATTCGATGTGGGCAAAAGGTGCGGCTTAACTCTCGCGAACTGGTTCCTGGCGATCTGGTGTTACTGAAATCTGGCGACAAAGTGCCTGCTGACTTACGATTAGTGACGGTACGGGACCTACAGGTGAGTGAATCTGCGCTGACAGGAGAATCTGTTCCCGTCCAAAAAGCCACCGAACCTGTAGCGGCTGAGACTGTGTTAGCAGATCGTCGTAATATGGCTTATGCCGGAGGTTTAGTCACATTAGGACAAGCACGAGGAATCGTAGTAGCGATCGCCAACCAGACCGAAACTGGTCGCATCGCTCAACTCATGGAGCAAAGCACGGCACTAGAAACACCACTGACGCGCAAGATTGAGCAATTCAGTAAGAGCCTGCTGTACGTCATTCTTGGTCTAGCAGCATTGATGTTTGCGGTGGTGATCGGCAAAGGTGGTAACTGGACGGAGGGGTTTAAGGCCGCAGTTGCTTTGTCGGTTAGTGCAATTCCTGAAGGACTGCCGGCTGTCGTCACAGTAACGCTGGCATTGGGCGTGAAGCGAATGGCACAGCAACACGCGATCGTCCGCAAACTGCCAGCGGTCGAAACCCTCGGTAGTACTACCGTGATTTGTTCGGATAAAACAGGTACGCTCACCGAAAATCAGATGACCGTCCAAGCGATCTATGCGGGGGCGAGTGCCTATACTGTCTCTGGAGTGGGTTATGGGATCGAAGGTTCAATTTGTCAAAATGAAGAACCTGTGAAACTCGACCAAGCTTTGATGTTGCGCGAGTGTTTGCAGTGTGGTCTATTGTGCAATGACGCTCACATTCAAACCCAGGATGGGCAATTATCGGTAGCAGGCGACCCCACGGAGGGCGCACTGATTGTCTCCGCACAAAAGGCGGGGTTATCACTGCAATCTTTAGAGCAGGAGCAACCGCGACTAGATACGCTGCCCTTTGAGTCTCAGTTTCAATATATGGCAACCTTGCATCGACACCAACAATTCGATCGCCACACCATTTACGCTAAAGGCTCGGCGGAAGCCATTCTACAGCGATGTCGTTATCAACTCGATCTGGATGGTCAAACCATTAACTTAAATCGATCTTCTATCGAGCAAATTGTCGATCTCATGGCATCTCAAGGTTTACGGGTACTGGCATTTGCGCGGAAAGAGATCTCTATGCAACAACAAAGGATCGATCGCGAAGATCTGGAAAATGATTTGGTCTTTTTAGGACTGCAAGGGATGATCGACCCGCCCAGAACCAGCGCGATCTCTGCTGTCCGAGCCTGTCAGAACGCAGGGATTCAAGTCAAAATGATTACTGGCGATCATGCCCTCACTGCTGCCGCGATCGCGGGTCAGATGGGACTGAGCCAAGATCCCGATCCCGTCGTGTTCGAGGGCAAACAAATAGCCGCAATGGACGATCGAGAATTGGCAAATGCTGTCGAAATTAGTAATGTGTTTGCGCGGGTTGCGCCCGAACAAAAACTACGACTGGTGAAAGCTTTGCAGTCAAAGGGTGAAATTGTGGCAATGACTGGAGATGGGGTCAATGATGCCCCAGCTTTAAAACAGGCAGATATTGGAATTGCAATGGGGATTACTGGTACGGAAGTTGCCAAAGAGGCGGCGGATATGGTGTTGACCGATGATAATTTTACTTCGATCGAAGCCGCTGTCGAAGAAGGTCGGACCGTATATAGCAACTTGATCAAGACGATTGGGTTTATTCTCCCCGTCAATGGTGGCGAAGCGATGACCATTTTAGTTGGCATCTTGGCTGGTACCACCCTGCCAATTTTACCCGTCCAAATTCTGTGGGTGAATATGGTCAGTTCTGTTGCCCTGAGTGCCACGCTAGCATTTGAGCCAAAATCACTCGACACGATGCAGCGATCGCCCCGCAGTCCCAATGAACCCCTGCTCACAAAAAAATTGCTATGGCGGATCATCATTATTTCCAGCTTCAATCTGATTGCTGTCTTGGGAATGTTTGAGTGGATTTCGCAAACCACTGACAATCTTAATTTGGCACGGACAATGGCAGTGCATACCCTTGTTGCTGCCGAAACTTTTTACTTATTAAGTATTAGTCAGTTTATTCCATCTCTGTTCGATCGTTTACAAGACCGGACTCAAGAGATCGCCTACATCCCAGCCATTGGGGTGGCTTGTGTATTGGTATCCCAAATTTTCTTTAGCCAGATCGAGATCATCAATCCGCTATTCAATACTCAGCCATTGAGCGCGATCGAAGGGTTAATTTGTATCGGTGCAGGGCTGCCGGTTGTTGTACCGGCTTTATTACTCCAGCGATTTACTCCTCTGACTTGAGTTTAGTCCGAACAACACTAGCGTGGAAGTAGCGGCGTTGCTGATGGATGACTTCTCCGTCTGAGTCAGAAAATCACGCCCGGATTCAGCAACGCAACAGAGTTAACCTAAATCAAACGCCTGATGGACTATTTTGAGGGCATCGGTGCCGCGATCTTGGGCAACAACGCAACTGATTTTAATCTCAGAAGTCGCAATCATTTGAATATTAATTCCTGCCGCCGCTAAAGCATCGAACATCTGAGCCGCGACACCCGGCTTGCCAATCATCCCCGCACCGACAATACTAACTTTAGCGATCGATTCATCGACTGCCACTTCCCCACAGCCCAGATGGGCGGCGGCAGACTCCAGCACTTTTTTAGCATCGATGGCATCTCCTTGGGCAACAGTGAAGGCGATATCTCGTGTCGGCACGCCTTGTAAGATCCGCGTCCGTTGGGATTGGATAATCATATCTACGCTAATATTACTCGCCGCCAAAATGCCAAATAACTCTGCTGCCATCCCTGGTTTGTCGGGTACATGGCGAACGGCTAATCTAGCTTGATTGAGATCGAGGGCGACTCCGCGCACGGCGGGTAAGTTAGGTTCTTTGACATGATGGGTCGTATCCGTGGTAGAGGTGGAAATCTCAAACTCCTGACACAGTGCCGCGATCGCTGCATCACATGATCGATCGGGAATCACACAACTAACCTTAACTTCGGAAGTCGAAATCATTTGAATATTTACCCCCGCAGCCGCTAGGGTTTTAAACATTTGGGCGGCTACACCTGGTCGGCCAATCATTCCGGCTCCGGCGATGCTGACCTTGGCAATATTAGCTTCCACAAAGACTTCAGCATCATTAATGCTTAAATTATCATGCAAGCCAGGAACGACGGCTTCAGCAACCGCCTGGGCACGTTTGGCGATCTGTTTGTTGACCGTGAAGGCAATGTCATTGGCATTCCCGTCATGAATCGATTGGACGATCAAATCGACATCGATATCTTCGGTGGCGACTGCGCCAAATAATTGTCCGGCAATCCCTGCTCGATCGGGTACGCGCAGAATGGCAATCTTGGCTTGCTGTGAAGCAAATTCGACCGCATCCACCGGGCGGGCAATTTCTAAGCCTTGAAGGGGGCGTGGTTGGGGGGTAGGCGAGATTACCCAGGTGCCAGGATCATCTGTCCAACTCGATCGCACAACCAGGGGTACGCCATAATTTCGAGCAATTTCGACGGCGCGGGGATGCAATACTTTTGCCCCTAGACTGGCAAGTTCGAGCATCTCATCGGCAGTAATTTCGGTGAGCAACTGGGCTTCAGGAACGATTCGGGGGTCGGTGGTCAAAATCCCGGGTACGTCAGTATAGATCTCACAGGCATTTGCGCTCAACGCCGCAGCTAGGGCGACAGCCGAGGTGTCCGAACCACCGCGACCCAGGGTGGTAATATCATGATCGTCACTAGCACTCACGCCCTGAAAGCCAGCAACGACAACTACTTTACCTTCTTGCAGATGGCGTTGGAGTCGATCGGTTTTAATCTCCAAAATTCGGGCGCGGGTATGTTCGGCTTCCGTGGTAATTCCCGCTTGGGCACCTGTGAGGGAAATCGTTGGCTGGCCTAATTCCTGAATGGCAATGCTCAATAAGGCGATCGTCACCTGTTCTCCCGTCGCCAAGAGCATATCCATCTCCCGCCGCGAGGGGTTTGGCGATAGCGACTGGGCGAGTTTCACTAACCCATCAGTAGTTTTACCCATCGCTGAAACGACCACTACCACTTCATTTCCCGCTGCAACCGTCGCTACTACTCGCTGGGCAACTGCTTGAATTCGCTCTGCCGAACCAACCGATGTCCCCCCATATTTTTGGACGATTAATGCCATTGCTCTTCTCCCTTGACCATTCACCTAGACCGATCTAGCTTATCAAACCATAGATCTTGTTGGTAATATTTTCCTTAATTTAGCCCAAGTTAGAGGTTAGGGTTTAGGTGAATAGTGAATATAGCCATTCTTTAATTGGTGAGGTACGGATGATTTACTGCTTTGATTGCGGTCTATATCTGTAATGTGTCTCATTAACTTGAGAACCGCTATAGTGAATGGAAATCAAAAGAAACCCAGTCCCCCCGTCCCCCAGTCTCCCGTCCCCATCCAAAAAAAAACTAGAAATTTACGTTAATTTAGCTTGCCCTGGCAGACCGCAATTGTCTACAATGATGCCGACTTGACAATGCAGATCGATCCTTACTCTGGCAAGACCTTATGGTAAATGTGGTAGCGGAATCTTCAACTTATCCAGACGATTTCCTGAGTATTAGCGATCGTCTAACAACCGATCCGATTATTGCGGCGATCGATGTTGGCACCAATTCGATCCACATGGTCGTAGTCAGAATTAAAGCTAGCTTACCAGCCTTTACGATTATCGCCCGTGAGAAGGAGACCGTGCGGTTAGGGGATCGCGATCTCCAGACGGGCAACCTCACCCCAGAAGCGATCGACAGGGCTTTGAATGCGCTCCAACGCTGTCAGGAGATTGCCAAAAGTCTCAATGCTCAACAGATTTTAGCTGTAGCGACTAGTGCGGTTCGAGAAGCTCCCAATGGATATGAGTTTATCCGCCAGATTGAGTCAGAATTAGGTTTATCTGTTAATCTCATTTCTGGACAGGAGGAGGCGCGACGGATTTATCTGGGTGTTCTTTCTGGAGTCGAATTTAACAATGAACCTCATCTGATTATTGATATTGGCGGTGGCTCCACTGAACTAATCTTAGGCGATAGTCACGCACCCCGCACCCTCAGCAGTACCAAAATTGGCGCGGTTCGGTTAACCAGTGAATTGATCACCAGTAATCCTGTCAGCGATCGAGAATTTATCTATTTACAAGCCTTTGTGCGCGGACAATTAGAACGTTCGATCGAAGATATTCAAGCCAATCTTCAGCCAGGTGAAATTCCCAAAATGATCGGCACGGCGGGAACTATTGAAACGCTTGCCACAATTTTGAATTTGGATAAACAGGGTAATGCGCCGAACCGGATTCATGGTTGTCAGATCCAGCTTCCGGCTTTACGCACTCTGATTAATCGCTTGCGGCGGATGACGGTTGCCGAGCGGATGACAATTGAGGGTATCTCAGATCGACGAGCCGAAATTATCATTGCCGGTGGGGTGGTGTTGCAAGAAGCAATGGCGATGTTGGGGCTTCAATCGCTGTCTGTGTGCGAACACAGTCTACGTGAAGGGGTGATTGTTGATTGGATGCTCACTCACGGTTTGATCGAGAATCGACTCAAATATCAGGGTTCGATTCGCGAACGAAATACCCTGCAAATTGCTGGTAAATATGGTGTAGATATTCCCCATAGTCAGCGCGTCGCGGAACTCGCGCTGAGTTTATTCGATCAGACTTATCCGGCTTTACACCGTTGGGATAAAACTAGCCGACAACTGCTCTGGAGTGCGGCAATTCTTCACAATAGCGGTCATTTTGTCAGTCATGATGCTCACCATAAGCATTCTTATTATCTGATTCGATATGGTGAGTTACTGGGTTATACGGAAACCGAAATTGAGTTAATCGCTAATATTGCCCGTTATCACCGCAAAAGTCCACCCAAAAAGAAACATCAAAATTTACAAAATTTATCCAAAGAACAACGTGTGCTCGTATCGCAGTTGAGTGCAATTTTACGGTTAGCTGTTGCGCTCGATCGACGGAGAATTGGCGCAATTGATCGAGTGATTTTTCAGTGCAATCCCACAGATCCAAACTGTGAACTGATCTTTTTTCCCAAAGATCCCGATGATGAATGTGTACTGGAATGTTGGAGTTTAGATTATAAAAAACCGGTTTTTGAAGCTGAATTTAATCTCAAACTATCGATCGTCAGAGGTCAATAAAATATCAATTTTACTAGTTAATTGAAACTATCACTCGCTCGGTGTTCGATAATTCAGCCGTAGAGTGTCGTGGATCACAATTTGGGGTAGCACCAGATTATCTGCTCAAGATTTCTTTGGCTGCATGCAGACCAGATAAATATGCACCGTGCGCAGTTCCGAAATAGTCCTGATTCGATGCTTCGCCCGCGAAAAATACCGACCTTCCCAGTGGTGCAGCCAGCTCTTGACGCATCCTTGGTACTGCGCCAACAGGATTATATGAATACGAACCCAACGAGAACGGATCGGTTGCCCAACGGGTAATTTGATAGTCAATGGGGTCAGGAATGCTGACTCCATAAATTTTCCTTAAGGTTTGCATTGCACTCGCAACGATTTGTTGATCTGACCATGCTTCAATCGCTCTGCCCTGCTCGGCAGCATTAAATCCTAGCAGTATGGGCATATTAGCTACTCGCTTGAAGCTCACCCACTCTGTCCACTCACCATGACTTGCCGAAATATACTCTAACCAATCAACATCAGCAGTCCAAAAAACATCGGGAAATCGAAGATAGCATTTGTTCAGGACACCCATACCCAGTTTGGCGATCGCATTCTGTTTGTTCTGGGGTAATTCAGGGGTGAAACGAACCTTTCCCGCTTGCAAAACCCCTAGCGGCAGAGTGACTATAATACAATCGGCTAAAAACTCGGTTTTTTGAGTAATCACCCGAACGGGCGATTGATGCCATTGAATTTCTTTGACGACCTGACCCAGTTCGATCTGTAGTCCTTGGGCTAGAAACTCTGGAATAACTCTAAATCCTTGCACGAATAGATCATCATTGCCATCAAATTCTTTGGCACTGTCATACCATTGTGCAGAGAGTCTTTCAGTGCTTCCCGAATACTCCTGTTCGATCTCACCACTCAGAATAAAGTTGATGAAGCGGTATGACTCTGAGGATTTGTCAAATTGACCCATCAACGGTTCGATCGCTTGTCGAATCGAGACATCTGGATCTTTGTTCTGAGCCTTCTTCAAGTTCCCGAACACTTGCTTCCTCAAATCTTTTAGGCGGACTTCTTCCACCTTGGAAAGTGGCTGTCCCGATGTATTGTAAGTTACTGTCCTGTTGTAACTAGTTGTGAGCCGTTTAGCATTAATTTGTTTAGCCAAATCAGTTAACGGATTGCCCTGAGTTCCATGTATCCATGTTGCGCCAAAATCCAGGGGTATATCAGTCCACTTAGAACTTGTCCAAATTCGACCACCGATTCGTTCGCGAGCTTCAACCACAACAACTTCATGTCCTTGTCTGTGCAGTTCCCGTGCAGCCGCAAGACCAGATAATCCAGCACCGATCACCACAATCCGCTTCTGATTGGCTGTCGCTGGATATCTTTGTGATTCTTCTCCATTGGCGATATTGACTGATCCCATCAGTGTCCAACCAAATATCTTCAGGAAATTTCGCCTATCCATAAATGACCTTAACCACACAAGTCTCTGCCCAACGTTCGCAATCACCGGACTCAGATAAATCTATCTATCAACTATTAAACTCCAAAGTTCCGGTGCATTGCGCTTGTTAGATTCTTTACCATAATGATAGTTGTGCGCCTGCATCTTGTGTAGCTAGATGGCAGTCGCTCAAAGCGATCCACAGGGGTACTTCCTCTTCCTCCAGATCCTGATTCCAGGAATACGGAATTTCCAAATCTGAATGTTTAAAATAGGTCAACAGTAACATCTGAATGGAAAGAAGTACTATTCTCGTAGCGTGGCTTACCATATCCTGATGATCGCTAATAGGCTGGTTTTCTTCATCCGGCTCAGGAAAACTCAAGCTTCCGTGAGCAAACAAATTTCTCAGCTCGTATACAGTGAACAAACCATAACCTGCACCCTCAGATTGATTGAAGCGATTCTCTACCGACTCATAGCCAAGACATGAACTTGCAGCTAACCTAAAAGCACTTACTTCCTCACAAAAGAAAGATGGAAGAGGTTTTATCTCGAAGTATTTTTGAAGGGAATAGCAAGCATTGCTAATTTTTCTACGTTTTGACTTGTCTGGATGCTTGGGCGGGTTAATGTAATTTAGGCAAGATTCCAATCCTCCCCAAACGAAATTAAACCTCGACAACTCTGAAACAAATCCGTTCATCAGTTTTTCTCTGGCCATACTGTATTCATCAGCGTCTCTGCAATATCCAAATCCATGATCAAACTGAATTATATCAACTTCAACATTTTTAATGGCAGCAGCCAATTGCAGCCACTCAGCCACATTTCCCCACTCATGAACTAGCTCTGAATAACCGAGAATCCCGACTAGTCTTGAACAATGATTTTTTAAATCCACAAGCATAGCTAATTGCCTAACTATTTATTAGACGGACAACTTTCCGTATAACACCCCAAATTGGGTGAATAGCCCGATAGTTGTCCGCATATCCCCTAGCAAATAGGGGTGTTAGCCCGACAATTATCTGCATAACACCCTAAATTGGGTACTTATGCGGATAAGATTCAGTCTAAATCCTATTGATTTACGGTAGTGTAATTCTCTAACATTTTGTAATGTTTTTGCTATTTTCATGATCGCTATCACTGTTCGCGGCAATGGCGATCGTGATATATCCAGATTGAGGAGTTAGGCGAAATTTCTGTTTCGGAATTAATAATACTGGAGATCTGGCAGCACAAAGAGCCGCCGCCTCGGCGATACTAGCAGACCCCACCAAATTGGCAACTATAGTAGATGGTTGAGTAACAGAAACGGAATTTAGCCGTTCTAGGCTATAAATTTTTAAAAACCAACCGAATTCGCGACAATAATCGACTAAACCCACCTCATCAGCCTTGCGATCGAGTGTAGCAAGCCCCGCAATTGTGGCAAGATCTAGATCGTACTTGTGAAAGACCCATTCGATCGCCTGTCCGATCTCATCTCTCTTCACCCCTCGCTGACAGCCAATCCCCACCCACAACACCCTCGAACTATCCTCCATGTCAAACGAAATCACTGGTCAAACTCTATATCTAGTTGGTACACCCATCGGTAATCTTGGTGACATGACCATGCGCGGGTTGGAAGTACTCAAGGGTGTAGATGCGATCGCGGCTGAAGATACCCGCCATACGGGAAAATTACTGCACCACTTTCAGATCAAAACGCCCCAAATCAGCTATCACCAGCATAACGAACAACAACGGATTCCCGAACTAATTGGCCAACTACAAGCAGGTAAATCGATCGCCCTGGTCACCGATGCGGGAATGCCCGGTATCTCCGATCCTGGCTATCTGCTCGTCTCAGCTTGCGTTGCTGCTGGAATTCGCGTTATTCCGATTCCAGGGGTGACAGCGGTGATTACAGCGGTCAGTGCGTCAGGATTACCGAGCGATCGATTTGTCTTTGAAGGCTTTTTACCAGTAAAGGGACAAGAACGCCGTGACAGGTTACAATCAGTTTCCGGCGATTCGCGCACATTAGTATTTTATGAATCGCCCCACCGTTTGCGCCAGACTTTAGCCGACTTTGCCGCAACATTTGGGGTGGAGCGAAACATCGTCTTAGGTCGAGAATTAACTAAATTACACGAAGAATTTTGGCGGGGGGAAATTGGCGCAGCGATCGAGCATTATACTCGCGTCGAACCCCAAGGTGAGTATACTATTGTCCTCGCTGGAGCCGCCGTTAGCCATCCGACATTATCCGATGAAGCGATCGATCGCGCTTTAGTTGAATTGATGCTAGCCGGAACATCGCGTTCCCAAGCTAGTCGGATTGTCGCCGAACAGATCTCCCAGTCGCGGAAGTATGTCTATCAACTAGCACTAGCGATCGATCTAGATGCGGCGAGAAACGCGATCGATCGAGTCTAGCTTTGCAGTAATTCAAGATCGGCACTTTTAGCCACCTGCACCACCTTCATGCCCTCACAAGTGCGACCAATTAAGCCAGAGAGGACTTTGCCTGGGCCAACTTCGATCGTGCGTTCTACACCCAATTCAGCCAGTTGGAGCGAGATTTCTCGCCATCTGACCGATCCGGTAATTTGTCTGTCCACTCGTTCTTTTAATTCACTGCCATCAGTTGCCGCGATCGGTGATACATTCGATAGCACGGGAATTTGAGCATCATGGAAGGTAACTGGCTCCAATAACTTACTAAATTCGGTGGCGGCTGTTGCCATTAAGGGTGAATGAAAAGCACCGGAAACATTCAAGGGGATGGCGCGTTTAACTTTGATTTTGGCGAGTAGATTGGTAATGCCTTCCGCTGTACCCGAAATTACCACTTGCGCGGTACTATTATCATTAGCCAGAACAACATCTGCTGTGTCGGCGATTGCTGATTCTAGTTGCTCGCGATCGAACCCAATCAGCGCAGTCATTTTCCCGCCGGAGATCGCATCCATCAATTCAGCCCGACGTTTGACCAATTGCAGCCCTGTTTCAAAGTCAAACACACCAGCTGTATATAAGGCAACATATTCACCTAAACTATGCCCAGCGACAACAACCGGAGTCAATCCTTGTTGTTTGAGCAAGTCAACTAAAATACTTTCAACTACATATAAACAGGGTTGAGTATAGCGAGTACTTGCCAATTTCACTTCATCATTTTGGCAGATATCAACTACCGACCAGCCGAGGATTTTTTCTGCTCGATCGAATGTTTTTTTCGCTGTCTCTATTGCGAATAAATCTACTCCCATCCCTAATACTTGTGAACCTTGTCCGGGAAATACCCATGCTGTTTTCATAGTTTTTTTTATTATTAACGTAAATTGCGGGGTAGACGGTAGAGCAGCGACGCTGCTTTGCTACTCCCTACTGCCTACCACCTCTTGAGTGGATTTCGGATCTAGTAAGAACTGATTGTAAGCCGGAATCTTCAAGAAGCCTTCCGCCTCTACCACAACCTCTACGCCATGGTTTTGTCCGATTGCTGCCACTTCTTTAGCGGCTAAACTACCAGTAGCTGCCAATTTCCAAGCCAATTCCTGCAATAGTTGCTTGTGCGAAGATATTAGCTCCCGAGTTTCCGACACCATTTGCGCCACCATTTTTTCAATATCCACATCAGTTGCTTTCATCTCCATACTATGACCGTATTCTAGAGTATAATTAGCCTGAAATCGTTCATCAAAACCATATCGTCGAATATAATCGATCGCGAGTTTTGTGGCTTGTTCCCGATCGTGAATTCGCCCGATCGAAGCTAATTCTCGCCCAAAAATAATCTCTTCAGCAATCCCTCCAGCGAGATAAATTTTAATCTGGTGCAAGAGATTTACTTGATTATCATAAATCTGGTGTGGGAAGGTAAAACCCCCAGCATAACTACTAGCCAATTTTGATTTGAGTTGCAATGGTGCCAATCCAAATAAAATCATATAGGCGACAGCATGACCTGCTTCATGAACGCTGATATTGGCGATTGTTTCTTGGAGATTACTTTGGCGAATTTTATCGATTCGACCAACAAATGGGAGTTCTTCTAATTTATCTCCAATCATCGCGGTAATTTGGGATCGATCGAAGTCATAGGCAATATTGATTTGTTTATGTCCACCTAGTAATGCTGTAAATAAAAACTTTGAGAGGTTTGTTTCAAGAATATCGATCGAACTCGAAAAAACTGGGCGGACTCCTTGAACTGGGAAGACACCATTACGATAGATTAACGAGTGAATCGATCGATCGACAGTGACTGTCACATCAAATTTATTTTGGGTATTAGCAATCACCCGATTTACTTCATTTTCGATCAACCGTTCAAAATCACATTTTTTCAAGCTGGCATAAATAAGATGAATATTGCCAAATCTAGCCACCTGTTCGGGTCTAAAATTTTTGCTGAGAGCATTCTTGATATCCACCATGGTAATCTTTTTGGTGAACGCATGAAAAATATCTGCATCCACATCAGATTCGGAGATTTGGGTCGCCATGGCAAAGGCTTCATCCAAGTTACCACTAATAATCAACAGAGTTTTGGAGTGATCTACTGGTTCATAAACTTTCTTCTTTTGTTTCGCTTGTCGAATCTGTTCGATCATCTGCACCTGGGTCATATCGGCGAGATCGGCTACGTCACCATCAAGCTGTAAAATAGATTTCAGACTACGGGCATCATAAAAACCCATTGTTGGGTTTTCATCTACATCTTCTTCGCCTCGTTCTTTGCGTTTTTTGATGCTTTTCTGCTGATACAAATAGTCCTGAATATAATAATCCAGATCGTCTTTCATCCGCTTGGATAATTTACCATCACTGAGTAACTCCCAGAAATCCGTAAATCGTGAAGATTGAACCGGACTACCATCGTTATTAATTGTATTAAATCGCTGAATTTCATCAAATAAAACAATCGCTGGTTTGCCATCGCTAATTCCATTACTATTCATTACCGCTCCCACCGAACTTTCCCAGGAACTACCCTCGCTGTGGCTGAGTTCTATTTCCACAAACCGATCCTGAAAATTCAGACATTTAACTAATCGGCGGACTAAATCAGTTTTACCTACCCCCGTCATTCCCCACAAATTAATAATGATTGGTCGAGTGAGAATTTCCGGCATCAAGTACCAAATCTGAATATAGTTGAGCAGATCGTCGATTGTTTCATCAATCCCCACAAAATGGGTTTTGAGTTCGACTCGCGCCGTTTCTAAAGTTTCCTTCCGCGATTCAATCTGCTGAAAATCTATTTCCATAATTTAGACGGTAGGGAGTAGAGACTAGAAAGTAGAGGAGGTGAAGAAGATCGAGAGAATAGAGGATAGGGAACAATTTTCTGCCTACCCTCTACCCCTACGCCCTACTCTCTAAAGTGCCCCATTTAAATATTGCTGCGCCCCAACTCAAACCAGCACCAAAACCAGAAGTGGCGATCGTATCACCAGCCTGAATTTTACCAGAACGCACCGCTTCATTCAGCGCGAGCGGAATTGAAGCCGCCGAGGTATTCCCATATTGAGCCAAATTGCTAATCACCTTTTGGGCTGGAATTTCTAACTTCTGAGCCACTGCATCCATAATCCGTTGATTAGCTTGATGAAGAATCAACCAATCGATATCACCATGAGTCAGATTAGCCTTATAAATCACCTTTTCGATCGCTTCGGGTACGCGATTAATGGCAAACCGATAGACTTCCTTGCCGTTCATCGTAATGTACTGATACGAACCTTGAGTCAAAACAACCCCAGGCAGTAACTCTCCCACTTCTGGTTTAAACGCTAAATTCAAGCAGGCATTATGACTACCATCACTCCTGATTTCAAATCCGAGTAAATTGTCCACACCCGCATCAGCCTGCATTAGTACAGCACCCGCACCATCACCAAATAATACGCAAGTGTTTCGATCGCTCCAGTCTACCCACCGTGATAATAAATCGGCACCAATGACGAGAATATTCTGATAAACACCGGATCTCAAATATTGTGCCGCAGTCACGACCCCAAACACAAATCCCGAACAAGCAGCAGTCAAATCAAATGCTACTGCATTCGTCGCGCCCAACTGCGCTTGAATTTGACAAGCCGTACCAAATAAGTCCTCTGAGGAGGATGTAGCCAGCAAAATCATCCCCACTTCGCTTGGATCGACTCCGGCCATTTCTAGAGCTTGCTGGGCGGCAATGGTGGCTAAACTCGCGAGGGATTCTTGATCGTTAATAATATGCCGTTGCCTGATCCCCGTCCGACTAGAAATCCATTCATCGGAAGTATCTACGACCTCTGCTAGTAGATCGTTAACCACTACAGTCTGTGGGGCAGCCGCACCGCAGCCAGTAAAAGTGACCATAAAATTATGAATTATGAATTATGTAAATATGCACAGTAGACTCTACTCACCCGCTACAATTGGCTCTTCTTTCAAGACTCTAGCGCGAGTAGAAGATTGGATTCGATCGATCACATTATTATCGACAGCATTTTTAGCAGATCGAATAGCATTAGTGATCGAGAACGCATCAGAACTACCATGACTAATAATACAAACCCCCTCTACACCCAATAATAATCCCCCGCCATGCTCGGCCGCATCGATACGTCGTTTCAGTCGTTGCAGATTGGGTTTGAGGATTGCCGTCCCCAGTTTGCCATGTAAGCCTCGTGGTAGTTCTTCTTTGAGCATCTGGACGACAATATCACCGACCGCTTCAGCAAATTTAAGCAATACATTGCCCACAAAGCCATCACAGACAATTACGTCAAAATTACCCGACAGGACATCCCGCCCTTCAGCATTACCGACAAAATTGATATTTTTATTGGCGAGTAAACTTTCATGTGCCTTGATGGCAACTTCATTTCCCTTGGACTCTTCTTCACCGATGTTCAGTAGACCAATTCTGGGCTGCGCTACACCCATCACATACTGACTGTAAACAGCACCCATCACCGCAAATTGTTCGAGGTACTTGGCTTTACAATCAACATTTGCACCCACGTCTAAGATTAAGACTGATCTATCTGCCCGATTTGTGGGAAATACTGCGGCAATTGCTGGCCTATCGATCCCCCGCAATCGACCTAATCTTAATAATGCTGCTGCCATTGCTGCGCCAGAATGACCAGCCGACACCACTGCGTCTGCTTTGCCCTCTTTGACTAGCTGCATCGATACATTAATCGAAGCATTGGGTTTGCGCCGCAGCGCGCCCAAGGGTTCTTCGTGCATTTCAATTGTCCCCTCTGCTGGGACAACTTCCAGTTTAGGTGCGTGGGGATATCGATCTAGACAAGCCTGAATTTGGTCAGGATCGCCGACGAGAATTACATCCACATCTGATAATTCTGTTTGGGCTTGGATCGCTCCCGCAACGATGGCGGCGGGTGCGTCATCCCCACCCATTGCGTCAAGTGCGATGCGTGCGCGAGTTGAAGCCATTGATGCCACTGATAGAAACCATCAAGATCTTACCAGAAGATGTCCGGTTCCGCTGATAGAATGCGATCGAAATTTAGGAGATTGGAGTTGGGAGACTTGCTTGGAACAGTTAATTCCCCTATACCCTAGCTCCTTTCTGCTGCTGAAGTTGTCGCCATCGCTCTGTCCGACTGGCTCTTTGGCTGGGGGTGACCGTGTTGTAGCAGCGAGGACAGCAGATGCCAGGTTCATAGTGTGGATGGCTGAGATCTGTGGTGGAGATCGGATTACCACATCCCCAACAGAGTTGATGGGTACCTGGTTCTAGTCCATGAGTAACAGCGACTCGATCGTCAAATACAAAACATTCTCCTTCCCACTGGCTATCCTGAGCCGGAATTTCTTCGAGGTATTTGAGGATGCCGCCTTGAAGGTGGTAGACATGTTCAAATCCGCGATCGAGTAGATAGGATGTGGCTTTTTCACAGCGAATGCCGCCCGTGCAGAAGAGGGCAATTTGCTTGTGTTGCTGAGGATCGAGGTGGGTGGCGACGTATTCGGGAAATTGGGTGAATGAGTCGGTATGTGGATCGATTGCGCCTTTGAATGTCCCGATTTCAAATTCGTATTGATTGCGAGTATCAATCAAGAGGACATCGGGATCGGCAATCAGTCGATTCCAGTCTTGAGGTTTTACGTAGGTGCCAACTTTGGCATTGGGATTGACGGTGGGGACACCAAAGGTGACGATTTCCCGTTTGAGTCTAACTTTGAGTCGATCGAATGGCGGCTTTTCGGCGATCGATTCTTTGTGTTCTAAGTTGGCAAAGCAGGCATCGGCACGCAGGTAAGCCAGGATCGCATCAATACTCGATCGAGTGCCGGAAATAGTCCCATTAATCCCCTCCGCCGCAAGGAGAATTGTCCCCTTGATCTGATGGTGCTGACAGATATTTAATAAGGGCTGGCGGCGATTTTGATAATCATCTAAGCTGACAAACTTATAAAAAGCGGCAATAACTTGAGTCATAACTGTTACTTATTTATCGAATAATTCAATCATAATTGAGGTGTATACGCCAACCTGGTTCACTGTAAGCCTGTGATTCTCAAGTCTTTAAAAAATAAGCGACTCGATTGGTCAAATTGCCTAATTAGGCTTACTAATATGTGTTGATTTGAGCCAAAATTTCCACATCAAAATCGCTAATGGTCTAATAGAATACAGTTTACGCAGACAACTTGCTTAACAATTAAACTTAGAACTTTATGCAAGTTGTGGTCAAACCCATGAATATCGTTGTGGATGGTCGTTATCAAATTATAAAACGGCTTGGTACAGGTGGGTTTGCTCATACTTACCTTGCTAAAAATCTTACCGCTCCAGGGGAGCCTAAATGTGTCGTCAAACAACTACGCCCCAAAGTTGAGCATCCTCACATGTTGGAATTACTCAAGTTGGAAGCAGCGATCCTCGACAGATTTAACCACCGTCAGATTCCCCAACGAGTAGAGTCCTTTGAGCATCAGGGCGATTTTTTTCTAGTGCAGGATTTTGTGTCTGGGGACGATTTGAGCAAGGAATTTACCATCGGGCACAAATGGCGTGAAGCTAAGGTAATTCAGTTTTTGCGCGAGATGCTCAAAGTTTTGGGGTATGTCCATCAGCAGCAGGCAATTCACCGTGATATCAAGCCGGCTAATATCATTCGGCGGTGGGATAATGGAGAGTTGTGTTTGATTGATTTTGGCGCAGTCCAAGACTTGAATCATGACTCAAATACCCCCAGTACAATAGTAGGCACTCCTGGTTATCATCCGCCAGAGCAAGCTGATGGTCTCGCAACATTTAGCAGTGATATTTATTCACTAGGAATGACCGCAATTCAGTTTTCAACTGGACAATATCCCTTGCATTTACCAAAACAAGCAGATGGTAATGTGTTGTGGCGAGATTTAACCAGCATTAGCGATCAATTGGCAAGTATCTTGGAGCAGATGACGCGGGTTGATGAGACCGAACGTTATGACTCTACAGCCGCAGTATTAAAAGATCTAGATAATTTACCGTCAGAATCTGATTATTTCGATCCTGCGGCAGCTACAGCTAGCCAAATAGGCAGATTTCGCCCAAGAGTGCCAGTCACTCAGTCGATCGATCGAGCCAATCATCCAGCACTACCGGGCAAAATGATGGCTCTTGTCATGTTATTTGGACTGGGGTTGGCCAGTGTCAATGCGATCCTCTCTCGATCTCCAGTTTATCATCCTACCGTGAGCGGTGCTGCCCTGCTCGAACGATAAAATCTAGGGTTTTGGCGACTGACTTGGGGTGGGAGTTGGTACAGATGTAGCTGAGGGAATTGGCTGCGTCACCGGAGTAGGATTGACCTGTGTGGGTTGATTCAATTGACCGGAACTAGGGTTGATACCTCCACTACTAGGTTGTGGCGAATTAGGCATAACCCCTGGGTAGGGATTGTAATTACCCGGATTGACTCCTGGATATGGGATATAAGGAACACCAGGATAGCCAAACCCAGGATTAGTTAAAATTGGCGGTGTGGGGGCAACAGTATTTGTAGGTAAGGTTGCTAATGCGACTCGATCCCCTGCCACATTTCTCAGCACATCCAAAATTTCGACAACCTTGCTATAGCTCACCTGTTTGGAAGCATACAGCACGATCGAGCTATTTGGTCGAGCTTGACGATAGAGTTTGACAGCTTCAACCAATTGCGCCGGAGCTAATAAGGGTTGCTGTTCGAGAAAGATTTGCCCCGCATCATTTAGGCTCACCATCAGCAATTCCCGTGCCGCAGGCGTACCAGTAGTAGCAGTGGGAATATCTACGCTAATCGCCTGCTGTCTGGCAGCCTGTAGCCCTGCGAGGAGGAAAAACGTCAAAATACAAAAAATCACGTCAATTAGTGGTACTAGCTCGATACGTGGTTCTTCGCTGATATTTCCAGCTTTGATTTTCATGGGGAAGAGAGGATGGTAGATAGGGTGGGTAGTGTCCGAACTCTAGCTTTCAGGCGTGATTGACGCAAAGAGGCTCTGGAACAAATGATTTGGGTCAGGGATAAGTTAAAGGTTACAATTGACCCAAATCATTCACCTGATCAATTCCGTATCTTGGTCACTAATATCAACATTATCTTTAATCTTTAACCAGTGTTCGCGGTAGAGTAACTCCAGTTGATTACCAGCCCCCCGAAATAACTTGACTTGACCAAAAATTAATCCTTGGAACAACCGATAAAAACCCAGACTAAAGATTGCGACAATCATTCCCGCCGCTGTAGAAATCAGTGATGCACTAATCCCTAGTGTGACATTAGAACCAGCAGAAGTCCCAATATCACCGAATTTAATTCCGTCCAGAGAGCGCATTAAGCCTAAAACGGTGCCTAATAAGCCCAATAGCGGTGAGAGTGCAATAATCGATTCGAGCGTCTTATCGCCTTTACGCATCTTTGCTAATTCTTCCTCCGCCGAAGCTTCGAGCGCAAGTCTAAAAGTTTCTGGATCTGGATTTGTCCGCTTGAGTGGAGCATAGAGAAATCGACCGATCGGTTTGCGGTTTCGTTCTTGTTTGGCGATTTGGGCTGCTGCATCCCAATCATCGTTCCCACCAGCTTCGAGTACTCGCTCGACTAATTCTTCTTCTTTTTTGAGTGTCTTGAACCAAAACCACACTCGCTCCAGAATAGTAGCTAGGGATAGAATTGACAAGCCAAACAATGGCCACATCGTTGGCCCACCTTTTTCAAACAGTTCTCTAGCATCCATAATCAAACAGTTAAGAGTAAATTATCATTCGTGACGTAGCCCAATGGGTATTAAATATCTAGAAGGCATCAAAACCTCACCCAAATGCTTCTCATCTAGATTAGCATTAGGCTTGTTCTTGTTCCGATCGAAATTGTGCCCAATTTTCCAATCTCAGCAGTAGATTATTCTTGATAAAACATGGACAATTTTAAACTAATTCCGCGACGGCTAAACCAGCTAAGATAGCATCATCGACCTTGCGTCCACCACACCAATCTCCAGTTAGTATCAACGGTGCGGGATGTTCAATCTGAAGATAGGGGACAGTTAAAGGATTTTTCGCGAAGGCATATCGCCAGACTTGTGTTTGTTCCCATTGAGGATGGGCAAGCCAGGGTAAAAATCGATCTCCAGCATAGTTTAACAAGGTTTTAGCAGCTAATTCGGGACAGTTTTGGCTGATATGGTCTTCAGCAAATTTAGCGGTACTCTGAAGGACAAATGCTGGGGGTACTGTGCCATCGCGCTTGCTACTGTCTACACCAATCCAAGCTAATTGTGGATCGTTCGCACAACTCACCGCACACACATCAGGATAACCGGCGTACCATTCAGCTAATTGGGCTGGACTATACCCAGCCATCACCGCAATGCTCGGCGCAAATTCTACTGATCGCAATTGTTCGATCGACTCAACTGGTAAAGTTTGCTCGATTGGTGCCAATAAATCTACCGATTGAGGCGCAGGTATCGTACTAATGATTGTTTTGGCAAAAATCTCGATCGATGGTTCAGCCGCAATGACGATCCGCCAACTATCTTTCACTGGCTGAATTTCAGTGACTTTTTGACTAAACCGAATATCCAAGTCAGCAGCTAAAAATCTACCGATCGAACTCATTCCGGCAGGAGCTATATAGCGAGGGCGAGAGTCTGGATCTGGTAATAAATGACCATCTCGATCTAAAATATGAACTGTACTGGTCCAAGATCTGACTATTTTTGCTTCAATTAGTCGATCGAATATCCGCAGCACCTGAGCATCGCTCGGCGAAAGATAGCAGGTGCCATGATCGACGATTGTATCAAATAACCGTCGAGTCGCCATCCTGCCGCCAACGCCTCTGGATTTTTCGAGGATCAGGACATCTTTGCCGGAACGGCGTAGTTCAGCCGCGCAAGTTATCCCCGCTATCCCAGCACCAATAATGACAATTTCAAATTCCTGACCGATCATCTAGCTATGTTGCCTAAAGCTTGTAAGTGTGTGCGACAAGGCCGGCGGTTAAACCATTAGAATTGTTCGAGTCTTGCTTGGAGAATTTCTTTTTGTTTTTCGGCTTCGGTTAAACTATCCTTAGTTTGCTGGACTACTTCAGGAGTAGCACGCTCGATGAATTTAGAATTATTTAATCGACCTTGAATTGAGCCAATCTCTTTATCAATTTTGTCGATCTTTTTCTGGATTTTGGCTTTAAACGTATCGAGATCGACTACCCCAGTTAAAGGTAGAATCATCTGAACTGTGGCAAAAACACTCGCGATAGATTTTGCTGGTTCTGCGGCTAATTTATCGACAATTGTTAGTTGTTCGACTTTAGCTAAATCGCAGATATAAGTTTTGCCACGTTCCAAAGTTTCACGTTCTAATTGACTATCACTTTGAACAATTAAGTTAACTTTAATGGCGGGTTTAACCTCCGCTTCTACCCGTAGATTCCGAATCGTCCGAATTACGCCAATTAACAATTCAAATTCTCGATCGAGTTCGGGATTAATCAAGCTAGAATCAGCAATTGGATATGCTTGGATCGAAATATCACTTGTTTCATCCGCTTGGGTGAATGTCTGCCAAATCTCACAAGTGACATGGGGCATGAAAGGATGAATTAATTTTAAGATGCCATCTAATACAAATCCGAGCGTTTGTTGGGCAACTAATTTACTATTGGCTTCTGCACCCTCTAATAACCGAGATTTAACCAACTCGATATACCAGTCACAGAAATCACCCCAGAAAAATTCATACAAAGCTTTAGCCGCTTCGCCCAAACCATATCGATCGATATATTCGCCCGTTTGTTTCGCAGTATCGTGGAAACGTGATAAAATCCAGCGATCGGCAACCTCTAGATCTGTGGGGTTAGGACTCCCTAATTGTTGCGGTGTCTTCTCCTCCAGATTCATCATCACAAATCGTGCCGCATTCCACAATTTATTAGTAAAATTGCGACTGGCTTCGACCGATTCAGATTCATCAGTTTTGCGATTATACTCGATACGAATATTTTGACCTGCACCGATAACTTCACGAATCAGTGTATACCGGAGTGCGTCGGTACCGTATTTATCAATCAACAATAAAGGATCGATGCCATTTCCTTTTGATTTAGCCATTTTCTGACCTTTCTCGTCCAGAACTAACCCGTGGATATAGACATCTTGAAATGGCATTTTACCAGTCAGATATCCCGCCATCATCGTCATTCTGGCGACCCAGAAAAAGATAATATCATAGCCAGTTACGAGGGTAGAAGTTGGATAATAAGTATTTAAATCGGCAGTATTTTCCGGCCAACCGAGAGTAGAAAATGGCCATAATCCAGAGGAAAACCAAGTATCCAATACATCAGGATCGCGGATCAATTGTACATCATTGCCAAATTGCTCGATCGCTTGCGTCTGTGCTTCTGTTTCATTTTTAGCCACAAAGAAAGGAGTATTGTCAGTAATCTCCCCACCAGTTTCACTTACCGCATACCAAGCCGGAATTTGATGACCCCACCATAATTGCCGTGAGATGCACCAATCCTGCAATTTGACCAACCAATCTCGATATACCTTTGTCCACCGTTGAGGGACGAATTCGGGGGAATTCCGATCGTCTAAATGCTCCAGACAGTTATCCGCCATCGGTCGAATTTTGACAAACCATTGAGTTGATAATAATGGCTCGACCGGAACTTTACCGCGATCGCTATAAGGCACGGTATGCTTATATTCTTCAATCTTAACTAAAGCACCCAACTCATCTAATTTAGCAACTACATTGCGCCGTGCAGCAAATCGTTCTTGCCCATTAAATTCACCAGCATTCTCATTGAGCGTGCCATCCTTATTCATGATATTAATTAGGGGCAAATTGTGCCGTTTCCCCATCGCAAAATCATTCGGATCGTGAGCAGGCGTAACTTTCACACAACCAGTCCCAAACTCAGCTTCGACAAACTCATCCCCAACAATCGGAATTTGCCGACCGACGATCGGTAATGTTAGAGTTTGACCAATTAAATGTTTATACCGCTCATCCTGTGGATTTACCGCCACCGCCGTATCGCCCAACATCGTCTCCGGGCGCGTAGTCGCTACCTCAATATATCCAGAACCATCACTCAGCGGATAGCGGAAATACCACAAACTCCCATTTGTTTCCTTATTCTCCACCTCCAAATCTGACACCGCCGACTGCGAAGCTGGACACCAATTAACTAAATACTGCCCCCGATAAATCAACCCATCCCTGTGCAGCCGCACAAACGCCTCTAATACCGCCGCAGACAACCCCTCATCCAGCGTAAACCGCTCCCGCGTCCAATCCGCCGAGACACCCATCCGCTTGAGTTGATTGACAATCGTGCCGCCAGACTCCGCCTTCCATTCCCACGCCCGTTCGAGAAACTTTTCCCGCCCGACATCATAGCGTGTCTTACCCTCAGCCTTAAGCTGCTTCTCTAGAATCGTCTGTACTGCAATACTGGCGTGATCCGTACCAGGGAGGAATAGGGTATTATCTCCCCGCATCCGATGATAACGAATCAATGTATCGATTAACGCGCTCTCGAAGGCATGTCCCAGATGCAGACTCCCCGTTACGTTTGGCGGTGGAATGACGATGCAGAATGGTTTCCCACCTTTGGCTGGGTCAACTTTGTAGGTTTGGTTGGTGTCCCAAATCTGTTGCCATTTGGCTTCGGTGGTTTTTGCGTCGTACTGGGGGGGGAGATTAGCTGTCATGGGATGCTTGATATTGGCACTCTATTATAATTGTGCCATAGGGTTGGGATTAGAATATGGGTGGTCAAGATCTGGGAAAATTAAACCGCAGAGGCGCAGAGGACGCAGAGGTAAGAGATTTGAGCTATGGGGTGATTGGTGCGGCGATGGAGGTACATCGGATTTTGGGTGCAGGGTTTTTGGAGTCGGTGTATGCGGATGCTTTGGCATTTGAATTAGAACATCGTCAGATTTTATTTGAAAGAGAGGTTGAAGTGTCGGTTAACTATAAAGGTAGAAAAGTTGGCACAGGTAGAATAGATTTAGTTGTTGATGACACAATTATTATCGAACTAAAAGCAGTTGAAAATCTACGCCCTGTCCATGACGCTCAAGTAATTTCCTATCTCAAGATGACTGGATATCCCCTCGGACTCCTAATCAACTTCAACGTTTCACTCTTGAAAGAAGGCATTCGTCGCCTCATTATCTCACAATAAAACTCTCTGCGTCCTCTGCGCCTCTGTCTTGATGCGCTAAACCGTCGGGAAACCCGACGAACGCGCATCGCTGCGGTTTAAAAATACAAAATATGGAACCCATAAAACGCCAAAAACTAGAAGCTGCTGGCTGGAAAATTAGCACTGTAGCTGAATTTCTAGATCTCTCGCCGGAAGAGATGGAGATAATTGAAATTCGATTGTCTCTGAGTAAATCACTAAAAAATTAAGACAACAAGAGCAACTATCTCAACAAAAATTAGCTGATACAGCGGTTTGCGGGTTTATGAGGTACAGTAAATGAAATAGTATCATCAACGCAAATGGTGAAGCCCAGAAGTGTTGAATGATAGAAATAACTGCTATAAAATGACCCCCATTCAGATAAAATGGAGGTGATAAAAAACAAAAAACTAGCTAGTATGATATCAAATTTTCCAAGCATAATCAATAAATTCTTGGGCGATCTTCCAAA
>JBGSPI010000018.1:0-80264 GCA_041738715.1 Chamaesiphon sp.
AACCGCAAACTTAAAATATTTCGGATTTTGGCTGAACGCTATCGCAATCGACGTAAACGTTTCAGTCTAAGATTTAACCTCATTTCCGCTATTCTCAATTTTGAACTTGCTTCTTCCTCTTGATTCATGCAAGAGGTCTAATATGCCTGACACCCTCACCAAACTGACTTATCAAACAGTCCAACAAGGCAAGAGCTACTTGAGTTTTGCGCACAAGACACTTTTTAGTCAATTACAGCAACTTTTGTCACCGCATACTCGCCCAACATCTTCATTACCAGTTGAATTGTTGCCAGTGATTCAAGCTAAACTTGACAAACTCAGAGCGGCAGATTTCGCTGACGCAGAAGCTGGAGTCTATCCCATCAGCTTACTATTTGATGATCCTTGGGCTGACTATCTGCGCTACTATCCACTGCTATGTCTTGATACACACAACATTTGGGGGCGGATCGAACAAAAACAGTATCAAAAATTCTCCCCCAAAATCGATACCGAAGGTTATCCCAGTTACTACGTTCAAAACTTTCACCATCAGACAGATGGCTATTTCAGCGATGACTCAGCCAATCTCTATGACTTGCAAGTTGAGTTATTATTCGGTGGTTCCGCAGATGCCATGCGCCGACGGATTCTCGCTCCACTCAAAACTGGACTTCAACACGCATTTGCCAACGTTCCACCAAAACAACAGCGAGTTTTGGATCTTGCCTGCGGCACAGGACGTACATTGAAAGCGATTCGAGCCACTTTACCCCAAGCTTCACTTTATGGGACTGATTTATCCCCCGCTTATTTGCGGAAAGCTAGCGAGCTACTATCCCAGATTCCGGGCGAGTTAGGGCAGTTAGTTCAAGCAAACGCTGAAGAGTTGCCATACTTGGACAATTACTTTCATGCCATTACCTGTGTATTCTTATTTCATGAGTTACCGAGCAAGATTCGCCAAAATGTGATCGAGCAAGCTTTCCGCACCTTACAACCTGGTGGGATATTCATAATTTGCGACTCGATTCAACTCTCAGATTCACCGGAATTGGCTCCGGCAATGAAAGGATTTGATGATATTTTTCACGAGCCTTACTACCAGGATTATACTACTGACGATTTAGTTTTAAGATTAACAAATGCCGGCTTTGAGAATGTGCAGACAGAAATTTACTTCATGAGTAAATATTTAATCGCCACAAAATCAAATTAATCCAGATCGTAATATCCGGCACTTCTACCTGGAATCAGATATCGTCCCAACACCAATACCTTCGCACCCTTCAGGCAGGGAAGCAGTCACCAAACAACTGAAGCAACTTGAGCGCACCATTAACGCGAATTTTACGCCGTATTAATCCCCAAAATATACTTTGCTCTTTATTCAAGAAATCTAACCAGGTTTTACTATCAGCAACTACAACCAAATTTGCTGTCCCAATGTGACCCTCCTGCACTTGCAATGTTTTATTTTGAATTACTATGGTTGCTTGTCGTTGTTCCGATCCCGTAAATGTAAAATGATAGACAACATCCATCCCCTCAAATCGATCGCGTTGAAATAACAGCGGCAACCCAAACAGAAAACCATAAATCGATTGAGGCCGAATTCCACTGCTGACTCGCTTGACCGTTTTATGGGGAAAACGTCTGTTAACGTAGGTTTCAGCATCAGAGCCGGGGATAACATAAATCGTTTCAATCTTGTCTTGTAATGGTTTCACCACCTCACGAACAAATCCTGGACGATCACTCAAAAATGCCCCAATGACATCTTCTCCCGCTGGACAAGCCGCTAGACAATAGGCGGCTTTATAGTTAGCTTTGAATGATAAACTTTGCCACATAGAAACGGATTCGGCATCACTGAATTTTTGGCGATATTCTCTAGCACTCTTACTATCAGCGATCGTTTCAGCCCAGTCGGTAAACCCACTCATCAATTCACGATAATTGTGGGTGTAACAAGCTGAGAAGTTAAAATGACCGTCGGGCGCGATCGCGCCTACTGGACAAGCAACAACGCACAGTTTACAGTCAATGCAAGGGTTTTAGTCGATCGGATAGTTGTAATCTGTCACCTCCGCCTCCATCAAAACTGCTCCTAGTAAGATGAAGTTACCAAATTTGGGATGAATCACATTTCGATGTAAACCAATATGTCCCAAGCCCGCAGCGACGGCAACTGGTTTGTAAGAAACAATCCAAACTTTCCCTGGAAACCGATCCATTTCCTGGGGAAATGCCACAGAGGGATTTAATGCACGAATACCGATTTCTGTCAATAACTCAACGATCGCCCGCCCCACTCGTTCGCGAAGCGTCTCTGAAAGAGAATCGATATCCGCACCACTAGCATGAAATTCAGTATTGGCGATCGATCTCAGTGGTGCCCGCACATTTTCCTGATTCATTCGACAGACAAAGCTAATCAAGGTTTTCGTGCGCGGAAATGCGGCGAGAATATCTGCATGTTGGTCGGCGATTTCGGGTCGATCGATCTCGACAAAGCCCACATCATCGGCACCTGCTTGTAAACACAGTTCGCGCAATGAGTCCGCGTTTAAAGTTGTCGGAGCCACGAATTGCGGTTGGTTCATCGATTTCTCTCGCCACCATTTAATTGTCTGATGCTCATCAAATTTGCTCATGATATTCTCCAGCTAGAATAGTTAACTCAAGTTGCTAGTGATAAGTTATCGGTGAGGGGAAAGTTGAAAGTTGAAAGTTAAGAGTTGAAAGTTGAAAGTTGAAAGTTGAAAGTTGAGAGTTGAGAGTTGAGAGTAGACAGTTGACAGTTGACAGTCCCCTCGTCCCCTCGTCCCCTCGTCCCCTCGTCCCCTTGTCCCCCCGTCCCCCCGTCACCAACTTGCTAGTGTTTTGTCATGCCCTTCATCACCATTCCCATCACCTGCACTCGCCCCCAACGAGGTAAGATGACTAATGAGTAGACAATCAGCTTTGAGAGAAAACCTGGTAACACCGTCGATTTTCGACCCAGAGCCGCTAGAATTGACTGCGCCACATCTGCGGGTTTGAGTGTTTTCCCCATTGTCATACCAGCACGGGAGGCAAAGAGACTAGCTGTCGGGCCAGGAGCCGCAGCCAGGACATCCACGCCGAGGGGTGCAAGTTCCACAGCTAAAGCTTCCGCCAACGTTTGCACATAAGCCTTGGTCGCGGCATAATGTGCTGCATAAGGTGTGCCCTGAAATCCCACGATCGAACTCATCAGCACTATTCCCCCACGTTGTTGCTGGGCAAACCGTCGCCCAAAATGGAGACTCATCATCAGCAGTGCCCGACAATGGAGATCGATCATGTCCAATTCATCTGCTAATGACGCATCGAGAAATAAACCTGATGTGCCAAAACCTGCTGAAGCAACTAATAGCCCGACATTGAGATCGTTGGTTTGTTCTTCTACTATTTCGATCGCTGTTTTCTGTCCTAAGTCAGCACAGATTACCCGAATCTCGATCCCATAGCGGGTAATTAAATCCACCTTCATCTGTTCTAGTCTGTCGTGGCTACGGGCGACCAAAACTAGATTGAGTCTTGCCTCGGCTAGTTGAATCGCTATTTCTCGACCGATACCAGAGGAGGCACCTGTGATTACAGCCCATAGTCCATAACGGTTCAGTAATTGTTTTTGGCGATTTGGGCTTAGATGTGTACTCATCATCATTTGATAGATATATGTATATACATGTATTGAATAAAATAATTTATCGATCGAGTGTTGTAATGTCAGATAGCAGCGAAAGTAATATTTGCCATTTCTCCGGTTCAAAGCGGTTGGCTAAATCGGCTTGAACCTGCTCCCATAGAGGTAGTGCTTGCGCTAATGTCTCCGAGCCTAGATCGGTCAGCGATACGATCCTGACGCGGCGATCCTCTCCAGGTTCGATATCGATCATCCCTTTTTCTTTCAAGAGTTTCAGATTGCGCGTTAATGTAGTTTGATCTGTGAATAGCTCCTGCGCTAGCGTACTGATGGTTGTAGCTCCAAGTAAATTAATCGCTACCAGCAGCGTAAATTGGTTCGACACCAATCCCACCGGACGCAAGGCATCATTATAAGCCTGGGTCAGAATCCGCGATGCCCGCCGGACATGCAAACCCATGCAGGTTAAAGGTACCTGACTCACTCCTGCAAGATCGGATTTTAGGATTGGATCTGACATGTTATATTTATATACATATAATTTTAAATTGTCAACACTAATCAAAGTTGCTAGTTATGAGTTAGGGGAAAGGAACAGTTGAGAGTCCCCCAATCCCCATCCCTTACTATCCGCCCTTCACTCTTTCAATCAATCCAAATCTTCCGCATCGCCGCCGACAACTACATCGCGAATCCGTAAACTCGGCCCGCCGACACCGACAGCCAAACCACCTTGTCCAGCCTTACCACAGCCCCCAGATTCATCCCAATGGAAATCATCGCCAATTCCTTCGATATCGCCTAACGTTTTAAAGACATTTCCCGATAAGGTGACATCCCTTACAGGTTCGGCAATTTCGCCATTCCGAATCATCCAAGCTTCCCCCGCACTAAAGGTAAACATCTCCCCATTGGTCATACCCCCCAACCAATTGCGGGCGTAGACACCCTCTTTGATGTCGGCAAATAAATCTGCCACGGGAGTATGACCGCGATCGATCCAAGTATTTGTCATGCGGACAATCGGTGGATAATGATAATTCAAACACCGCGCATTCCCCGTCGCCGCCTCATCTAATTTCCCGGCTGTCTCGCGTGAATGTAGTCGTCCAACTAAAACCCCATCCTCGATTAACTGTGTGGTCGTCGCGGGCGTACCCTCGTCATCATATAGATAACTACCCCGATGCCCTTGTGGAGCGGCTCCGTCAAAGATCTGTAAATCTTTACAGCCAAATCTTCGCCCCATGGTCATCACTTCCAACAGATCGGGGTTTTCATACATCGAGTCTGCTTCGGAAAGGTGTCCAAATGCCTCATGAACAAACAAACCTGTCAAAATCGGGTCGATGACAACTGTATAGGCATTGCCCTTGACAGGGGGCAGGGAGAGGGCAGCTACAGCACGTTGGGCAGCACTCTCGACCTGACTGTCTAGCCCGATCAGATCTTCATAGGCTTTGCGCGAGCCAAGGGTTTCCCGTCCGGTTTGGACAGTATCACCATTTCTGGCAGTAGCTGCAAATCGAATCTCCATATCTACCCAAGATTGCTCGATCAAGGTGCCTTCTGAGGTAGCGAGGATAATGTGCTGAGTGGTATCACCGTAGCGAACGGAAGTTGTGGCGACCTGACTATCGGTATTTTGGAGAATAAGATTGTAATGTTCGCAGAGTGCTTTCTTGTGTGCGATCGGGATTTGGCGCGGATCGCTGCCAGATAGGGGCAAACTACAACTGGTCTGAATAATCTTGATCGGGGCTAGAATTGTTTCATCTTCACCAATGATTCTCGCTGCGGCGATTGCTTCCTCGATCCGTTCGGCTAATGTTTCTAACCGATTGAAACTGGCAAACCCCCAACCACCTTTATAACAGGCGCGGACTTGACCACCGATCGCTAAATCCTCGCTGAGGGTTTCAACTTTATCGCCCCGAATCAGAATGTCTGTACCTTCGGACTCTTCTAGTCTAATCGCCAGATAGTCTACGCGATCGCGGTAACGCTTGATCAGATCTGTTAGACGGTTTTTGCTGTCAGCAAGGATAGATGGCATAGGTGAGGGGATAGGGTTGAGAACTTCTATAGTTGCCGATTTTAACTTGGGATTGGTGTCTTTAGGGCAAATCAATCACGATTCAGCCAAAAAACGAAATCCACCCTGGAGTGGGATGGATTTCATCGATAATTTCAGTTAGTGTTCTTTGTTTACTTCTCCCTCAAATGGCTGTACGCCAGTGGCGGGGTATTTACTTCGATCGAGTCCGAATATTCTCGCAGCCGCATCGGAAAAATAACCGATCAGCTTATCTAGCATGGTGGCAATTTTCATATCTATCTAGGCCCCTGCGCTAATAATAGGTTAAGCTATCTTTTTGTTTCTTATAATGTCAATCATAGCCGATCCAAACATAGTTCAAGACCTAATTTAATAGATATTTAACTATCTCAATGATTTGTTAACTGAACCAACTCAGCCAATCACAAAGGCTGGTGAGCTTATCTGGAATATTTTGGGAAAATTAAAAATATCAGAGTAGAATTATCATCAATTCTCATCATTACCCCGATTCAGGAGCAAATTAATGCAAGATTCACCCCCAGATGCTAGTAAAAAAATCGCCGCAGGTATCTGTGGTATCTTACTTGGTGCCCTTGGCGTTCATAAATTTATTCTCGGTTATAACACCGAAGGTCTAATCATGCTACTAATTAGTGTGCTCACCTGCGGATTTGGTTCCCCTATTATCGGCATCATCGGTCTTGTCGAAGGAATTATCTACCTAACGAAAACTGATGCCGAATTTATCAACACTTACATTACCAATAAAAAAGGTTGGATGTAGCCTTGACAAAACCACTGTCTAGATCGGCGCGATGGCACCGTTACCTGGCGATCGGTATTTGCAGTTTTCCCATAGTCACAAGTTTGGCGATCTCACCTGGAGATCGCCTGAGTACGCCTGCTTGTCTGATTCGACATTGGTTCGGGGTTATCTCACCTAGTTGTGGGTTAACCAGATCTGTGATCTTTTTTGCTCATGGTGACTGGGAACGGGCGATCGAATATCATTTATTCGGGCCGTTGATTTTCTTCAGCTTGACAATTGCGATCTTCTCCTGTGCATGGGAATTACAACATCAAGATCGCCTACCAAACCGCTATCGTCGCTGGTTTAACTATCTACCAGTCCAAATTAGTTTAGTAGCTAGTTTTCTCGGCTACTACTTACTTCGGCTGAGTCATATTCTTCCCACCACTCATCTTTAGGAGTTCGATCGTGAAAGGCAACTCAAAATTGCTCTGGTTATTGCTTCCCCTCAGCTTCGGGGCAATCTACTTTCCATCGATCGCATTGCTGGATACTAATGTGGTTGCTAGAGAAGTTTTGATGATGCTCCCACTCCAAATCGCCGCCTTGATCTATGTGCGTGGTAGGGTCAAGGGGAAAGGGGAAAGGGTAAAGGGGAAAGGGTAAAGGGGAAAGGGTAAAGGTCATGTTTCAGTCTAGCAACAGTAGTAACCACGATTCACTATTCATCATTCACTACTTACTACCCCTACCCACTAAAGCACACCCTTAGAACTAGGAATCGTCCCTACCCGACGCAGATCGGCTTCTGTCGCCATCCGCATTGCCCGTGCAAAAGCTTTGAATGTCGCTTCAATAATGTGATGGGAATTAATACCATCTAATTGACGAATGTGGAGTGTCATTAGACTATGATTTACCACAGCTACAAAAAATTCTCGAACTAACTGAGTATCATAAGTCCCCACTCGCTGAGTGGGGATTTCTAGCCCATAACTAAGGTGTGGACGACCCGAAAAATCTAACGCGACTTGGACTAAAGCTTCATCCAGTGGGGCAACAAAATGACCAAATCTAACGATGCCCTTACGATCGCCTAGAGCTTTGGCAAGAGCCATTCCTAGCGTAATTCCAACATCTTCATTCGTATGGTGATCGTCGATTTCAATATCTCCGGTAGCGGCAATTTGCAAATCAAATAAACCATGAGCGGCAATCTGATGGAGCATGTGATCGAGGAAGGGTATCCCTGTCTGCGCCTGACAAACTCCAGTTCCATCCAGATTAATGGTAACGGTGACATCTGTTTCACCAGTTTTCCGATGAACCGTTGCAATCCGATGGGACGAAAGTTTGAGGTGCGGTTGGCTGGTGGTTTGCATTTTAGGGATTAGTAATCGATGTTGATGTTGTTGAGTTTTGTTTTCCTTAACCCAATCTACAACTATATTTTACCACCTTCTCTTTTCTGGACTCTATCCTCTACCCCTTTCCCCCTAGTTCGTGATTTCTAGCAAAATTTGGGAATCCTAGAAGAGGTAATCTTCAGATACAACGGAATCGGTAGATGAGTGGAATGTCGATAGGTGATGTCCTGACACAGAGTGAAACATTACCACCAACTCCTTACCAGGCACAGGATCTTGCTCGCTTACTAGAATCTTTACGGCAACAGCAGGTGAATGGCACTTTGCAGTTGGAAGTAGAAGTACCTTCTGGTCAAAAATGGCAGCGAATTTTGGTGTGGTATAAAGGTGAGATCACCTATGGTGGTAGTCGATCGATCGATCGCGGCGAACTGATCCGCAAATTGATTCAGAAGTTTAAACCAGAATATTTGCAGTCGATCGAGAGTTGGTTGACGCAACAGCTAGTGAATCCCTACACTAGTCGAGAATTGTTAAATGTCCTCGTTACTCGTCAGGTGCTGACGTGGGAACAGATCGAAAATTGGGCACAGGGACAGGTCGTATTTACCCTCGAACAGGTAATTAGTTTCGGCGGTAAATACCGTTTTATCCCTCATGGGGAGATTGACTTCTATCACGGGGCTGAAGGACGAGGTTTAAATTGGAATCAGTTAATGTTAGCTGTCAATACCCGTCAGCAGTATTGGAGCAAAATTAGTAATTTGATTCCAGATATTGCCGCAGTACCCCTGGCGGTTACGCCAGCTACTTTGGCGAAAATTACTGAACTAGCAGTCAAACAGCACGTTCAAAAATGGTTTGACGGACAAAGAACGATCGTCGATATTGCCATTGCCCTCGATCGCGATCCGCTTCAGGTTGCCCGTTCCTATGCTCAGTGGGCGCAAGTTGGCTGGATGCAGTGCAAAATGCCGATTGTTGAGGCTCCTCAGTCGCTTGCGCCGGTGGAATTGCCGATCGTTTTATCGGTAGATGATAGTCCGATCGTCCAAACGCGGATTAAGCGGGCTTTAAGCGAACATTGTCAGGTTTTACTAGCCAATGATGCGATGAGTGCCCTGCACCTGCTAGCACGGCAACCTGTCGATGTAATCTTGCTGGATGTGACGATGCCAGGGATTGATGGCATCGAGCTATGTCAGACGCTGCGCCGGATGAGTAAGTTTGCGCAACTGCCGATTATCATGCTCACCGCTAAAGATAAAAGTTACGATCGAGCATTAGCTGAAATGGTTGGCGCGACAGAATATCTCACCAAGCCACTAGATGATGACAAATTGATAGCGATTGTTAATCAATATGCTAAAGGTGGGCATATTTAATGATGAGTCAAGCGAATATAATTTTACTTAATAAAAGTTATGTCAGATGAGCAGTATCTGATCTTTAGTTTACATGGCTCACTATACGGAATTAGTGCCTCTTTGGTGCAGGAAATCTTTTGGTTGCCTGAGCTACACTCATTAGCCACTGCTCCCCGCGATATTATTGGCATGTTTAACTGGCGATCGCGCATGGTGCCAATGATGCACTTAGATTTGCGATTTAGTCGAGAGTTTTCTGGCTGTAATTTGACCGATCGAGCGATCGTGGTGCAATGGGAAGATACTTATCTAGGTATAGTTGCCCATGAAGTTTATGATGTCGAAACTCTTGCGGCTCAACCGCTAGATCTAGACGCGCTTTCCAGTCGTCAAGTCGCCAGCGATCGCCAATTGATTAGTGGTATCGCCCAATTTAACCAGCAACCAGTTATCTGTCTCGATCTCGATCGATTGATCCGCGAACCAAATCCAATCGACGAATTAGAGCCTGGATCTACTCTAGTTCAGATAGTTGGCGGTAACGATTTCTACAGCCGTTGTTGTCCCCAGGCGACTCCTGCCGATCGGGCGATCTTTGCCACTCGTGCTGAAAGACTCAAAGTAGCAGTTGTTGAGACTCAAATTAGTAGCGATCGAGGTATTCTGGTTGTCCAAATTGGGGCAGAATCGATTGGCTTACCGATGGAACTAGTTGTGGATGTGGATACACTCGTTGGCGGCACCTCTCACCAAGAGAATCGTTTTCCACTCTCTCCAGTACCAGTTGCGCCCAGCTATATTTTGGGACAAATTAACTGGCGAGGTGAGATTTTGCCTGTCTTAGAACTGGGATCTGTATTGAAAATTCAACAACTACCGCGTCAAGAATTAGTTGTAGTAAAAGTTGGTGAAATCTCGGTGGGAATTGCCGTTGATCGGATTTTTGATGTGTTCTATCTTGATGATAGTCAAATTGACTCAGTACCGATTTCAGTTAACAGTCAACTCCGTACTTATTTGCGCGGCGTGACAAAATATGCTGATGGTTTGATGTATCTGCTCAAACTCCAGGAGTTGATCGAGCGAGAATTTTTATCTACTGGCGTTTAATCCTCTAAATATCTAGCAATTAGTCACTCAAACTAAGCATAACTACCAAATTCTATGTCAACTAACTTGTGGACAAAAGTAAGTAATCTATCATTCAAACAAAAGGCAACATTCGCAGCTATTGCACTGGGTGTTATCCCGATCACCGTAATTGGGACACTGAACTATCTCCAAGTAACTAGCGCAAGCCAAAAACAAGCTGCAAAAACCCAAAAAGCTAAGGCAGAAGATGTCGCGGATAAACTTAACCGCTTTGTGTTTGAACGATATGGAGACGTGCAAATTCTCGCTTCATTACCCGTTTTCGCCGATGCAAAAGTAGCTGCAATTACTTCTGTGGAGAATAAGGCAAAACTGCTCGATCGATTTGTTAGTGCGTACCAAGTTTATGATAGTATTGCTGTTTTTGATATTAAAGGTACTTTAATTGCTCAAAGCAAAGGAGAATCTTTAACTAAAATCAATCATCTCCAACGTCAGTATTTTCAGGATGCTTTAAAAACAGGTAAAGCAGTGATTTCTAATCCTGAACCCAGTCGATATACTGGCATAAATTCTGTATTTTTTGCGGCACCAATTCGAGATTTAGTGACAAATGAAATTATCGGAGTAGTGCGAACAAGATCTCCCGTCGATCGATTGTCCGTACCGCTGAAAGACTTTGCCAACAAATCTGAAGATTATCATATCATCGATCTCAAAACTAACAAAATATTTATTAGTTCTAACAGTCAATATCAAAATAAGCCACAAACGCCAGAGATGGCGCAGGCAAGACAGACAGGTGGAGTAGTACAGCATCAATCTAAGGCGAACAAAACTCAAAATGCCTCCACTGACCGCACAGAACTGATGAGTGCGGCTGTCTTTAATAAGTTGGAAGGGATGCCAGAATTGCCTTGGGCGGCAGTAGCGACGATCGAAGAGAATGCTGCCTATGTGGAACTCCAAGGGCTATTATTGACGATTCTCGGTGGGGCTGGGTTCACGGCAGCGTTGACGGTCACGGCATCAACCTTCCTTGCAGATCGCATTATCAAATATATTCAAGGTGCGATCGCCACGATTACTAATTCGGCCAATGAAATCGTCGATACAGTCCAGTCACAGGAAATCGTGGTTAACCAACAGGCGAACTCAGCAATCTCGACGACGGATACCATCAACCAACTAGAAACCATCTCCAGTGAGACAGCCGAGCAAGCTGCCGCTTCGGCAACTGGAGCCAGACAAGCCCTGTCCCTCGCGGAAGAGGGCACCCAGGCTGTACAAGAAACTCTCCGTGGAATGTCCGAATTACGTGAGAGTGTGGATGAAATTGCCCTGCAAATCGTCAATCTTGGCGAACAAACCGGACAAATTACTACTGTATCCGATCTGGTATCAGACCTCGCCAAACAAACCAACATGCTCGCACTCAAGGCTGCGGTAGAAGCAGCACGGGTGGGCGAACAAGGCAAAGGATTTGGCGTAGTTGCCGGAGAAATTCGCAAACTAGCCGAAGAAAGCAAAAAATCAGCCCAGAAGATTAATAATCTGGCAACAGATATTCAAATCGCGATTAACCGCACTGTGATGGTGACAGATCTCGGGACAAAAACAGTAACAGAGGGGATTCAACTCGCCGAAAACACCGCAGCCACCTTTATCGGGGTGACAGATGCCGTCAATAACGTATTCTTGAACTCCCAGCAAATCTCGTCCAGTGCCAAACAGCAAGCAACAGCCATCCAACAGGTACTTGGCGCGATGACGATGATTTCCCAAGGTTCACAAGAAAGTGCCGTCGGTATGCACCGAGTCAAAACCTCCACCAGAGAACTCAACCAGATTGCCGATGAGTTACAAGGAGTGGTGAGTTAGGCTTTAGCACTTAGCACTTAGCCTAACAACCCCTAACCCCTAATCCCTAACCCCTCTAACCCCTACCCCTACCTATGCTCACTACATTTACCAGCAAATTCCAAGACCGCTTCAATAGCCTAAACTTCAAATCCAAAGCAATCTCGGTTGCTGTATTACTTTCGACTGTACCTGTTCTAGGGATTGGTACATTGGCTTACGTGGTAGCCCATGATGGTCTCCAGACATCGGAAATCGATCAGCAGCAATACGTTGCAGAGTCATTTAAAGGTAACTTAATCCGATTTATGATCCTGCGGCGAAAAGATATTCAAAGTTTGTCAGTATCTTCAGTATTGACAAATCCTAAACTGAGAGCGAGTAGCTCAGTCGCCGAAATCGAAACTTATTTAGATCGATTTGCCGATACTTATAAGTTTTATGACAGTATCAGTATCTTAGATTTACAAGGCAATTCTCTATACGTCACCAAAGGAAGCGATCGCGCAAATCGTAGCGATCGAGCTTACTTCAAAGAGACAGTCAAAACTGGTAAAGCCCAGTTTACTAACGCGGAGATTTCTACAAGTTCAGGTAAAGCTGTATTTCACATTACCGCACCCATTCGTGATACTACCACAGGACAATTAATTGGGGTCGTGCGGGCGCGGATGCCAGTTGAAGCGGTCAAAGTACTAGCTCAAGCATACACCGATGAGAAGAGTAAGAATGAGTGGCATATTCTGGATAGAAACTCCAATAAATTTATTCTTGCTCAAGAAGAAGAACAAATTGGGCGTGGGGGGAATGACTTTTCAAATTATGAAAAACTCAAAGCTTCTGACAAGCCAACTACGCTTCATGATATCGATAAAATTGACAACAAGGATCAACTTGTCACTTATCTCGCTATCCCTGCAACCAAAGAAATACCCGACCTCGGGCTGACAGTATTGATCGCCAAAGATAATGCCGATATCTTTGCCAAAGAGCAAGGGCTGATTGGGGTAATTGCCCTAGGATCGCTGGCAGCCGGCGGTTTAACATTGGGTCTATCTCTGTTGCTCAGTAGTCGTGTGACCAACTTTATCAAACAACTAGCCGACTCGATCGTCACCTCATCTGGCGCGATCGTTGATACGGTGGAGATGCAAGAAGTCACCGTTAACATGCAGGCGAATTCGGCGATCTCGACTAGTAATACAGTCAACGATCTAGGGGCGATTTCGTTCCAATCCGCTGAACAAGCCGAAGCATCCGCAGCAGGTGCCCGCCAAGCACTCTCCCTCGCCGAAGACGGAACACGGGCGGTACAACAGACACTCCAAGGAATGGCTGGACTCCGCGACAAAGTAGATGCGATCGCTCAACAAATTGTCAATCTCAGCGAACAAACCGGACAGATTACCGTGGTTTCGGATCTGGTGGCAGACTTGGCAAGCCAAACGAACATGCTCGCCCTCAACGCAGCGGTTGAAGCAGCCCGAGCAGGCGAACAGGGGAAAGGCTTTAGTGTAGTTGCCAGTGAAATTCGGAAACTAGCCGACCAAAGTAAACAATCTGCGGACAAAATTAACGCCCTAGCGGAAGATATTCAATCAGCAATTAACCGGACGGTAATGGTAACAGATGAAGGAACGAAAACGGTAGAAGAAGGGATCGACCTCGCCCAATCCACCGCCGCCACCTTCGCCGGGGTGACAGATGCCGTCAATAACGTGTTCTTGAACTCCCAACAAATCTCGACTAGTGCCAAACAACAAGCGGTATCAATCCAGCAGGTACTCACCTCGATGACGATGATCTCCCAAGGATCGCAAGAAAGTGCTGTCGGGATGCACCAAGTGAAGATGACAACTAGAGAGTTGAATCAGGTAGCGGATGAGTTGAAGGCAGCAGTAGTCTAGGGATTAAGTAATATGTACATTGACGACGAAGAACTCCGAGAACTCTACAAAACCTCCAGTGCCGAGCATATCCAGGCGATCGAGTCGGCATTGATGCAGTTGGAAAAACAACCACAAGATCCCGCAATAGTCAAGGAATTATTACGCTCTGCCCATACACTCAAGGGTGACTCGCGGATGCTAGGGGTGGAGGATGTGGAAACTCTCGTCCACCAAATCGAGGAGTGCTTGATGCCGATTGAAAAGGGTCAGGCAAGTATGACACAAGAGTTATGCGACCGGCTATATAGTGGGCTGGATACGATCAAGCAATTAGCGCATACTGCGATCACTGGTGAACCGAACAATGTCAATATGTTTTACGTATTGGCAACTTTGATGGGGGATAGCGGTGCGAATCCGGCAGTTAGCCGGGTGCCCACTGTTACCCCAACACCAGTGATCCCAGCACCGACGATCGATGAACACGATCTGTTTGAGCTAGAGCCGATTTTGCCTGTTGACGATGCCCTGAGTGCAGATCGATCTGTTTTTGCTGAATCGATAGTCGATTCTCCGTTGGTAGAAGACTTGCCTTCTCTCCGAGAAGCTTCTGCTAAGGCAGAGGCTTCTGCTAAGGCAGAGGCTTCACCAACGCCAACGCGAACGGCACAGGAGAGTCTACGGCAACGATTTTTGTTTCCAGAGGCTACGTCCACACTTGAGGGTGAAGATAGTTTGTTTCCGCCAGTTACAACTACCGAACAGTCATCACCACCCACCCAACTGCAAGCAGATTTCTTGAATTTGGCATCCGAGTTATTTCCCACTGACTCTACACTCCCAGCATTAGATAGTCGAGCAGTATTTAATGACTTTACGCTCATTCCAGGTACGGCAGATGTGTCGGAGATCGATCGAGCATTTCCGTCAGATGATGATTTGGATCTATTTGCCAGTCATGAGTTTGACTCCTCACTGGATACTTTCGATCTGTCGATCGAGGAAGAGCCGATCGATCCTCACGAAGATCGACTCTTCCCTGCGGTAGACGATCTATTGATGCCACCACTGGCAGATCCAGTGATGTCAGAAGTTGTCGATGTAACTCCTTTACCGGCAACAGTTGTGTCTCCAGAACCAACTCCCGCTGCTCCTCCACCACCGCCAACGCCAACGATCTCGAACAACACCCAAATCGATACAATTCGGGTAGCGGCAAACCAACTAGATACCCTCATGGGGCAAGCTGGGGAAATCAATGTCATCAACCAGCAAATTGCCAGTCGATTGCCGGATCTTGAGGCTCTGCTAGCACTCTGGGATACTGGCAACCGAGACTATCAACGGATCCAATCACTCATCCCCGAACTTCCGGTCGGGTCGCCGGTACACAATCATCTCCATCATGTTCAACAGCAATGGGAACAGATGGGCGAACTGATTGGTAAATTCAAACAGTTAATCACTGGAGATAGTTCTCGACTCGATCTGGTCACTTCCGCCCTCGAATCTGGCGTAAAAAAACTCCGCCTCTTGCCACTTTCGACTATTTTCAATCTCTTTCCCCGCATGGTGAGAGATTTAGCGAAAACCCAGTCTAAAGAAATTAATTTTGCGATCGAAGGCGGTGACTTACTCCTCGATAAACGGCTGCTAGAGGAGATTAAAGACCCCTTAATGCATCTACTGCGGAATGCGATCGATCATGGGCTAGAAACGCCCACGGAACGCCAACAACAGGGTAAACCAGCCGCCGCCAAGCTGCTGATTCAAGTCCATCAAACTGGCAACCAAACTACGATCGAGATCGCTGACGATGGGCGGGGTTTAGACATACAAAAGATTAAAGCTACCGCGATTAAACGGGGTTTGCACACAGAAGCAGAACTCGCCAGTATGACAGTCAACCAAATCCAATCGCTGATCTTCGCACCGGGCTTTTCCACCCGCACGCGAGTGACTGAGCTATCGGGACGGGGTGTGGGATTGGATATCGTCCGCACAAATGTCGAACGGCTCAAAGGCTCCGTCGATGTCGAATCCTCGCCCAATCAAGGCTGTACATTTCGCATCAACCTCAGTCACACGATCGGTAGTTCCAGTGTGATGATGGTCGAAGTCCACGAGCGGATTTATGCCATCCCCGTGGAATTCGTCGATCGGATGTTGCTGCTCAATAAGGCAGAAATCTTTTCCCTGGGCGGCACTCCCACCACCAACATCGCCGGACAGACGATGACAGTGGCGTGGCTGGCAGATATCCTTGCCCTCCCGGCGATCGCGCCGACTTCCCCCGTCGAGGTGACTCGAACTACCAACTCGGTTGCTTGTCTCCTACTCCAGTCAGGACGGCGACAATTGGCACTACTAGTTGATCGTATTCGCGATCAGCAGCTAGTCACGATCGAGTCACCCCATCCCATCCTCAAAAATGTCCCCCACTTAGCTGGCTCGACAATTTTGGGAACGGGGGAAGTCTGCTTGGTACTCAATCCGCTCGATCTATTTGCGACTGCTGCGGGGGTTAAACCTCAATCTTCGGCAATCGATCCTCTAGCTGCTACGATCCCCTCTGATACCCCTCCATCCTTACTTTTGGTCGAAGACTCAGTGGTGATTCGGACACAGATGCAGCGAATTTTAACGGGGGCTGGCTACCAAGTCACGGCGGCGAATGATGGCTTGGAGGGCTGGGAAAAACTCCAAACTGGACAATTCGATCTCGTCATTTCTGATGTCGAAATGCCTCGGTGGGGTGGACTGGAACTCACCACCGAAATCCGCAAACACTCTGAATACCAAGATCTGCCAGTGGTTCTAGTAACAACACTTTCCCACGCAGCGGATCGCGATCGCGGCATCCAAGCTGGCGCAAATGCCTATCTCACCAAAGGCGATTTCGACCAGCAACTCCTGCTAGACACACTCACAAGGTTGATCTAGAGAGGAGAAGGACGCTTGCGTCCCAACGCCCAATTCCTAACTAAATTCTTATCCCCGATATACCTACGAGGTTAATTCAATGGCTCCTACTAAAGTTCTCTTAGTTGAAGATTCTCCCGTTGCAATGGAATTGTTGCAACGTTTGTTCCGCAGTATTCCTGAAGTGGAAATTGTTGGCACAGCACGCAATGGTCAAGAAGCTCTCGCCATGATTCCCCGCGTCCAACCGGCGGTGATCTGTACTGACTTCCACATGGAGCCAGTCGATGGCTTGGAACTAACCAAACAAGTGATGGCAAACTATCCCTGCCCGATTCTTGTCCTCAGCAACTCAGTCAAATCTGATGATACCAAAAATGTCTTCGCTCTCCTCCAAGCCGGAGTCTCTGATATATTCCCCAAACCCTTGGGTGGTGAATATGCGGAGTACGAAGCAATCAAACAGAAAATCGTCTCGAAAATCAAACTTCTGTCTGGCATGAAAGTCAAGGCAAGACCTCTGAGTTAGGGTTTAGGGGTTAGGGGACAATTGACAGTCCCCAGTCCCTACTTCTCCTTTTGGAGAGGCTGCGCTAACGACTTCGTATCGCCAGAGGCGAGGCTAAGCCAACAGTGCAAGCTAATCCCCTAGTCCCCTAGTCCCCCAGTCCCCCCGTCCCCTCACCATGTCTCCCACCAAAGTCCTCCTTGTCGAAGATTCGCTAATTGCGCTAGAACTACTGCAACGGTTGTTAAAACAGAGTGCAGAAGTTGAAATAGTTGGAACAGCGAGAAATGGGCAAGAAGCTCTAGAACTAATTCCGGCGACTAATCCAAGTGTGATTTGTACTGACTTACACATGGGGCCGATTGATGGCTTGGAACTAACTCAACAGGTGATGGAAAAATTTCCGCGCCCAATTTTAGTGATCAGCAACTCAGTCCAAGAAGATGATACCAAAAACATCTTCAACCTCCTCCAAGCTGGGGCTGTTGATATTTTCCCCAAACCAACAAGCGCAGATTATAAAGACTATGAACAAGTCAAGCACAGACTACTTGCCAAGATCAAGATGCTCTCGCAGGTAACAGTCAAAGCGAGATCTGGTCGCACAGTACTAAATTCGATCAATTCTAGTCCTAATATTTATGATAATGGCACGCTGCGGGCGATCGCGATCGGTGCCTCAACTGGCGGTCCTCAAGCTATCCACAAAATTATCACGGCACTACCCCACAATCTTCCCGTACCAATTATCTGTGCTCAACATATTGGGGAGGGTTTCTTAAAAGGCTTAATTAGTTGGTTGAAGGAGGATTCACAATTCAACGTCAAAATTGCCGAAGTCGGGGAAACACCTCTACCTGGTACTATTTATTTTGCCCCCGAAAAAGCGCACTTAGAATTTGATCCCCAGGGTCAATTTATCTATAGTAACTTTACTTCTACCACTGGCACTTGTCCTTCGATCGATGCCCTATTTCGCGCTGTTGCACGGATTCATGGCAGTTCTAGTGCGAGCATTCTTCTCACGGGAATGGGTACGGATGGAGTGGCTGGAATGCAGGCTGTAGCTGCGGCTGGTGGCACGACGATTGCTCAAGATGAACAAAGTTGTCTTGTCTTTGGTATGTCCAAGCAAGCGATCGCCGCAGGTTTTGTTCAACACACTCTCCGCATTGAAGAAATTGCCCCATTTTTGCTAACTAAAATTGCCAGAATCTAACAATTAATCATTAATTCTACCTCAAATCGTTCACCTGGCTTTGGTTCTAGCACCCGTGTCGTCAAATTTTGCTGGGTGAGCAAAGTACGAAACTGCTGGACATCGCCTTTGCCGCGTAGTAGAGACAGTAATAACCCTTCAAATACCACGTTACCACCAGCGGCTGTTGGTAAAATAAATTGAGGTTGCAGCCAGTTGACTGCTTCTACAGCACTTTGCATTCCTTTAATCACCGATCCAATTAAGGGGATCTCCAAATCGGTCAGTGGTGTAATCACCACATCTACAGGGGCAATTTCGGTGAGCTTCGCTGTATGCGATCCATGTGGCTCATAGTAAAGTGTCGTGTTATTCAGCAAATCTGTCAGTAAGTAGCCATTCTCAATCAGATTTGGACCGACGAGTGAACCGGGTAAAGCTTGGATTTTCAAGCTATTTGCCAGCGTAAAATAATTGCCATGAGCCAAGGTCGTCACGTTGTGATAACCCAAACTATTCACAGTTTTGGCAGCATTAGCAGAAGCGACAACGGGAATATGGCGATCCAGTCGATCTAGTGTTGGCTGATGTGTGTGGTCTGGCAACCCCTGCGAGAGCAAAATTAAGTCAATATCTGCGGGAATTGGGTGCGGGTTGGGATGATCCCCCTTGAATAGCCATGGAAGATTACCAAATACCAATGAACCAACTAGCCAAGGATCGAGTAAAACCCGTTGACCGCCCATTTCAATCAGCCAAGAGTTACTATCCAGCCAAGTTAGATACATCTTTATAGCCTTTAATTATCTGGGATAGAAATGAGAAAACCCTTAACTAGTAAGGGTTTTAGAAAGCTGGCGGACGGATTCGAACCCCCGACCGGCTGATTACAAATCAGCTGCTCTACCAACTGAGCTACGCCAGCGCACTAGACTAGTATAACATAATTAATTAATTTTTGTCCAGCAATATTTTGCCTTAATGCTCGATCGTCGGTTAAATTGTCTTTGGTTCACTAGTATTTTCACGTGAACTACCCGACTCTCATCCTACGGATAGAGAGAGGGCTTCCGACTTCGAGGGCGACCGCCTCACAGATGTCTTGCGACCTCTGCTTGGTCTTACGTTGCCTCCATCGGCAGTCTCGCTAGTTCCTAACGAGAGAATTCTGAGTCCTTCGGCTTTCAGGTTTTGCGCGGCGTTGACATCTCTATCGTGGTTAGTTCCACAACTAGGACAAGTCCAATGACGCACATCTAAAGGCAAGGATGAGACTCGGTGATAACAATTACTACAGGTTTTCGATGAAGGAAAAAATCTATCCACCTTGACCAGTATTTTGCCAGAATGCTCACACTTATAGTTGAGCATTCCGACGAAACTAGACCAGCCACAATCGCTAATAGCTTTTGCCAAATAATGATTTCTCACCATGTTCTTGACTGCTAGATCTTCCACAACGATGACTTGGTTTTCGTTCACCAGTTTATGGGAGAGTTTATGCAAAAAGTCTTGTCTCGAATTGCTGATACGTTGATGGACTCTTGCCACCAGCTTTCTAGCTTTATTCCGACTATTTGAACCTTTCACTTTTCTAGATAGTTTGCGCTGTTTACGTTTAAGGTTAGATTCATGCTTCTTGATATGTCGAGGATTGGGATACTTAGAGCCAGTGCTAGTAATAGCAAAGTCTGTGATGCCCAAATCGACACCAATCGCATTTCCCTCACTACTAGGGGCAGGATACTCGCCTTCTTGTTCCGTAAGAACAGCAGCGAAATATTGACCACTAGGATTCTTGGAGATAGTAACAGTTTTGACCTCTCCAGCAAGCGGACGATGCAAGCTAATTTCGACCCATCCCAACTTAGGAAGATAGATCAGGTTATCAACGAACTTAGTCCCTTGAGGATATTGAATCGACTGTTTACCGTGCTTCGATTTGAAGTTAGGAAACTTAGCTCTTTTTTCAAAGAAGTTGATAAACGATTTACTGAGGTTGAGGGTGACAGATTGCAAGACTTGAGAATGACATTCACCCAACCAAACAAACTCTTTCTTGAGTGCTGGCAACAATGCGTTGAGTCCTTCTCTAGACAATCCCTTCCCCGTCTCAGCGTAGGTAGTAGTAGTCTCGTTCAGAGCGCGATTCCACCACCAACGAGCGCATCCGAAAAACTGAGAGAGCTTTTCGGATTGAGCGTCAGTGGGATATATTCGGGCTTTGATAGACTGATACATCTACGTTTATCGCTAATTACTTTAATGATAACACAGGTTGATTCAGTGGTCAGACAAGGAATTTGCTCGTCTCCTCATGCCCACCCAACTTCCCAAGAGCTTCGCTTGTTGGAATTGTTGGGTAGGCAATCGTCACCTCGCTCGGCTTTCATCCCGACGCTCATCCGTTGGCGTAGCCTGCCTTCGGCATAGCGGATAGAGCGCGGGACTTCCCGCCTGCCCGTTAAAATCCTCTCTAGTCCCTATTCTCTATCCCCTGACTTTCGCAGTCCATCGTCAATACTCACTCTTTTTGCCCTTCTACTGACAATTCATTAAAGCTCCAATGTCTGCGGCTACGATCTGATCCAAATTGCGTGTAATCTTTTCAATCTCCCAATCCCACCAAGCTATTTCAAGTAACGATCGAATTATCTCATCATCAAAACGTTGACGAATAAACCTGGCTGGATTCCCACCAAAAATCGTATAGGGTGGGACATCACTTACTACTACTGATTTGGCTGCAATAATCGCTCCATCTCCCACCTGTACTCCTGGCATAATCACTGTTTCATAGCCGATCCAAACATCATTGCCAATCACTGTATTACCTTTGGATGACAATGCTTCTGGTTGAGGGTCAACTTTTTCCCAACCATTACCAAAAATCTGAAACGGATAGGTTGAAAATCCATTTAATTGGTGATTTGCACCATTCATGATGAACTTTACCCCTCTTGCCAAGGCGCAAAATTTGCCGATGATTAGGAGATCGCCAACAAAGGGAAAGTGATACAAGACGTTACGCTGAAAGTCTTCTGAGTCTTCTGGATCGTCGTAATAGGTGTAATCGCCAATGATGATATGGGGATTTGATACAGTGTTCTTAATGAAGCAGATTTGCGGAAACCCCTTCATTGGATGCTTATCTTGTGGATCTGCTCCATACACGATCGATTGCCCCCAGACTTTTAGAATGCACTGTATCTATCATCTTATTCTCGAACTCAAATTTTTAGCAACATGCCAGAACGGCTAGTCAGTCTCGTCTAGATGCTCGATTACTGCTTGGTAGAAGCTGAGGACGTGGTCATCTTGTAGTCGATAAAATACGTGTCGCCCTTGTTTACGGAAATTGACTAATCGAATTGCCCGCAGTGTCCTCAACTGGTGAGATACTGCTGATTCATTCATTTCTAGCGCGATCGCTAGGTCGCCGACGCACATTTCTTGTGCTGCTAAAATCGAGAGAATTCGCAACCGATTTGTATCGGCTAAAAACCCCAAAAACTCTGACATGCGCTGTGCCTTTTCCACCGTAAGGATCTCGGTTTGGGGCAGATTAGCATGAACAGAGTCAGTTGAATGGGGCTGTTCACAACAGAGTGATTCCGCCTCCTCGTCCTGTTTGGGGGTGACTGTTTTAGTCAAGGGATCTGACATAATTTGACAATATCAGACTAAATTTACTTGTTGCAGTTGCAGCCTGTATGTCCACAGCCTTGACCTGCCGAATGACCATTGGCGCAAGCTTCACTACAGTATGCTTTATTATCCTTCTGAATGGCATCAGACAGGGAAACTATGCACAAACATGATTCACAAGCACATTTCATTTGAGTAACAGTAGTCATGGATTGGCTCCTTGAAGATTTCGATAAGTATATCATAACATATGAATAGCTATTCATGTATCGATCCGTAAAAATCAATCTCCAACAGAGTAAAAAAAGCGATTAATTTGTTAAAGAATTGTTAGATCCCAACCCCATCATGAGGGGATCGCCTATAGTACCAAGGAGGTATGGTTGCTAGAGTCTAAGTAGCAAAGGCAAAGTATCACATCGCTCGATCGCCGAGATCGAATTATCTAGAGCGATTGCGTCATATAGATGATATCTCACGAGTAGTATCAAATTAACAATTTGCCGAAGTTGCGCAGCAGCCTAGATCTAGCCCTACCGAAATGCTAATGACCGATCGCGTGAATATCTAATCATTAATCTGTTGGGCACATCCCGATTTCTATGCCTATGACTAACTTTCCCTGGCTGACGACGATTATTTTATTTCCAGTCCTCGCATCTCTAGCAATTCCAGTCATCCCAGACAAAGATGGACGCACAGTGCGCTGGTATGCCCTCATCGTCGGGCTAATCGATTTTGCCCTGATTGTTTACACCTTCTGTAATGGTTACGACATCCATAGCGATCGATTGCAGTTGGTCGAAAGCTATACTTGGGTGCCACAAATAGATTTAAGATGGTCGGTTGGGGTTGATGGGCTATCGATGTCCCTAGTCTTACTGACAGGCTTTGTCACAACCCTCGCTATTTTAGCGGCATGGCCAGTTACTTTTAAACCAAAGCTGTTTTACTTCCTGATGTTGGTGATGTACGGCGGACAGATTGCCGTCTTTGCTGTGCAGGATATGTTGCTATTTTTCCTGGTGTGGGAATTGGAACTTCTCCCCGTTTACTTATTCCTAGCAATTTGGGGTGGGAAGAAGCGATTGTATGCTTCGACTAAATTTATCCTATACACGGCTGGTGGTTCTCTCTTCATCCTAGTAGCTGCCTTAGCGATGGGATTTTATGGTGACACTACCAGCTTTGATATGCGGACATTGGCGGCTAAGGATTATCCATTCAATTTTCAGCTGGCGATGTATGCAGGTTTATTGATTGCCTATGGAGTTAAGTTACCGATTATTCCCTTGCACACGTGGCTGCCTGATGCCCATGGGGAAGCAACTGCCCCGGTACACATGCTGTTAGCCGGAGTGCTGTTGAAAATGGGTGGTTATGCGTTAATTAGAATGAATGCGGGGATGTTGCCTGATGCTCATGCCGCCTTTGCACCGCTCCTAATTGTTTTGGGAGTTGTCAATATTGTCTATGCTGCCTTAACTTCATTTGCGCAGCGAAATCTCAAGCGCAAGATTGCTTATTCCTCAATCTCCCACATGGGATTTGTTTTGATTGGGATTGCTTCTTTTACCGATGTCGGGATGAGTGGTGCTGTCTTGCAGATGGTTTCCCACGGATTGATTGGGGCAAGTTTATTCTTCTTGGTGGGAGCTACCTACGATCGAACGCATACTCTGATGCTAGACGAGATGGGTGGTGTTGGGCTGAAGATGAAGAAAATTTTTGCGATGTTTACTGTTTGTTCGATGGCATCTTTGGCATTGCCAGGAATGAGCGGTTTCGTCGCTGAATTGATGGTATTTGTCGGTTTTGCCACCAGTGATGCCTATGGACTCCAGTTTAAGGTGATTATGACGCTGATTGCGGCGATCGGGGTCATCTTAACGCCGATTTATCTGCTGTCGATGCTGAGAGAAATCTTTTATGGTGCAGAAAATAAAGAGCTAGTCGAGCATGAAGAGTTAATCGATGCCGAGCCGAGAGAGGTATTTATTATCGCCTGTCTATTAGTGCCGATTATTGGTGTGGGTTTTTATCCCAAGTTGCTCACACAGATTTATGATTCCACGACAACTACGTTGACAGCCCATCTACGCAACTCAGTGCCAACTATCGCGCACCAGCAATCAAGCTCAATTGCGCTAGGTGACATGCTGACAGCACCTAAAATTCACCAATAATCTATTTTTAAAAACTTTAATGGCACTTCTAGGGTATACATAGAAGTGCTTTTTTTGATAATTTAGGCCACAATGTTCTCAGAGTATGTAAAGATTTTACAGAAAGTTTACGGTAGTTACTAATTCTCTATGTTGAAAGCTGTTTGGTTAACTAACATCGATAGTCAGGTGATGAATTCTCACAGAAATCTGGCAGAGGGATTACACCGGTTGGCAGATCTAGGATTTAATACGATTTACCCTGTAGTTTGGCAGCGGGGTTATACTTTATATCCGAGTGAAGTCGCCAAGCAATTCGCTGGAGCCAATATATTACCAAGAAGTCCATTTGTCGGGCGAGATGTGTTGAAAGAAATTTTGGAATTAGCTCGACCTTTAAAGATGCGAGTGATTCCCTGGTTTGAATATGGATTGATGGTACCACCAAAATCATCGATCGCGATTCAACACAAGGATTTATTAACTCTCGATATCAATGAAACTCCCCAGAGAATTCAAGGTGCTAACGGGGAATTAGATCCGAATGTGTGGTTGAATCCCTGCCAGAATCGTGTCCGTAAGTTCATGGTGGATCTAATTAGTGAAGTTGTTAGAAAATATCCGGTGGCGGGGATTCAGTTAGACGATCGTTTTTGCTTTCCCCAGGAGATGGGCTATGATAAATTTACCCAGCAATTATTTCAACAGCAGAACTTTGGTGAGATTGCACCGATCGAGCATGATAGTGAAGTATGGTTAGCATGGGGTACGGAACGCTTGACAGAGTTACTCCAACAGATTGTCAGTAGGGTTAAGTCCATCCGGCGTGACTGCATTATCTCAATCTCGCCCAATCCACTCGGATTTTCGCGCACTCGCTACTTAGCCGACTGGCAGCAATGGTTAGAGTTAGGCTTGATGGATGAGTTAGTCTTACAGGTTTATCGTGACAGGTTAAATACTTTTGAACTGGAATTAAATAAGCCAGAAGTTCAAGCTGCGCGGTCTAAAATTCCTACTTCGATCGGTATTTTAGCAGGGTTGAGAACACGACCGATCGCTAGTTCAATTCTCAAAGAGCAAGTAGCAACAATTTATGCTCAACAATTTGGTGGATTAGCTTGCTTTTTCTATGAAACTTTATTTCACGAACAACTTGGTCCGAACTTAATCAGTCGCAGTCAGTCGGAGTTATTTGATATTTTCACTGTAGATTTATCGCCTAAATTGTCTAGCTGATCGATATTTTAATCTTCTAGTATGGCGGTTCTCAAGTTAATGAGGCACATTACACATATAGACTGGAATCAAAGTAGTAAATCATCCGTAACTCACCAATTAAAGAATGGCTCTATTTTTATTTGATCATGATTAAAATCTATGATTTGGAGTTTGAATTCATCACTTCCATCACCTAATTCTCAATTAAAAAATGTCCGGCGAACCAGATTGGAACAGAATTCAGAAAGCTTTAGCAGTTGAAGCGCAGTACGGTTACACTGATTTAATGGGGCAACAATATCGCTTCAGTGAGTTTTTGTGTTTGAGTTTTGGACAACCACCTCAGCAGACAAGTTTTAACGATCGCAAACATTGGCGCAATCTCGCTTTTCAGTTTGCTGATTATCACAATTTAACACTGAATGATCGTAAACTACTAGTTGCTAAAGCCACGGAATTTTTGATTATCGCCCAACAGGTTGAATCACAAAAGAAAAGTCAACAAATCAATGAGTTTCAACCTAATCAGGTTACTCCAATTGCTAGGGGCAGCCTCTCCGCCAGAGCATCGGGTGTGCCCATTGAACCCAGGGTCATTTCAGTAAGTGTTCCAATTGCGCGAGATAGTAATATTAGCCTCGAACTCGATCTATATCTCAAGGATATTCCCCAAATTGGCACTCGTAAAGCGGAAATTCTCAGTCGGTTAGGCTTGTGGACAGTTAAAGATGTTTTATATTACTATCCCCGTGACTATATCGACTATGCCAAACAAGCAAATATTATCGAATTAGAAACAGGGGCAACCGTTACGCTCGTCGGCATCATTAGAAAGTTCAACTTCTTTACCAGTCCGAAAAATAAGAAACTTAATGTCTTAGAAATTACTCTCAAAGATGAAACTGGAACACTGAAAATCAGCCGCTTTTTTGCCGGAACTCGGTATAGCAGTCGCGGTTGGCAAGAAGCACTCAAGCGGAAATATCCCGTTGGCAGTTGGTTGGCAGCATCAGGATTGGTGAAGCAGGGTAAGTATGGACTCAATTTAGATAACCCCGAACTGGAAGTATTAGCTGACAGTGAGGCCAGTATTTCCTCACTGAAAATCGGTCGAGTGTTACCTGTTTATCCATTGATTGAGGGCGTGACAGCAGATGTTGTGCGCGAAGTAGTGGTGTTAGTGCTACCAGCAGTTGCCAAACTCAAAGATCCCCTTCCCGCCGTGCTGCGAGAGCAGTATGGATTAGCCGATTTACGGACAGCGATTGAGAACATTCATTTTCCCCCGGATAACGATGCCAAAGATGCGGCGCGGCGGCGGTTGATTTTTGATGAGTTTTTCTATCTGCAATTAGGCTTTTTACAACGCCGTCACCTACTGCGCCAAATTCATACTGAATCGGTAATTATGCCGACGGGAGAATTGATCGATCGATTTAAGGCGATGTTACCATTTCAACTCACCAATGCTCAACAGCGCGTGGTGGGGGAGATTTTGGCAGATCTTCAACAAACAGCACCGATGAATCGGTTAGTCCAGGGCGACGTAGGCTCAGGGAAAACAGTCGTTGCGGTGATGGCGATTTTAGCCGCGATTCAATCGGGTTATCAAGCGGCTCTGATGGCACCAACTGAAGTACTCGCCGAGCAACATTATCGCAAATTAGTCGGCTGGTTTAATCTGCTCCATTTACCCGTCGAACTTCTTACTGGCTCGACCAAAACAGCCAAACGACGACAAATATATAGTCAATTAGCCACAGGGGAACTCTCGATCGCCGTCGGTACCCATGCTTTAATTCAGGATAAGGTCAACTTTCGTAACCTCGGTTTAGTGGTGATCGATGAACAGCATCGATTCGGGGTCTATCAACGTGCTAAGTTGCAGCAAAAAGGCTCTCAGCCACACGTTTTGACCATGACGGCTACACCCATCCCCCGCACTCTTGCCCTTACCTTACACGGCGATTTGGATGTCAGTCAGATTGACGAACTACCCGCCGGACGGCAACCGATTCAAACCACGGCGATGAATAGTCGGCAGCGAAGTCAGGTATATGAACTGATCAAGCGAGAAATCGTCCAGGGGCAACAAGTGTATATTGTCTTACCCCTAGTTGAAGAATCCGAAAAATTGGACTTGCGGGCGGCGGTGGAGGAACACGAGCGGTTAGCCACTGAAGTATTTCCAGAGTTTCAAGTGGGATTATTGCACGGGCGGATGAGTTCGGCGGAGAAAGATGCCGCGATTACCGCATTTCGGGATAATCAAACTCAGATTATCGTCTCGACGACAGTAATTGAAGTTGGGGTCGATGTGCCGAATGCGACGGTGATGTTGATTGAAAATGCTGAACGATTTGGATTATCGCAACTGCACCAGTTACGCGGGCGCGTCGGGCGGGGAGAACATCGTTCCTACTGTCTGCTGATGAGTAATAGCATGTCCAGTGATGCCAAACAGCGGTTGCAAGTCTTGGAACAGTCCCAGGATGGTTTCTGGATCTCGGAGATGGACATGCAGTTACGCGGCCCAGGTCAAGTCTTGGGCACTCGCCAGTCAGGGATGGCGGATTTTGCCTTGGCAAGTTTAGCTGAGGATGGCGAAGTCTTGACAATTGCGCGGGATGCAGCAGAAAAGCTAATTTTACGCGATCCAGATTTGAGTCAATCACCCAGGTTGAAGGCAGAGTTGGACTATCGGTTTCAGAAGTTGATGGGGGGAAGTATTCTCACTTGAATTGAGGATCGGCAACTGACACTTGAGACAACACCCACAAATCAACGGCTGATGATACCATAAATAAATATGAAAGTTAAAGATATGAAGATTTAATACTTCAGATCTCATGAATTCTTGGATCTAATTCCTCTATCGCCTGCCTCCTATGCTGAAAAGATTACTGGGTGACCCTAACGCACGCAAACTCAAAAAGTATCAACCAATTGTCACCGAAATCGGTCTCCTGGAAGAAGAAATCCAGCAGCTAAGTGATGAACAACTAAAAGGGAAAACCACGGAATTTAAACGCAGACTAGAGGACGCAAAGAACGATGAGGAAGAAAAAGAGATCCTCAACGAACTCCTGCCCGAAGCTTTTGCTGTCGTCCGCGAAGCTGGGAAACGAGTTTTAGGCTTGCGGCACTTTGACGTGCAAATGCTGGGGGGGATGGTACTCCATGAAGGACAAATTGCTGAAATGAAGACAGGGGAAGGTAAAACCCTCGTCGCTACCTTGCCAGCTTATCTCAACGCGCTCACTGGTAAAGGTGTCCACGTCATCACCGTTAACGATTATCTAGCCCGACGGGATGCAGAGTGGATGGGTCAAGTTCACCGCTTTCTGGGGTTATCTGTCGGTCTGATTCAATCTGGAATGAATCCCCCCGAACGGAAGAAAAATTATAACTGCGACGTTACTTATGCGACTAACAGTGAGTTAGGTTTCGACTATCTGCGTGACAATATGGCCGAGGCGATGAGTGAAGTCGTCCAACGTCCGTTTAACTTCTGCATCATTGACGAAGTAGACTCAATTCTGATTGACGAAGCTAGAACGCCGTTAATTATTTCGGGGCAAGTCGAACGCCCAACTGAAAAGTATCTCCAAGCTGCTGATATTGCCCGTGGTTTAAATAAAGAGAACCACTATGAAGTCGATGAAAAAGCGCGGAATGTTCTGCTTAGTGATGAAGGCTTTGCTGAAGCCGAGCGACTTTTGGGTGTTACAGATCTGTACGACGAGGCAGATCCTTGGGCGCACTATATCTTCAATGCGATTAAAGCTAAAGAACTGTTTATCCGTGATGTTAACTACATCATTATGAATGATGAAGTAACGATCGTCGATGAATTTACCGGACGGGTACTCGCGGGCAGACGTTGGAGTGACGGCTTACACCAGGCTGTAGAAGCGAAGGAAAAAGTCAAAATTCAGAACGAAACCCAAACCCTTGCCACCATCACCTATCAAAACTTCTTCCTCCTCTATCCCAAGCTGGGCGGGATGACCGGAACTGCCAAAACCGAAGAAGTGGAATTGGAAAAAACCTACAAAATCCAAGTCACGGTGATGCCAACTAATCGCGTCAGCCAGCGGTATGATTTCCCCGATGTCGTCTACAAAACCGAAGAAGCCAAATGGCGTGCCGTAGCCCAAGAATGTTTGGCAATGCACCAAACAGGTCGTCCAGTACTGGTTGGGACAACTAGTATTGAAAAATCCGAAATTCTCTCCCAACTCCTGAATCAACTCGAAATTCCCCATCAACTCCTCAACGCGAAACCAGAGAACGTCGAACGGGAATCAGAAATCGTCGCTCAAGCTGGACGCAAAGGTGCAGTAACGATCGCCACTAACATGGCTGGTCGCGGTACGGATATCATCTTAGGTGGTAACTCCGACTATATGGCAAGGTTAAAGCTGCGCGAGTATTTTATGCCGCGCATTGTCGCCCCAGAAGATGATGGTGATTTCGCCCCCGCAACTGTCGCGGCAGCGCAGCAGAGTAAAGCCTCTGGCAAAGGTTTTGCTCCGAGCAAAAAGATGAAAACTTGGAAGGCTTCCCCTAGCATCTTCCCAACTGAACTTTCCAAAGAGACTGAAGCTCTGCTCAAAAGTGCAGTAAGTTTCGCCGTTCAACACTATGGTGAACGCAGTTTATCCGAACTCGATGCGGAAGAAACCATTGCTGTTGCCTGTGAAAAAGCCCCGACTGAAATCGCCGCCATCCAAAAACTGCGGGATGCCTATAAAGCTGTACGCAAAGAGTACGATGCTTTTACCAGTGTCGAACATGATGAAGTATTAAATAATGGTGGCTTACACGTTATCGGTACCGAACGTCATGAATCACGCCGTGTAGACAATCAACTGCGGGGTCGTGCCGGTCGTCAGGGCGATAGAGGTTCCACTAAGTTCTTCCTCAGTTTAAAAGATCCGTTGATGCAAATCTTCGGTGGCGATCGAGTTAGTAGCTTGATGGATGCCTTCCGCGTTGAAGAAGATATGCCCATCGAGTCAAAAATGCTCACCAATAGCCTCGAAGGTGCCCAGAAGAAGGTCGAAACCTACTACTACGACATCCGCAAACAGGTATTTGAATACGACGAAGTGATGAATAATCAACGTCGTGCCATCTACGCCGAACGTCGTCGCGTCCTCGAAGGTCAAGACCTCAAGGAACAGGTGGTCAAATATGCCGAGCGGACGATGGACGATATTGTCAACGCCTACGTCGAACCCGAATTACCGCCAGAGGAGTGGAATCTCGAAGGTTTGGTTGCTAAAGCGCGGGAATTTGTCAATCTATTCGATGATTTGACCCCAACTCAGATCGACGATATGACCTACGATGAAATCAAAGCCTTTATGCGGGAAGAAGTCCGCCGCGCTTACGATCTTAAAGAAGCACAAATCGATCGAGTTCAAGCGGGCTTAATGCGCCAAGCAGAACGCTTTTTCATCCTCCAACAAATCGATACCCTCTGGCGCGAACACCTCCAATCAATGGATGCACTCCGTGAATCGGTAGGTCTACGTGGTTATGGTCAAAAAGATCCGCTGATTGAATATAAACAGGAAGGTTATGAGATGTTCCTCGAAATGATGACCGACATCCGCCGCAATGTGGTCTATTCGATGTTCCAATTCTCACCTCAAATGCAGGAAGCACAAACAGCCTAGAGAGTTAGACCATCACCACAGGTGGCTGATAAACAACCTCGTTTTTCAAGGGATGACCTCGCTCAAAATCAGTGACATTAGATAAGGTCGTATGAGCGATACTTTCCATTGCATTATGGGTAAAAAATGCCTGATGTGCTGTGATTACTACATTTGGAAATGATAGTAACAACTGGAAAGTATCATCTTGAATAATTGTGTCAGACAGATCTTCAAAGAACAGTCGATCTTCTTGTTCGTATACATCCATTCCTAAGTAGCCAATTTTGCCAGATTTTAGCCCTTGAATGACAGCAGGTGTGTCAATTAAACCACCGCGACTAGTGTTAATTAGCATCACCCCAGATTTCATCTGGGTAATTGCCGTAGCATCGATCAGATGATACGTTTCTGCCAGCAAAGGACAGTGCAGGGAGATGATGTCAGATTGAGCTAGTAATTCTTGCAGCGAAACATATCGGGTATTTCTGACTGCGCTGAATTGTTCATTGGGATAGGCATCATAGCCCAGCACCGAACAGCCAAAACCCTGCATAATTTGGGCGAAAATTGTACCAATTTTACCAGTACCAATCACTCCCACTGTACAACCATGCAGATCGAATCCCAACAATCCTTCCAGGGCGAAGTTATCATCTCGAACTCGATTGTAGGCTTTGTAGATTTTTCGATTTAGTGTCAGCACTAAAGCGACAGCATGTTCGGCAACAGCGAAGGGTGAATAGGCGGGCACTCGGACTATTTTAATATCTAACTCTTTTGCCCGTTGCAAATCGACTGTATTAAAGCCCGCTGCACGGAGTGCCAACAGGCGAGTACCACTGGCGGCGAGAATGTCTAACGTCTTCGCATCAGCAATATCATTAACAAACATGCAAATGGCCGGAAAATCCGTGGCGAGTTGGGCATTGTGGTGGTTGAGGCGAGCATCGAAGAAGGTTAATTCGTGATTGTAGTTGATGTTAGTTGTTTCAAAAAACTGACGATCGTAAGATTTTGTGCTGAAAAAAGCAATCTTCATAAGTAATTAAGCGATTGAGAGGTGCTTTGTTGCTGAGTAAAAACCAGAAAAATGAAGAGATTGGATCGATATTTTGCAACTTACATGCTGATAAATTCATATTGTCAATGCTGACACTATAAATACGAATTTCAGACTGTCTTATTTTTTGCTATCCTTGAAACCCTAACACATAAATCGACTTTTGAATTGATAAATATAGCACACATTTCCCAAAACTTGCTATAGTGATATGAATATTTTTGACAAACTCTGGTCAATTACACCTGAAGATGGTCAGATCGATATTTGTTCAGACATTTAGCCGAGCAATGTATTAATTGAGACTTGACGAATATTTGTCTGCTTTAATGAGAAGCGTTTTGCAAATCTTAATCAAAGAGCTAATATTCAACTTAAATTAGCTAGATCTAGCATTTTTAGAAACGGTAAAGATTAACAGAAAAGTGTTAAAATAAAAAGGTAAAAAGAAAATGTAAAAATAAACACATTTTCAAGATTCAAGATCAAATAGACTGCTCGAACTGTTAACTACGGAACTTTATCGTTGCTCCCAAAGTTCCAGAGCTTTATCTCTTAGAATTCCAAGAAGAAATTGACAACCTGCTAAGTTCAGATCTGAAGACGCATCAATACAACCATTGAATGAAAGCTTATGTTGCTAAACTCCCTACCCCAAAATATCGCCACTGGTGAATCCCTCAGTGCATTTGGTCAAGCAAGAGCCACTGTGACAGACCTCCCGCTTGGCACCGAAGAGTTACAGAAAATAGATGCTTACTGGCGTGCCTGTAACTATCTAGCCGTGGGGATGATTTACCTGCAAGATAACCCCTTGTTAAAAGAACCCCTGCAACCCGAACACGTAAAAAATCGGCTCTTGGGTCACTGGGGATCCAGTCCTGGGATGTCTTTCACCTACATTCACCTGAACCGCTTAATTAAAAAATACGATCTGAACGCGATCTTTTTGGCTGGTCCAGGTCACGGTGCCCCTGGCATTCTCGCGCCTGTCTACTTAGAGGGCACTTATTCCGAGATTTATACTGATAAGAGCCAAGACGAGTTCGGTTTAAATAAATTTTTTCAACAGTTTTCCTTCCCTGGCGGGATCGGTAGTCACTGCACCCCGGAAACGCCTGGTTCGATCCATGAGGGCGGAGAATTAGGTTATAGCCTATCCCATGCCTATGGTACTGTCTTTGATAATCCTGACTTAATTTCGGTTGTGATGGTCGGCGATGGGGAAGCGGAGACTGGCCCTCTGGCAACGGCTTGGCATTCCAATAAGTTTATCAATCCAATTCGGGATGGGGCTGTATTACCGATTCTGCACCTGAATGGTTATAAAATCAACAACCCAACGATTTTGGCGCGGCTCAGTCATGAAGAACTCGAACAGTTCTTCTGTGGGCATGGCTACACACCTTATTTTGTCGAAGGCGATGACCACCCATCCATGCACCAGGCAATGGCAGCTACTTTAGAACAGTGCATCCGAGAAATTAAAACCATTCAGCAGCTAGCTCGGAGTAGCGGGGTGGCCGAACGTCCACGCTGGCCGATGATTGTCTTGCGATCGCCTAAAGGTTGGACGGGACCAAAAGAAGTTGATGGACATAAAGTAGAGGGTTTTTGGCGATCGCATCAAGTACCCCTAGCAGAAATTAAAACCAATCCCGAACATCTGCGTCTGCTCGAAACCTGGATGCGGAGCTACAAACCAGAAGAACTATTTGACGATCGAGGCACACTGATCCCAGAGTTACAAGAACTAGCACCGACCGGAATTCGCCGCATGGGTGCAAATCCCCATGCCAATGGTGGACTTTTACGCAAGGAACTAAAAATGCCGGACTTTCGCGAGTATGGCATTGAAGTTGTTCACCCTGGTCAAATTTCTGTCGGCAACACTCAACCGTTGGGCGTATTTCTGCGGGATATCATGGTGAGCAACATGAATAATTTTCGGGTATTCAGCCCCGATGAAAATAGCTCCAATAAACTCGCCGCAGTTTACTCAGCCAGTAAAAAATTCTGGATTGCCGCATCCTTCCCAGAAGACCAAGACGGTGGCGAATTAGCCTCAGATGGTCGAGTGATGGAAATGTTGAGTGAGCATACCTTAGAAGGCTGGCTAGAGGGTTATCTGTTGACCGGGCGACATGGCTTCTTCTCGACTTATGAAGCCTTCGTCCATGTGATCGATTCGATGATCAATCAACATTGCAAGTGGCTAGAAACTAGCAATCGCATCCCGTGGCGCGCGTCGATCTCTTCGCTCAATTTGTTGATTACTTCTACCGTGTGGCGACAGGAGCATAATGGTTTTACCCACCAAGATCCTGGCTTTCTCGATCTGCTCGTGAACAAAAGTGCTGAGGTTACGCGAATCTATCTCCCGCCAGATGTCAACACTTTATTGTCGGTTGCCGATCATTGTCTCCGTAGCAAGGATTATGTCAATGCGATCGTGGCTGATAAACAACTGCACTTGCAGTATCTCGATCGAGATGCAGCAATTGCCCACTGTACCAAAGGATTGGGTATTTGGGAATGGGCGAGCACAGATAAAGGAGTGGAACCTGATTTGGTGATGGCTTGCGCGGGAGATGTGCCTACCCTAGAATCACTAGCAGCCACCGCCATCTTACGCGAGCATTTCCCCGATCTAAAAATCCGATTTATTAATGTGGTCGATCTGTTCAAACTTCAGCCAGATACAGAACATCCGCACGGTCTTACCGATCGAGATTTTGACTCCCTATTTACCCTCGACAAACCAATTATCTTTAACTTCCACGGTTATCCCTGGTTGATCCATCGACTTGCCTACAGTCGAAACAACCACGCCAACTTGCACGTGCGCGGTTACAAAGAAAAGGGTAATATTAACACAGCATTGGAATTGGCAATCCTCAACCAAATCGATCGGTACAGTTTAGCGATCGATGCGATCGATCGGGTACCACAACTCCATGTTGCTGGGGCGCATACGAAAGAGAAACTCAAAAATATGCAGATTGATTGTCTCAATTATGCGCGTAAGCACGGGATCGACAAACCGGAAATCGTGAGTTGGAAATGGCCCTTCTAGTATAAGGCGGCGTAAATAAACCTACCATTTCTTTCTCCTTGTCTTCCAGTCCCCCACTCCTAGTATAAAAAGCAGGGGCAATTCATGAATTGCCCCTGCTTATGTCAGCAAATCTACCGCTTGAGCTTTTGTTGAATTCTACTGAATATTTTCAACATTCTTAGTCGTAAAATTCGCTGACGATCCAGTTCTGGGATGTCAGAATTGCCCGGATTAATCCGATCAAAAAAATGATTAATTTCGGTTAAAATTACCTGAAGGCGCGATCTGATATTTGCAGTTCGATACTCGGCAACAAGAGATTCGGCATTATTTACTGGTGTGTGGGATTGAACCACCCTTAAAATACGTTCCACATCATAGGCAGTGCTAAATCCAGCAATTTTATAACAGTTGAAGCCTGGATCTAAATAATCTGACAACCCATGATTGACACTAGAAAACACCTCACAGCCACAAGCGATCGCTTCTAAAGGTTGTAAACCAAATCCTTCGGTCACACCTTGAGTTGCCCAATACTCAGCCGAATCATATAAATAAACCCGAGATCGATTAAATAAATCAGCTAAACTATCCACAAACCCATCGATAACTTCCACCCGACAATGGGGTTGGAGTGCGGGAATCAATTGATTCAATAGATAGTCAGAAGATTTACGCCGATGAACTAATACATCGATATTTCTGGCTAGTTGGCGATCGATAAACTCATCAGAAATCTGATTGGGTAAATAGTATAACAATGAGTGCGGCGATCTCTGCCCCCAATAGCCTAACGTATTGCGACTGACACAAACGATCGGAATCTGCCCTGGCAACCGAAAGCCGTATTCGGCACTATGGGCATGATAAATTGTCGGATAGCCCTGAAGCCGAGCTACTAACTTGGGGACATCAAAACCCCAACTGACTACAAAAATTGTCTCTGGCGATGGTGGATTTTGTAAAATATCATCTAAAAAGAGTTTATCTGGCTCTCGTTGGCGATAGGTGACAATTTCAGCCGGACAAATTTGTTTAACTAGTTCGATCGTTTTTAGTTCAGCCCATAAACCCCCACAGTGGAATTTTTGGGTAGTTCCTGGCAAGAGAAATCGGAGTTTTCGCATAAAATTGGGAGCCTAGTGGGGGTTTTCACCAAGCTCCAGAATAACGCCGATTTGTCCCCCTTGCTAGTGATGCAACTTAGAGAGTAGAGAGTCCAGCAGCGCCGCTGCATTCAACTTCCATAGGGTGGTACAACAACTCACTACTCACTACTCCTTACTTTAGCTAGTGCAGCGGCTGGCGGCATTGTCACATGATGAGCCAATCCCACCGATTTTAGCAGCCAAATCACCCACCAAGTCATATCGATTTCCCACCACTGCCAACCAGCTTTGGCAACGTGGGGATAGGCATGATGGTTGTTATGCCAACCTTCGCCATAAGTAAAAATTGCCGCCCACCAGAGATTTCGCGAATTGTCTTCGACCTCAAAAGTCCGATAGCCCCAGAGATGGGTGACTGAATTAATAAACCAGGTACTGTGGGAGAGTAAAACAACTCTTAAAAATATGCCATAGATGACAAAAGACCATCCGCCCACAGCGTAGAGCAGTAATCCTAACGGAATTTGTAACAACAGAAAATAGCGATCGAGCCACCGATAAAAACCTTGTCGAGCTAAATCTGGCGCAAATTTTTGATACTGCTCATAGTCAAAAAACTCTGGGTGCGGGTAAAAAATCCATAACATGTGACTCCACCAAAAGCCGCGCTTGGCGGAGTAGGGATCGAGATCGAGATCTTCGGTATGAGCATGATGAAGTCGATGTCCAGAAACCCAAAAAATCGGACCACCCTGAACAGCTAGTGCGCCGAGTACAGCGATCGAATATTCTAACCACCGTGGTACCTGAAAGCTACGATGACTGAGGAGCCGATGGTACCCCAGGCAAATGCCGACACTGCCGAATAACCAGTGGAGAAACAGCGTAACAGCCACAGCCGGCCAGGAAAAACACCACAGCGATAATATGGCGAGGGCATGAATTGCAATGAAGAAGATTCCAGCTAACCAGTTGAAGGGATATTGGTTCGGTGATGTTGGTAATGGTTGAACGGTCATACGATGAATATCTGATTAGTTTTCTATATCTGATTTGAACAGGGGATAGCGAACCGTCAGGTTCAATTCACTTTCGAGGAGATCGGCAAATAACTCTAGTTCTTCAGGATTAACTCGGTTGAGTTGTCTGGTGGGATAAGCATAGGTGCTAGGCAAATCGTTCCCACGTGATGCCAATTGATGGGTTAACGGTTGGGCACGGGTTGGAGTGTTGAGTTGGATTTCATCAGGGCGTAATATTCGCATCCGATTAAGATACTCAACTCGATCGAGATCGCTCCAGGTCTTGAGTACCATGGTTTGAATTGCCAGGTGTCCTGAATACTGTTCCCGGAATTGGCATAGACCCATCCACAGTTCTTGAAGATCGAGAGTTGGTAAGGGACGATTGACTCGCCGGAAGGAGTCCGCATCAATGGCATCTAGTTTGACAGCGACCCAATCGGCGATCTCTAATTCCTGGCGGACAGTGGGATCGGTTAATAAACTACCATTCGTCAAGACACCGATCGGTTTAGGGATAATTTCTGTTGCCATTGTCAAAATTTCACCTAAATTCAAGGCCAAAGTCGGCTCACCACTACCACTGAGCGTCAGTGTATCAATGGGACAGGGGGGCAGGGAGGCTAGTTCTTGACGAATTTGCTCGGTGGGCACGAAAATTTGACGATCGCCGCTGGGAACCTGAATTACACCTAACTGACAATAAACACAGTTAAAGGAGCAAGTAGACACCGAACCAATCGGATCGATTCCGAGCGATCGACCAAACCGCCAGGAATCGACTGGGCCATAGATGGCAGTTGTAGTGGTGGGATTAGCGATTGTCGGCATGAGGGAAAAGGGTGAAGAGAGCGAAAGCTTAAATTGCTTTGGAAAAAGTTTCCTGAACACGATCAATTAAATAGGCATCAAACACCGCTGCAATATTCCGAATTAACAGTCGTCCGCTCGGTGTGACTTCAATACCGTCACCCCACCGTTTGAGTAAACCATCAGCTTCTAAGGCATCCAACTTGGGTAGTGCTGACGCAAAATAGTCATTGAAATCAAGATCGAAGCCGAGATGGTATTTTGCTTCTAAATCCTGAACGGAGAGTTGGAATTGACACATTAATTCCATAATTACTGTCCGACGAATCAGATCGTCTTGAGTTAGTCTCACCCCACGTTCGATCGGTAATTCTTGAGCATCAATCGAGCGATAAAAGTCTTTCAAACCTTTATGATTTTGAATATAGACATCCTGCAACATACTAATCGATGTCATCCCAAAGCCTAATAAATCGGATTCCGGTTTAGTAGTATAGCCCTGAAAATTGCGATGGAGTTGTCCGGCTGCTTGAGCAATTGCCAGTTCATCATTGGGTTTGGCAAAGTGATCCATGCCGATAAATACATAGCCATTTGTGGTTAGTTGCCCAATTGTCTGCTGGAGAATTTTCAGTTTGGTAGCAGTACTGGGCATAGCTGCTTCCGGCATCCGCTTTTGGACTGGTTTAAGCCAAGGGATATAGGCGAAGTTAAATACAGCAATGCGATCGGGATTTAGTTGTAATGTTTTTTCGACAGTTTCCCGAAAGGTATCCAGAGTTTGAAACGGTAAACCGTAAATTAAATCCACATTTACACTTTCAAATCCAGCTTCCCGAATCCAGTTCATCACGTCAAATAACATTGCTTCGGGCTGAACCCGATTGACAGCTTCCTGCACTTGAGGGTTAAAATCCTGAATCCCAAAGCTAATTCGATTAAAGCCTAATTGTCGCAGAAATAGAATATATTCTCGATCGATATAAGTCGGATTGATTTCGATCGAGACTTCGGCTCCATCAGCTAGGGAAAAATGTTGGTTTAGCTGGTTCCAAAGGAATTCTACCTGACTTTTGGAGAGATAATTAGGTGTACCGCCACCCCAGTGTAATTGCTGTACCTGGCGATCGGTACTAACTAAATTAGCTACCTGATTGATGTGACGAGCAAGATAACCTAAGTAGGGTTCAGCAACTTCCTTCCGCTGGGTAATGACTGTATTGCAACCGCAGAAATAGCAAGGGGTTTCACAAAAGGGAATATGACAGTAAAGGGATAGGGGTGTTTTTTTGTGATTCCCAGCCGCGATCGCCGATCGAAATCCATCTAGATCGAATTCAGTGGTTAATTCTGTTGCTGGTGGATAACTGGTATAACGGGGTATTGGTTGATTATATTTATTGATTAATGCCGGATCGAATTGAACTGTTTGTGCTGTATGCTTCATAAATTATTTGTGGCTGGTGATATATTCGATATTGATCGGCATTATTTTATTATTTATCTATCAGAAAATAGTTTATTAATTATTTTCATCCAAACTAATTCTGGCAAATTTCTAATAAATCGCTTCTAAAGATTTCATATTATTCATGGCGAGGAAGCATAACTGGACTAGATGCCAGACGATTGCAAGCACAAAAGGTAATTTTTGGCACCATTTAATTACCAATAAATCCTGCTTGTCTTCAATCTCTGACAATTTCTGATTGGCGATTGCACACCGCTCCAAACGTTTGCAGATTGCAGAATATGCGTTGTTTTTTTGATTAAAATCTATCGACAAATGAGTCATAGTATTATGTCCTTAAATTTTCATTTGGCACCTAATAGAGCGCAAATCGATCGATTCTGGAAGTCAATAGTAATACTTATCGCTCTGGTGTCTTAATCTCCTTGCCGCGTATTACTAGCTCAGATCTAGCAGTTGAATCGACAGTACTATTGACTATGTAAAAAAAAGTGCATGAACAACATCTTTTCCTAACTTATCGATTTTCACAAGTCAGTTACCAGATGGATAGTATAGTTACTCTTAGTAAAAGATTATCAGTGGTGCTCGGTTTGAGCCATTTATAAAGAAAATTTGTAGATTAACTCAATCGCCAGCTAAAAGGGGCGGATCTGAACTAGATCCGCCCCTTGGATATTGAACACCATTCGCTCTAACGATAGTAACGGTCGTGACGATCATCGCGAGACCAGCGACCCTCTGAATGTCGGTAGCGACGGCGTTTTGCCTCCCACCGAGCGCGAGCTTCCTGTTCTCGCTCCCAAGCTAGACGACGACGGATGTCTTCCCGGCTTGGGTAGTATACTGGTTCACGTCGAATTTGAGGCCCAATCTTGATAACGAGTTGAGCTTGTAAATTTCCTGCTGGTTGTAGGAGGTTGGTTTGATTACCAGTTGCTGCAACTGCCTGTCCTGCTGGAACAAGTGTAAAGGCAGTCAGTAAACCGATAGCTAGTGAAGTAAATTTTGACATATGCAACTCATCCTGATCGCGACAACACAAAATCAAGTATTAATATAGCAAGCGAGAGTATCTGCCAAATAAGTAGATTAAAGCGGACTAGCTGGAGTATATCCTACTGCTGATCGATTCAGTCTCAATCAAAGGTCACGTTTATTCTCGATCGATTTCTATCGGAAGTCATTATTCATTCGATCAAAAACCATGACTATAGTCATGGTTTTGCGTTGCCATAAAAAAAAGGGAAGATTGACTTCAATCTTCCCTCTGTCGCACTTCGATTTCTTAACGTTGATAAGCCCGGTAAGGAGATGGATATCCTGGACGACGATATTTTGCTTCCCAACGAGCACGAGCTTCACGTTCCCGTGCTATTTCAATTTGGCGATGACGTGCGGCTGCCCGACGATAATCAGATTCGCTTTCCCAGCGATATTTTGGGCGGAAATTTGAGAAAGCTTGAGGGCGATATTCAGGGCGATATTCAGGGCGATATCCAGGACGATTTTGAGAACCAACAGTGACAACAATTTGAGGTTGAGAACCACCAATTGTTACTGTTTTTTGGATATTTGGTGCAGGATAATTGTTCTGATTTTTGAACAATGGAGAGGCTTCAACTGATGGGCTGATCGCAATTAGGGAGAGCAACCCGATCGCTAGTGAGGTAAGTTTTAACATTTGTAATTACTAGTAAATAATTGGCTTTCTAGTAAAGTATGTTTTCCATCTCTATCTGTTCCCCTGATTTCGATTAATTGCAATTAATCTATCTCAAGTCACGTGTTAATCATTGGCAATCTATGACTTTAGTAACGGTTAGATTAAGGCATAATTGCTGATGTATTGATGAAGATGATCGATCGCGCGATCGAGATACATATCTGTACCGTACAATTTACTGAGCATAATTGCCCCTTCGAGCGTGCTAATGATGACAATCGAAATTTCTTTAGGATTGGCAGTTGTCGAGATTTCTCCCTGCCGGATGCCGAGTTCGATCATACTTTCAAGCAGTGCGAAAATTTCATTTACTGCTTGTTGGGTGCGACGACGTAAGGGAGCATGGGTATCATCGCTTTCGATTGCCGTATTGAGAATCGGACAACCACCAACAATTGTTGGACTTTGAGTAAAACCTTTAAAACTATCAATGAAGCCATGTAACCGATCGATTGCATGGCTATTATTTACGATATCAACTAACACTTTTTGTTTGAGCAGATCGAATGTTAAATCGAAAGCTGCTAAAGCTATTTCATCCTTACTTTTAAAGTGATTATAAATCCCGCCCTTTTGTAGCCCCGTCAACTTCATAATATCGTTGATTGACGTGCCTGCATAACCATTTTGGTTGAAAAGAATGGCTGCTTTTTCGATAATATTTTGTTTAGTACGCTCTGATTTAGACACTGATTCACCGACATTCCAAAGGCACTTGGATTATCCTAATACGGGCTACTCAGTCTGTCAATCCAAGATCGATAGATCAAATGTGATCGAAAAGTTATGTTACAACTGGTTTGAATAGGTATAGATTGGCAATTTTTTGCCAAATCCTTTGGTGCAGTCTACCGAAGGTAATCGTTGACAGCAGTGATGTTGAGGTCGCTATCTAGGTCTATTAGGTTGACCCACAGATGTTTACTGGCGAGTTTTTGATTAGCCGCGATCGGAATTACCGTATTATTAATCCCATCCACCATCAAAGTGGCAATGAGCCGATCGCTCTTAAAAAAATGATATCTACAAGTGTCAACAAGGAAATTGTAATATAGGGGTAATAACTTTTATTCAGCATAATGATAAGTTGGTAGATAGCAATTTTGTTGCCGTAACACTAACTGTTGTTCGCCAATTTTTGGTGGTTATTGATACCGTTAACTACTAAAAGGTTCGGCAGCAAGATACTCTTTTTTGTTCTGCGGTTAATTTCATCACCTTAGAAGTATTTAGGATCGAAATGACTCGATCCGAGTAGTCGGGATCTTGAATGTCAAATTTTAGCTAATTATTTAAGGATTAGTTCGATTGGATAATACTGCGGAGACAATCAAAGAAAGTTGGATAGGAAATCGATGCAGCTTCTGCCCGATCAATTGTAGTTTGTCCCCGCGCCATGATTGCCGCGATCGCCAGACTCATGGCAATTCGATGATCGGTATAACTATCTAACTCAGCGCCGATTAACGATCCCCCGCCCGTAATCTCCAATCCATCGGGCAACTCGCTAACTTTGGCACCCATCTTGGTTAATTCAGTCGCCATTACCTGAATTCGATCGCTTTCTTTGACCCGCAACTCTTGGGCATCTCTAATTACCGTCGTCCCTTCCGCAAAGATCGCCGCTACTGCCAAAATTGGGATCTCATCAATTAAACGCGGGATCAAATCCCCGCCGATCTCACAAGCTGTTAACTTACCATGTTTCACCCGTAAATCTGCTACCGGTTCCCCCGCAACCTCACGCTGATTTTCCAGGGTAATATCAGCCCCCATCAATTCTAATGCCACCAAAATCCCCGTCCGCGTCGGATTGATCCCCACATTCTCAATTAATAACTCCGATCCTGGGATAATTGCCGCTGCAACTAGCCAAAATGCCGCTGAACTGATATCTCCAGGGACAATCACCTGTTGTCCCCGGAGATTGGGATAACCAGTCACCGTTGCACTGTTAGTTTCTGGATCCACATCTATTTGCGCCCCAAACGCCCGCAACATCCGTTCGGAGTGATCTCGCGATTGGGCTGGTTCGGTGACTGTCGTGCGCCCATAAGCCATCAATCCTGCAAGTAAAATGGCTGACTTTACCTGCGCCGAAGCGATCGGTGAATGATAGTGGATGGGTTGGAGTGCTTGTCCACGGACAGCGAGTGGAGCGAGAGAATTACCCTTGCGTCCCCAAATTTGCGCCCCCATTTCCGTCAGCGGTTGGACGACGCGGGACATCGGCCGCGATCGCAATGAGCCATCCCCAGTTACCGTAAAAAACCTGTCGGGATGGGAGGCTAAAACTCCTAACATTAACCGCATCGTCGTCCCAGAGTTACCAGCATCGAGGACATTTACCGGCTCCTGAAGCTGCCCTAAGCCTATTCCCTGCACCGTGACTAGCTCAGTATTTAACTCAGAAATCTGTGCCCCCATTGCCATAAAACAAGCCGCCGTACTGCGGGGATCTTCACCCAACAATAATCCGCGAATTGTCGTTTCTCCCTCTGCCAAGGCTCCCAGCATCAGTGCCCGATGGGAAATTGACTTATCCCCAGGAATCTGCAACGTACCCTGAAGGGATACGCCGGAGGCAGGAGGATTGATGGTTAAGCTTTGATGGCGATCTCCGAGAGTTTTGAGGCTAATCACGATGAATCAACTGGGGGTTACTTTCCAATTTTAAGGGTAACATGCTGCTTTTCACCGAGTTTGCCAACCGGCTGGGCTGGCTGTTGATCGCGAGACACTAGCAATGCGCCAGCATTATTGGTGCTGATAGTAACTTGTTTGCTCGCGACCCAGTTTAGTTGGGTGCCAACTTGGAGATTGCCGGTAAATTTCGTGGTGCCATCGATGCCAATCTGCGCCCAGACTGGACTTTTAACAGTAATGCCGATCTGGACACTCTGGGGCTGAGTTGCTTGAGTTGGAGCTAATATCGGCGTGACAGCGGAGATTTGGGGCAAAATAGCTGGTTTTGGTTTCAAGCTATTGTGGAGTAGATGGGAAATTGCCGCACCACTACCGACAATCAGCAAAATATATCCGAGGTAGACGTGGAATGGTTTAATTCGAGGAGTAGAAAAAGAAGATCGGTTGGAAACGTTTTTGTGGGTAGATTTAGCTTCTTCCCGTTGCCATGTGGGTAAATTTTGCGCAATTGCTGCACCATCTAAACCGAGATGATCTCCATAGCGTTTGATCATGCCGCGCACGTATACAGGTTCGGGTAAAGTTTCAATGTCACCTGTTTCGATCGCTTGAATCAAGCGTGGCTGAAGCTGGGTTTGAGCCGATACATCTTCGATCGATCTCCCGTAATGTTCCCGCCATTCCCTCAGTCCGCTCCCAATTTGCTGCAAAATCTCGCTAGGTGTTTGCACCAATGGGGCGATATTGCTCTGTGTTGGTGATTCTAGCTGGGGATCGGTGACTGACAATTCATCAACCGACAATTTAACTAAATCCCGATCGGTCGATGATTCTGGCTGGGGATCGAGGATTGATAATTCCGTAGTTGACAATTTGGAAAATTTTGCCAACTTGAATGATCTGATGTGCTTGAGCGGTGGCAGTAGAGTCACGATCGCTAGTGATAAAGTGGTGGTAGAGTGTATTGTAAATGTAACTTGATTTGTCAAAGATCAGTATCGGGTAGCTCTCCAGCTTGGAGAGTCCGAATTTCAGCTAGGCGCAGGTGGCGATAACAGCCGACATCCCCGTCTACACTGATGTTGCCGATTTTGGTTCGATGGAGATTCAAGACTGGATGACCCAGTTGAGTGGCAACACGTCTAATTTGTCTGTTTCGGCCCTCGGTGAGCATGACCCTTAGTAAAGTCCGATGTTCCTGATATTTTAATACCTTGATTTGAGCGGGCAATGTATACTGCCCATCCAAATCGATTCCATCTCGCCAAGCAGCTAAAGTTGCCTCGGTAGGGCGACCATCCACCCACACTGCATAAGTTTTGCTCACGCTGTGGCGTGGGTGAGTCAGTCTAAATGTCAACTCTCCATCATTGGTGAGCAACAACGCGCCGCTAGAATCAATATCTAATCTACCTACTGGATGAATTCCTTCACACTCCCTTAACTCTGGTGGTAACAAGTCCAAAACTGTCGGACGACCTTGGGGGTCGGCACAAGTGGATACCACACCGCGCGGTTTATTGAGTAGCAGGTACACAGGCTCCGGTCGGCTCTGTACTGTAATCAGTCTACCATCAACTTCGATCCGATCGGTAGTTGGTTCCGCCGTTTGTCCTAATTGGGCAACCGTCCCATTTACTCGCACTCGGCCAGCCAAAATTAGCTGTTCGGCCTGCCGCCGAGAAGCTATTCCCCATTGCGATAAAATTTTTTGTACTCTTGCCGTCATTCACTATCCCCTCACTATCCACTATTCCCTATCCACTATCCCCTCTTCCCATTTCCAGCTAAACTCTTTGAAGAAATATTACCGGAAGATTGAGCTAGATTGACACATCAAACAAAAGGAATTATCAGTTCGGTACTATCACCTGCTTGTCGGGTGTGGTTGCGATCGCAAGTATCCCAGGTCGATAACCTCGATGTGGATATTGCCGGGGGGAGTCGCCAAATCCTAGGGGGGACAATTCCTCGCGTCGCGGTTGTCGCCATCGGTGCAGTTTATCAAGGATTATCACTGGGATCGATCGACTTGATTGCCGAAAATATCCGTATCAACTTGCCCCAAGTGATGCGTGGTCAACCTTTACGTCTGCTAGAACCGATTGCGGTGATGGCTGAGGCTAAATTCACAGAAGTTGACTTACAGGCTTCGCTGGCATCACCGCTGTTATCCCAAGCAATTACCGACCTCTTTACCCAAATCCTGGCGATTGTCCCCAACCAAACTGATTGGAAGATCGATTGGCAGCAGATTCAGATTGTTCCTCAACAATTGATTTTACAGGGCAATTTAGCATCTGGAGATCGATCTGCACCGATCCACCTAGCAATGGGGATTGATATTCTCGATGGGCATATTTTACATCTCGATCCGCTGACGATTTCCTGCGCTCTCGATCTCCCTGGCAGCGATCTCACCAGTCATCGGATCGATCTTGGTCGCGATGTGCATATTAATCAACTGCAATTAACCACTGGGGAATTAATCTGTCAAGGTCAAATTCAAGTTAATCCGTAGCAGTGAGGAGTTGCTTCTAGCCGGTCACTGAGCCTATCGAAGTGCTACCGTCTACCTTTGAGGAAGGATCGGATAATCCCAATCGATAAACCGATCGTCTGAAGTCGATCGACCGTCACTGATTGTTGTCGATAGAACTGGCGGAGTTGGTGGATCTGCATGCGACTAGCTGCTAGAGAATCTGGTGTATCTGCCAACAGCCGACCACAATCGATCGTCCATCGGTCGCACCATTCGGTTAAGACGACTAGCTGACGACGGAAACTAATCAGGAAAACAGTCATAATCAGACACCCAATCGCGATCGTGCAATTACACCAGACAACGATAAAGACCAAATCCATAAATGGTGGCGAAGGTAGATAAATTCAGATTACCAGTTAGCCTGCGAATAATCGATCGAACTTGACCTATTCCCCAGCATTAGAAAAAAGTTTAAGAATTTACTTGCCAATTTGAGAAAACTAGTGATATTATTGGAAGAGTGTGAAAAACACACAAAACATAATCCTCGGTAGCTCAGTGGTAGAGCGGTCGGCTGTTAACCGATTGGTCGCAAGTTCGAATCTTGCCCGGGGAGTCATCAAAATCTACTCTTAATTTTGCTACTAGCGCGTAGCATGATGCTAACCAAGACAGGAAACAATCTGCTAATCTAGGGGTCATTGATGATTGTTATCAACTGATTTTAAGGAAAAGATTCCAGATGAAATTATTCCAGAAGTGGTTGTTGTCCGTTGGGCTATGTGGTAGTACTATGCTAGGTAGCCTTCCGGCACAAGCAATTCCCGAAGCCCAAGTAGCTGCTAAGTTAGAAAATATCCCCGTCTATGTCGTAACTGATGACAAGGGGACAATCGTTCATGCCACAAGTAAGGCTACGAAGAATCAGCCTGCACAAATGTCTACCGGAGTTTTCTTCAGTCGTCAAGATGCCCAAGATTTTATCGATCGGAGCATCAAGCCGCAACAACCAGACTTGACTAAAATGGTTAAAGTTACGCCGGTCAGCTTGGGTGAAATTTATCGCCGGAAACAAGCGAATAAAAACAAGCCGCAAGAACTCGATTATATTTACGTCCCCACAGCTAAACAATCTAGTGGTGCATTGGAGATCCTCAAGCAAGGTGGTCAAAAAGTAACCCAAGTAAACGATCTACCAGTTTTCATTGCCACGATTACATCTAAAGCTGGCAGAGAAGAGTATCTAACTTTTGAACGAAATCGTCAAGAAATAGTACCACTATTTTTTAGTAAAGAAGCACTCCAATCAACAGTAAAAAAAGTCTATCCAAATCTGATCAACAAATCGAAAATTCAGGTAGTAGAACTTAATTATCTACTTGATTATATGACAAAAACATCGGATTCGGTTGTGAATTTTTTTGAATTCAATCCAAATATGGATGGAAAATAGTTCCGAATCCTCAGTTTAGCCTCACCTGTTCAAGTGGGTAAGTAAGATATCACAAAAAATAACGGATCTTACCCACAATTTATATCCCCTTTTTTCTGTCACAATTATGGCTATATCTTTAACTGGTCTCACCGCGATCGTTGGTATGAGCGTCCCATTTGTGGTCGCAATCGCTCAACCAGCGCAAGCACTACCCGAAGCCCAAATTATCGAAAAGCTGCGCGGGGTACCGATCTTCACGATTACCATGACCAAAACTCCCAATGGCAATCGAGATTTTGTGTGGGAAAGCGAAAGCAAATCGCCCAATGCGCGACTATATACGCGAGCATTTATCGGCTTAAAAGATGCCCAAGCTTTTCTAAAAGTTTTTCAGAAACAACAGCCACAAGCGGGAAAATCTGCACAAGTTAGTCCAATTCCTTTAGGTGCTGTTTATAAAATGCAATTAGAAGCCAAACAAAAATCCAAAAATATGGGTTTTATGTTTGTCCCTACTGAACAGCAACTTAAAAATGCACTAGCTATTCTCAAGGAACCATATAAAAAGAATATTAATTATCCCGTACCATTATTTGTTGTCACAGTCAGAGATAAAAATCAAAATGTAGCAGTTCAGCGCAATAATATGACCCAAATGTTTTTTGATAAACAAGAAGCACAGGAGTGGTTGAATCTAGCCAAAAAACAAAACCCCAAATTGGCAGCAACAGCGCGGATCACTGTCGAATCTCTGCAAAATATGCTGGAAAGTTTACACAAAATCAACCATCCCCAACAACAGAAATTAGTTTTTGTCCCGTCGCGAGAAAATGTGGAAATTGTGCGCAAAATCCAGGCAGCACAAGCGGCGCAGCCTAAGAAGTAAATGGAGATGGGGCGACGGGGGAATTCAGATCTAATTACGGGGACAGATCTGTGGCAGTGGCGCAGATGGGCAGTAGGATTAGCTACCGAGGCTGGGGTGAGTGCTTATGAGGTGGATTGGCTACTGGCAGCAGTAGCTGATTTAGACCGATTGACGCTGCGCCTGGAGTCAATTGGTGATGAACAATTGGTGCCGATGTCGATGCCACTCGATCGATTGTCGGCATTATGGCTCGATCGAGTGCATCAGCGCAAGCCAGTTCAATATTTGGTCGGGAGAACTTTCTGGCGAGATTTTGAGCTAGTCGTTTCGCCAGCAGTGTTGATTCCCCGCCCGGAAACTGAATCGATTGTTGATATCGCCATCGAGGCGAGTAGTCAAATTCAGCAGCAGGGAATTTGGGTTGATTTAGGGACTGGGAGTGGGGCAATTGCGATCGGTTTGGCGCGAGAATTGCCCGCAGTGAAGATTTATGCCGTAGACTATAGTGCGGCAGCACTAGATATTGCCCGCACTAATGCGACTCGACTAGATGTATTGGCGCGAATCGAGCTTAGTCAAGGGAGTTGGTGGTCATCTTTAGGACATCTGCGTGGGCAAGTCGCCGGGATGCTCTCCAATCCCCCCTATATTCCCTCTGAGGAGGTGTTATGCCTCGAACCGGAGGTGACGAAGCATGAGCCGCATCTGGCCTTAGATGGCGGTCTAGACGGCTTGGCGGCGATTCGCTGCTTAGTGAATACCGCGCCTGAATATCTTCAGGCTGGGGGAATTTGGTTAGTTGAAATGATGGCGGGACAAGGTGAGACAATTCGGGATTTACTGATCGAGCAGGGTAGTTATACCGATATTCAGATTATTAACGATCTAGCGGGACTCGATCGATTTGTCTGCGCTAGAATTCGAGCCTAATTAGTCGATCTAGATTTCACCCATTAAAAATTCTGATTGTCAAGGGTGGAAAAACGGACATGGTAAGTAGAAAAATAGCAATGGGTCTTTAGAAAGGCTAGTATTTATAGCATTCAAGAAATTTGGATAAAGGTGATAAGCTATTATGCGATGAGTTAGGAACCCTTAACTTGGCAATTATCGAAATACCCCCCGATTTCTCCAGTTCAACAACTACAGATCGACTCTTAGAGTTGATTTCCATACACCCTGATGGTTTAACAATTAAAGAGCTAGCCGATACTCTTAATCGTCCGGTTTCGATGCTCCAAATCTGCCTCAAGATCCTGACAGCTAGCCGAAAAGTAACTGTCAAACAGCGAACAAACGGTCAACAAATAGCAAATGTCTATATCTTAAAATCAGCACCTCGCCGACTAAATCGACAGCTACAACCGTTAAAAATTAACAATTGCAGCGATATCACACCGATACATCTACGCGAAGTAGCTGGATTGACTCAATCCCAACTCGCCGCCGAGTTGGGCTTAAATGTTCGGACGATTAATGATTGGGAGCAAAAACGTACTCAACCAAAGTTAGTCCCCTCTCAACTGAAGCAGATGATGACTGTGTATCAATGTACACTAGATCAATTAATTGCGGCATTTGAGTAAGTACTAAATAATACCTTATCATTGGCAACCGCCAGTAATTTAACAACTAGTGGGCCTAATGTGTAAGTATCCCGATCGACAACAGTTTTGATTTCGATCGGGTATTTTTGTTTTTTAACCTGTTCCAAAAAATGAACGTATGTGGTTAATTGTCCATCCCCAATTTGAGGTCGATCCGTCAAAATCCCACTCCGTCTGGCACGAAGTTGCGATCTGACTAGGAGGATATTTAGTTGTTGCCGAATTTGCTCTTCGCTCATTTGAGTCGGATCGAAGTTAATGCTAGTAATATATTGGTTTCGATCGAATAATTTTTGATTGGGAGTAGCATCAGCAAATACTTGAATATTTTGCTCACCGATCGCATAATTATCACTGGCGAAGATGCGAACTACATAATCGCGGCGACGATCAATCTCCTGTTGAAGTCGATCTAATTGGCGGGAATCAAGTTCAATTATCTGCGGTTCAGAAAAATTTTCACCACCAATTTCATTAGGATTAGTCGCCTTCAGAGCTTGAAGATTAGCTCGTCTGATCAGATTATTCATCCCGGCACTAAATGCTTCTGGGCTATTGGCTTTGAGGATTGCCGCTGCTAAAACTTGGTTGCGTAGAATTGCAATATTACCTTGACGAATTTTGCGATACTCTTGCTCGATATTATTGACTTCTTTTTCTAGGGAAGCCAATCCTCGATCGTTTACTTTAAACTGAGCTTCTAATTTTTTGAGTTGTTGATCCCGCTGTTTGAGTTGAGTCGTCCGAGTCTGAAATTCTCGTTCTAGTTGTTGATGTTGCTTGTCTTTTTCTTTTAACAAAGCGCGACGAACAGCTAATTCTCGATCGAGTTGTTTAATTTGAGTTTCTATCTTCAGCAAATCTGCTTGTCTAGTTTCGAGTTGAGCGGTGATATTAGTTAATTTAGTATTCCGTTCTTGCAATTCTCGCTCTAATTTACGGGCAGTATTGCGATCGGTTTGTAACCGTTGAGTTTGGCGGAGTAAATCTGGCTGCACCCCAGTCATATTCAGTTGCTGCTGGAGTTGGGAGACTTGACGCTCCATTTTCGCCCACTGCTGTTTGAGCGGGTTAACTTCGCTTTCTAGGTCATTGACATATTGCTTGAGTTCGCTTACCTGATCGGCAATTACCTGCTGTTGCGCGCCAAAATCACGGCGTTTCCGCGAGATTTCCATCACCTCTCGCACTAGATCGTTCCGCTGATTGGAGACAGTTTGTAGTTGTTGTTCAGTATTTTTGAAGTTTTGGGCAGCAATTGACTGCTTGAGTAATTCATCTTTGAGGGATTTATCAATGCCTAATAAGAGATTTTTGGCTTCTGACTGGGCATTGCGGGCAATTTCTAGTTCCCGTTGCACTCGGTCTTTTTGCTCTAGGGCGCGATCGAGATTGTCTTTGGTGTCAGAGAGTTTACGCTGAATTTTTTGGAGATCGAATACGCCGGTGCGGAGTTGTTCGCTCGCCCCAAAAATCAGTGTTAATACGGAAGCAGAGATCAGTGTGCCGGTAACGATCGTGACTAGGGTTGCAGTTTGACGTGGACGCAACTTGAATAGTGACAATCTCGCCTTGCCCACCCGCGTGCCAATCCGATCCCCGGATACAGCAATGATGCCGCCCAAAATTAACATTGCCCCTATTAGAATGTAACCGCTACTCATATTTACAGGTGAATCGGATCTATACAAACGCGGCACTAATCACTGTTGAGTTTCTGACAGCGGCTTGGTTTTGGATGATGGAAATTTTGGAAAAACTGACAACTTTTCGCCAATCGGGGGTGACGAATATAGCCTAAATCAGACTTGCTTAAACCTCAGATATCAAATTGAGGCCTGATTTTAAAGCACAATCGATGATGAGAACCATTCTTCGATAATACCACAGGCATTCTCGAAAGCAGGAATGGATATGCAGGCAACTGGCGGATTTACCGAACCACATCGGCAAAAAAAATTAGAGTGCGGCATTTGATGCCGCACTCTAATCACCGTGAAGTTAAAGACAGACTCTTAGTAGAGTTGTTCTTCTTGGTGAGTCAGGATCGTACAATCGGATTTAGGATAAGCAACACAAGTGAGGACATAGCCTGCTTCGATTTGATCGTCATCCAAGAAAGATTGATCGGATTGATCGATTTCCCCAGAAGTGATTTTACCTGCACAAGTCGAACAAGCACCAGCGCGGCAAGAATATGGGAGGTCGATGCCTTGCTCTTCTGCTGCGTCTAAAATGTAGGTATCGTCAGCTACGTCGATAGTTGTATTTAGCCCTTCAGCTTCGTTGATTAAAGTAACTTTGTAAGTTGCCATGTCAGATTGATTCCTCTCTATTTCGCTTAAATAATGCCGGGTATGAGCAAAGTGCCCATAGTCATGCGATCGACAGCATAGATTTGTGAGCAGCCGCTACTAGCTAGATAAACTAGCTAATAGTAGTAGTTTTCATCTCTATTTGAATACTAAGGGAAAACACCGCGATCTGTTACGATCGGACACTCCAAAGTTGAACGGTATTCGTAATCAAATTTCAGGAATTCATCTTAATTACTTATATCTCATTGAGAGAATCGGCGATGGGCAATGGAATATATCTGGTAATTTTTAAGCTCTAGTGGCTAGCATCAGCGAGTAATCGGCACCGAACAGATGAGTTGGAAGTGTAGCTAAACAGTTATAATATTGCCCAGCATTAAGTTTCGTTATTAATCCGATCGTCTAATCCTATCAAAAATCTCATGCCTGAAATTATTGGTTATGGCAAAATTACGCTACCGATCGGTGTTGGCATAGTAGGAACGGGATTTGCGGCGAAGATCCGGGCGCAGACAATCCAAGCAGAAGCGCGAACTCACTTATTGGCGATCTCTGGTCGCAACCCCAACCGGACGAAGGAATTTGCAGCAGATTTTAATGTCCCAGTGGTAGCAGATTGGCAAAAATTAGTAGAGATGGCCGAGATTGATTTAGTCATCGTCTCAACAATCAATTGCGATCATGGCAAAATTGTCCGTGCTGCTGTGGCTGCTGGTAAACATACGATCGTCGAATATCCTTTGTCTCTAGATCCCCAGGAAGCTGCTGAAATTATTGCCCTAGCGGAGTCAAAGGGCGTATTACTCCACGTCGAACATATCGAACTCCTGGGCGGATTGCATCAGACAATGCGCCAATGGCTGGGTCATCTGGGAGCGGTTTATTATGCTCGCTACAGCACGATCGTCCCGCAACGACCTGTTCCCGAAAAATGGACTTACCATCGGTCTGAGTTCGGTTTTCCCCTCAGTGCGGCACTATCTCGACTCCATCGGTTTACCGATTTGTTTGGCTCGATCGAGAGTGTCAACTGTCACAATCAGTACTGGGGCGGCGTGGGTGACTACTATCGGACTTGCCTCTGTACAGCACAGCTACGTTTCAAAAACACTACTGCAATCGGCGAAGTAGTGTATGGCAAAGGTGAAGGGTTATGGCAAGATTCCCGCAAGTTTGAAGTGCATGGGGAGCATGGAGCTTTGGTGTTTAATGGCGATGAAGGTGTACTAATTCAAGGAGATCAGACTATCACCTTAGATCTCGGTTCTCGACGCGGTTTATTTGCCAAGGATACTGAATTTGTGCTGGATTGTTTGTTGAATGGCAAACCAAACTACGTCACCCCAGCGGCGAGTTTGGCAACACTCCGCGCTGCTGATGCGGCGAGAATCTCTTCGGAAACCCGTCGTACAGTGATCGTCTAGATGGGGACGGGGGGACGAGGGGACAAGGGGACTGTCAACTGCTTGCCCTGAGCTTGTCGAAAGGTTAACTGTCCCTTTCCTCTTCCTCCTTTTTCCTTTCCCCTAACCCCAACAACCAATTAGCCGCAGTTGCGCGTCTAGTTTGACGGGGACCAAATTCACCGATTTTATAGCCCTTGAAACCAAGTTTTGTTTTCAGCAGTTGTTTATGTTCGGCGGGAATCGATCGAGTGAGTTTGACAGTAGCTGGACGACTAGCGATAAAATCGGGTGGTGTGGGGTAAGTTTCTAACCACTCTGGCGCAACTTTACCGGTATCCCAAACCTGACTGACTGGATCAAATCGATAGCCTAAATGATGCCACAAGATCTGATTGACTTGCTGATCGGTAATGGTGTCGTTGAGGATCGCCCAAATTGTATCTAGATTGAGTCGGGGCACTTCTGACCACTCTAAACTGGTGTAGTCGATCGCTTCTTCAGCACTATCAAACGGCATGAAATTACTAATTGTAAATTAACAAATAGAGAAAAGCGACGACTCAACGCAATCGAGTCGTCTTAGGCATTCCGGGAAAACTTCCTGGCAATTTGTCGATTGTTAAGATTCAGACGGAGCGGGGGTAGCCGGAGCCTCGGCTTTTTCCTGGGAGCGTTTTTCGCGTTTTTTGCGATCGGCTTCTACTACATCCGCCATGACTGCTTCCATCTGAACGAGCTTATCTAGATTACTTCGATAGGCTTCGAGATCCTTTTGCAATTTATCCGTCGGAATATGTAAAGCTTCTCCAAGTTTCGCTACGGCTGCTTCGCGCTGCTTTTCATCCTTCAGCAGATCTGGTGCGGCTTGTTCGATGATTGTAAATAAGCCAATCCCGAACAGACGGCTATATTTAAACTTCGGATTAGTAGAGATCCGACTGAGCGTATCAGCTAATTGCGCCCCGATCCCATCAGGAGTGGGTTGAGCTATCCAGTTGAGGATGTCTTGTCCTTGCATACCGCGGGCGAATTCTTCAACACCGGTAGCATCTTGGCGGAACTTGTCGGGGCTACCACCCATCGACTGGCACAAAGCGGTAAAAATCGATTGTTTATCTGTTTCGGGGCGATAACTTGCCATAAACCGATCGAAGCTACTGACTACACCCAGCGCGTAAATCGGATCGTAGGCAAAATCAACATTGGTAGAAAGTAAGTGCATTTCTACCATCAATTCTTCTACCACCCGCCGATAAATCGAATTAATCGGACGTGTATGTTGAGAGTAGAAATTGCGTTTGGTATCGGAGACAGTACTCAGGTTATTCACCGGGCTATACAGGAGATTTAGTTATTAATCCTTAATTATCGACGATCGACCCTACATTAAGCAAAGATCGCGATCCCCAAATCGAAAAATAATCGGCTGAAACTACTGTCTAATCAGAGTTCTCCGCAATTAATCGCAACCAGACATCGATCGATTAGTAATTATTTGTGCCTTTATACGGATACGTTCTGGAAATTTACCAGGCATCTTGGTAGATAAGAGATAGTTTCTATTGGGGCAGAAGTGGTATGGTTCAACACAACTTTAATCTAGCAGCATGGTTCGCGATCGGTGCAATGACCACAACGATTGTATTACCGCCACATCCAGTTGTTGCTGCTACTCTCCGTCCCAATATTGAATCAACGGTGGATGTGCCCCTATCAACTGCCACTCGTCAATATCAGCGAGGCTTAACCGCAGTGAGGGCAGGAAATTTGCTTCAAGCGATTAGTAATTTTGATCGGGCGATTGCCGCTAACCCAAAATACATTCAAGCTTATATCGAACGGGGTAATGCCAAAGATATCATTGGCGATCGACCGGGTGCGATCGCTGACTATACTAGAGTAATTGCCATCGATCCGCAACATGCTGTTGCTTACTACAATCGCGGCACGATTTTGAGTAAAATCAACAATAAACAAGCTGCCATTGCCGACTATACTGCGGCAATCTCGATTAATCCAAACTATGCTCAGGCTTATTTAAATCGCGGTAACGAACTCGACGATTTGGGAAATCTAGCTGCTGCCCTGACAGACTACGATCGCGCAATTCAACTCAGATCCAATTACGCGCTCGCATATCTCAATCGTGGCATCGCTTACGGACGTGCTGGAGATCGACCCAAAGCTATTGCCGATCTCCAACAAGCTGCTAGTTTATTCAAAGCACAGGGCGATATCAATAAATATAGTCGCACGCAAAGAATGATTCACGATCTTCAGTCGGAGATCTAGGGAAAGGGGAATTGGCAATAGTCCCCCATTCACACCTCATCCACTGATCCGCTAACTAGCAACTTACGTTATTCCCGATCCTCTATAATTAGAAGGAAGTTCAGACAAACATCTTCCTCGATGACTCCAGAAGTAGACAGCGATCTTCAGCCCAATGCCGAACTAAGTACCGCTCTATGGTCGCCAGAACCAGGGGTTGAAGATCTGAGCGAATTGGACGAACTCCCCAGTGAGGTGGAGATGTCCTTTTTCGATCATTTGGAAGAGTTGCGCCAGCGAATATTTTATTCGATTATTGGAGTTGCGGTGGGTGCTGTAGGCTGCTTTGTCTATGCCAAACAAATTGTCCAAATCTTAGAAGTTCCGGCTGCGGGGATTAAGTTTCTCCAACTAGCTCCAGGCGAATATTTTTTCGTCTCGGTGAAAGTGGCTGGCTACTGTGGTTTATTGGTTGCTAGTCCCGTCGTATTGTATCAAATCATCCAATTTGTCTTGCCAGGATTGACTAGGCGGGAACGGCGGTTGGTATTGCCAGTAGTGGCTGGTTCTTCGGTGTTATTTGTTGGCGGTATTGCCTTTGCCTATTATGTTTTGATTCCGGCTGCCCTCAATTTTCTCATTGGCTATGGTGCGGATGTCGTGGAGCAGGCTTGGTCGATTGATCGATATTTTGAGTTTGTGTTGATCTTATTATTTGCGACGGGGTTATTATTTGAATTGCCCGTGGTGCAGATTATTTTATCCCTATTGGGTATTCTCTCTTCCAAATTGATGTTATCTGGTTGGCAGAGTGTGGTGGTAGGCTCAATGGTTGTAGGTGCGATCGTTACTCCCTCTACAGATCCACTCACCCAAAGTTTATTAGCTGGGGCAGTTTTGGCATTATATTTTGGTGGTGTCGGGATTGTGAAGTTGTTGGGTAAATAATCGATCGAAAGTATAGTCAAAAGTGAGATTGTGCAAGTCGCTCTACGAATTCCTCATAAGACACAGAAACTGCACCGTAGCGAGCAAAATTGTCATTCAGTTTACCGCAGTCGATTAGATGATATTTACCATTTTTTAACAGATCGACTAATGTAGCTAGCGCGATCGCACCCGCATGATTTTCCCGATGGAACATACTCATAAGTCCAAAGTTACGATTCACGACTAGGCCCCAAACTCCACCGACTAAACAATCGTTTTGATAAGTTTCAATCGTTTTTACGCATCCTTTTTGAAATAATTCCTGATAAACCTGAATCAGGGGTTCGTTAATCCAAGTTTTATCGCGTTGACAAGAACGAATGACTTCTTCAAAATTGGTATTGTAACGAATTTCAAAAGGCTGTTTTCGCAGAATTCCTTGCAATCGTTTGGGGATATTGGCTGTCTCTGGGGTAACGATCGCCCGCTCCGAGAATATTTCCCAGACCAACTGGTCTGGATTATCTTCGCCAAAAAGCACCATGCCCTGATAATAGTTACTAATTACTCGTTCCGGTGAAACTGGTGCGAGTTCGCAGGCACTGCCGATCGCTATTTCAGGGCTAGGAAAGAATTTAAAGATGATTTTGAGAAATCTCTGCCCGATTCTGATGTTAATGTTTCTCCATTTCTGGGATATATACGACAATTTTTCATGAATCATTTTGTTCGATCAAATTCAAATTTATTACAATAATTGCGTTACTATGTAATTCTGATGACTATCTATCCAAAATACATCATGTAAATAGCTAAACTATTTTTCAGCTAAATGACTATTGCTTTCTGCTACAAGTTCTCGAACTAGATCTAACTGCTGACTAACTGCACCACTTTTTAATAACTCCTCAGCCAACTTCATCCCTGCTGACATATCAGTTGCTGCGCCACAATGCCAGAGATAAAATCCAGCATTCCACAGCACAGCATTGAACAGTTCTGACGGTTCACCCGCTAATACTGTGGCAAAATTAACCATCAGTTCGGGAGTCGGTAATAGAGGTGGATTGACATTACTTAAACCATAGTCATAATGGTGCAGAAAAATCCGCTCTAACTCTTGCCCAGCTTGATGAACGCCGATAATTACGGCTCGATCGCGTGGTAAGTCAGTACTCCCCTCTAAACCTTTAACTGTGGTCACTTTTTGCGGACTTCCTCGCAGTGTCGCGGCAACTAGTGCCATTTGTTCCGTAGGCGGGTGAACATAACCAAAGATCAGGTGAGCATCGCCAGCATAGGGACACCACATTAGCTCCAAAGTAGCGATCGGCGGACGTTTTCCAATTTGGTCGCGATAGGGAGTTAGTCCGGCGGCAAGAGGGAAATGAGTGGGCGTGTAAATGAAGCCTAAACCTGCTGTCGCAAAGATAGATTGAATTTGAGATAAGGATAGTTTTGTCCAGTCTATGCCCCATTCCTGCCAAATCTCGATCGCGGGAATACCATATTTAGTCGGCATTCGATCTCCGCCATGTAAAATTAGCGGAATCCCTGCTGCGGTGAGGACGAGGGAGACTAATGATGCCACTGGTGTAGTCCGCGATCGACCATCATAGGGAATACCCAAGATTACCGGAGTGCGAGTGTGACTGGCAACAGGTTGTAATTGGGGGCCTAATTTGGCATAAGCATCTAACATCCCCGCTAACTCTGCACCTGTCGGACGTTTAATTCGATGGGCGATCAGAAATGCACCAATTTGGGCAGGTGTGGCTGTTTGTTCCAGCATCATTTCCATAGCTGTCGCTGCTTCTGCACGAGTCAAACTTTTACCTGTGTGGGGACCACTGCCAATTTTTTGGACAAATTCTCGAAATCGATCGCTCATTGGTTAGGGGATAGAGGTTAGGGAGTGGGCACTTTCGCTACGCGCAGTCAGCGGAATCGAACTGAGGAGTTGAGAGTTGGGAGTAGCGTCGCGGCTCTACCATCGACTCTCTGATGCTAATTTTGCGACTAGATCGCAGAAATATTCAATCGGGGGAATTTGGAGTCTGTCGCTGGTGGTGACGAGGACGACTTGGCGGGAGAGTTTAATTCCAGTTTGGGGAATGGGTTCGATCGATCGAACTGCCAGGGTGGGATCTTCTGCCATATCGATCAGTGCAGATTTAGGGAGCATTGCAATCAATTCGCCTTGTCTAACTACACCCCGAAAGGCATCGAGCGTATTCAATTCTAGCACTGCTTGGAGTTCGCTACCCTGGTTGCTAAATTGTTGTTGGACTAACCGCTGCATCCCGTACCCATCCTTAAATACCACCTGAGGATATTTCACCAATTCCGCCCATGGTATTTGGGGATATTGGCTGAGAGGATGTTCGGCTGACAGGAGCATTTCGATCGGCTCCTCGTAGAGATTTTGGGCTACCAGCGCAGGACTAGCGGTAAATAGTGGATTATCCATCACGATCGCGATATCGACTAACCCATCCTTAAGTACTTTCAATGCTCGATCGCTACCCAAGGCAGTTACCCTTAATTGTACATGGGGATACTGATGACAAAATTTTTGGAAGATCGGTGGCAGAAAGTGGGCGCAAACGGAGTGAATGGCGGCAACACAGAGTTCTGGTTGTTTGCCAGTGAGGAGATCGCTGATTGATTGATGTGCTTGTTGCCACTCCCGACAAATCCGCTGGGCATGGGGTAACAACCGTTCGCCACCAATTGTTAAAGTCGCTTGAGAGTGGCGATGGAATAGGGCAGTACCTAGATTTATTTCCAAGCCTTGGATTTGGCGGCTAATGGTCGATTGGGTACAACCACAGGTACGGGAAGCCTGTTGAAAACTGCCAGTTTCGGCGATCGCCAGAAAGGCTTGCAACTGTTCGATGCGCATACTCGATCGATATTGTCTGATAATTGAGACGTTTATGAATAGATGAAGCGATCTATTTCCAAGATAGATTAACAGTCTTTAGAGCCAGAGATTAGTAATTAATGGAACAGGATGGTTGTCAATTGAATCTAAGTCAGTGTAAGGGTTGAGTACTCTCAATTCCATTTAAGTAGATTTACAAGACAAAGGGTGAAAATTAATTTTCACCCTTTTTTTGGCTCAATTAATATGTAACTAAGTTAACAATAGCTATCTCTTGGAGACGGATACTTACTTAGCAACAACTTTAACGATAGTGCCAACTTTAACTAGTGGGAAGAGAGCTTTGACATCGCGATTGTGCATCCGCACACAGCCATGAGAGACTGCTTTACCGATTGATTTGGTATCGGGAGTTCCATGAAAACCGATCGTGTCTTTCCCGTCAGTCCAGAAGCCGATCCAACGTTCGCCAAGTGGATTGTTTGGTCCTGGTTTGACTACTTTACCATTTTTAAAGTTAGTCCAGCCGGGATTTTCGACTTTTTCCATGACTTGCCATTCGCCAACTGGTGTTTCCCAGCCCTTTTTGCCGATCGCTACAGGATATTTGGTTAGAACTTTATCACCCTTGTAGACATAAACATGCTTTTCTTTCAAATTGAGGACGAGTTGGACATCCTCCATCACTGGTGGAGAATTAGTACTAACTGACGATGCTGGAGGCTTCTGCGGAGTAGGCGTAATATTATTACTAGTTGCGGGTTTACTGCCGGTTGTTGTTGCTACGGGGATTGATGATAACTCATCTCCAGACTTGGGCTTAGTGCCTGGTCGGCTCACACTATCTATTTTGATCTGAGCCGGATTTGCCATTTTGGGCTGGCTGACTGTGACTGTTTTTGTTGACTGGGGCGAGAGATCTTGCCCGCGCACCGGAATAGTTTCGGCATTAAGCTTGGCGGGGGAAATCGCCAGGATCGATGTGATAACTAAACTAGACTTGAGTAGAAAAGAATTGGTTTGTTGAAACATTATTCACCCTAACGTGTTGGACTGCGATCTAGATAAGTACTCAAGCAAAATTAATTACACATTAATAATCTTCAAATTCCTTACTCACAAGGTGTCTATGTAAAATATTGTGTGATTAACTATGTGGAAATACTTATAGATGCCGTTATAGTACCCATTTAACTTACAGTTCTAACATGAGTATCATAGCAACATTTCCGCTCCAAGATTTCGCGATACTGACCAATGAGATAGGCACATCTGGATACCACTCTGCAATTCTGGAGCTAACCCAGAACGATTAGCTAGTTCTAAAATCTGTGGCGGAATGGTAGATGACAGCTTGGCGATTGCCGCGATTGCGTGCAACTTGACTCGATCGTCCACATACCCTAAAAGTGAGACTAAATCGGAGACTGTCTGAATATTCCCCAAGTTCCCTAGTGCGGCAGCAATTTCTTGGGCGATCGCGCTTGAATGCTGATAGTGGGGGGAATGCAGATAGGTAACAAGCACCTGACTGGCGTATACGCGCTCGTGTTCTGTCTTACTGATACTGATGATAATTTCGCTGGCGACATCGGTAGGTGCTGTTGCTAAAATCTGTCCTAGACTATTAATTGCTGACTGGGTACCAATCCACCCCAGGGCGAGAATCGTCTGCGATCTCAAGCTTGCTGGTGTGCGTGGGCAGATCGCCACATCTCGTAAAATTTCTACTACCACCGGATCGGCTAGTCGGGCTAAACTCAGGGCCGTTGCTTCACAAACCGCCAAATTGAGATCGGACAATAATGGGCGTAAAGATTGGATCAGATTGAATTCAGTGGCTAGTTCACTCCGCAAACACAACCCCACCACGGCGGCTTGCCGCACAGTGGGTGCTGGATCTGTCAGTTTTTCTAGCAGGAGCGGCGGAATCCGACCATCATGAAAACTGCTCAAAGCCTCAATGGTCAGTGTCCGAATCTGGGGATCGGAATCGTCAGCCGCTGTGAGCAATGGTTCGATCGTTTGTGAGTGACGAATTTGTGCTAGAGCAGTAACAGCGAGTACTCGTTGTTCTGGCTGCGTGGCTGTCAGGAGATCTGCCAAAGCGGCGATCGCGTTAGTGCCGATTTTGGCAAGTGCGGTGGTTGCCATCGCCACTAATTCCGGGTCTTCATTTTGCCTGATCGCCTCCACCAGTCCTCTCACAACTTGAGGTCGATCGAACTCACCTAAAATTCGGGCGACAAACCATCGATCGTCTAAGTCGATGTCTGGATCGCTTAGGCAATCTAACAATGGTTGGACGGCCATTTCGCCCAGACTGGGAAAGATTTTAGCAATTGCCCACTGCTGTTCAAAATCGCCTTGAAGAAGTACTTGGAAAGCTAGATCGAGAATCGTCGATCTCAATGTCTGGAGTTCGTCGGCCGATCGATTGGTGCCATCAAGAATTGGACAGCTTTGGAGAAAGTCAATTACTTCCGACCACATCCCGCGCTGTGCTGCGGCGATGGCGGCGATCGATTGAATTGTAACAGTTGATAATTGACAGTTATCGGTCATCAGTTGAGAAACATCATCATAGATAAAAATACATGGTGGGTAATACCCACCATTCGGTTGAAGTGGTTCAAGCTAATTTTTTGGAACTAGAAAACATAGTAGGACTAATAACCATTCGATCGCGTAGAATACGCCCACCACTTGAGTCTCTGTCCAACCACTCAACTCTAGATGATGGTGTAGTGGGGCCATTTTGAGCAGACGTTTACCTTTTCCTTCTGCGTCTTTAGTTGCCTTATAGTAACCAACTTGAGCAATAACGGAGATGGATTCAGCCAGAAAAATTCCACTTAAAATTAACAGTGCCCACAAGTTATCGGTGAGAATTCCGACTGCACCTAAAGCACCACCCAAGGCGAGGGAACCTGTATCACCCATGAACACTTTTGCTTTATTCCGGTTATGGACGACAAAGCCGAGATAACTACCGCTCAAACAAATACAGAGAATAGCTAACTGCGGATCTGTAGTGCGAATCGTGGCTGCCAACCCGAGCAAAGCAATCGCCCCAGTGCCACCAGCCAATCCATCTACACCATCGGTAAGATTAGTTGCATTACTTTCTGCTAGTAATACAAATACCGCCAGTCCCCAAAATAGTAAACCGAGGGGCAAAATTAGATTCAAGGGTAAATTAATTGTGGTGATTGCTTCGCCTCGACGATAGAATGTCCAAAGACAAAAGGCGGTGGCGATCGTTAGTTGGAGGATTAATTTACCTTTGGGTTTTAACCCTTCATTCTTGCGGTTGCTCAGACTTTTCCAGTCATCAACTCCACCGATCGCAAAATAACCTAAACTAACTAGGGCTACGGCGATCGCGTCAAGGTTAAATTGCGCCCAAACAATCCCAATCAGGACACCAATTGGCACTACAAAAACCCCACCCATTGTTGGTGTTCCAGCTTTCTGTAAGTGGGCTTGGGGGCCATCTTCCCGGATGAATTGTCCCATTTTGAGTTGTTTGAGTACAGGGATAGCCCAATAGCCAACTATCGCGACTAGTGCGGTACACGCCCAGAAGGGGAACATCAAGGATGTCGCGGTAATCTTACCGCCCTGCAAGTCTAGCCAAACAACTGCTGCACTGAGTGAAATTCCTAAGAGAATGAGTAATCCAGTGCCTGTTGGATTCATCCCTCGCGTAGATACTGATTTGCTCTCCATCTATTCTCTCCCAGCCAATTTCATCACGCGCTCCTCTCTTTAATTTTGGGGGTGCAACTTCTCACAGCAATTGTATGTGAAGATGCGATCGATTGGATCTTGCCCCATAAAATAACTGGTTGATCGGAAGGCGGGGCGCAAACCCCTGGCTGGCAAATCCAGGGGTTACTGTTACTGCGTGATAATTTGATTAAATTTCTTCAGCATCGTCAATATCATCGCTATCATTATCTTCCTGATAGCTATTATCATCTTCAAATAATTCCTCTTCTAAATTTGGTTGATCTAATGCTGAAACTGCGGGATCTCTTTCATCACGATCGATCAGTCTACCTTGCGCTTCGAGCCACTCTAAAATTGAAGTATCCCGTTGAACGGCAATCACTGGCGCAGGTTCGTAGCGCGGTTGTTGTTTTAATGCTGGATTGTTGAAGGTATCAGACATAGTAATTTGATCGATTCCAATTTCTCATAGTCTATCATTTTAGGTTGTAGGGTGTAGGGTGTAGCAGGTAAAGGATTAGAGTTCTCGCTCCCCCAGTCTCTATGTCCCCCTTCTGATCCCAAAATTGCAGCTAAACCTATGCCTAAAGCCAGACTACTCGCAGCTATCGCCGACAAAAATCGGGGTATTCTTGCTACCGATCTCGATCAACAAGCAATTTTAGCAGCAATTACCGAATTGGAATCATCCAATCCCCACCCCCGACCATTGGTAACGGCGATCGATTTATTAGCAGGTAATTGGCGACTTCTCTACACCAGCAGTCAGAGTTTACTCGGAATCGATCGATTTCCCCTCGTTCAACTCGGGACTATTTATCAGTGTATTCGACCGACGACTCAGGCAATCTACAATATTGCTGAAGTCAATAGTCTAATTCCTGGATTAAATGGGTTAGTTACGATCGTTGCGACATTTACACCAACTGACGATCGCCGAGTTAATGTTGAGTTTAAGCGTTCTGTGATTAGCCTTCAAGGATTAATCGGCTACTCAGATCCAGATCGATTAATTACAGCAATTGAAAGTGGTCAAAAATTTACCGCGATCGATCTCAAAATCGATCGTCAAGGTAAACAACCAGCTTGGATCGAAGTCACCTATCTCGACGAAAATCTTCGCATTGGTCGAGGGAATGAAGGTAATGTATTTGTTCTGACTAAAACCTGAAAAATAAAGTTGATCATTTAGTTTTTCTAATCCCTACTCTCTATGCTTCGACTTTCCCAACGACATCTCAAAGTATTGGAAACATGTCCGCGTCAGTTCGAGCATATTTATTTCGATCGATTGACACAGCCAATATCTCCAATTCAGCAAGCGAAAACCCAGTTAGGCAGTGAGTTTCACCTGTTAATGCAGCAGCGAGAATTGGGTTTACCAATTGAACCAATCTTAGCCGGTTCGCCACAACTAGCTGGCTGGATCCAATCGATCGTCACCACAGCCCCCGAACTATTTAAATCTAATCCCCAAACATGGCGAGAAAGCGAGCATGTAAGGACACTAGCGATCGATAACTATTTATTTACAGCTATTTATGATTTACTAATTTTGCAACCCAATTGTCCCAAGGACAGGCTGCGCCAACGAGCAGATATTATTGACTGGAAAACCTATCCACTACCTCGATATAAAAAAGATCTTGATCAGGAATGGCAGACCAGATTGTATTTATATATACTGGCGGAAACCAGCGCGTATTTGCCCAAACAAATTAATTTTACGTACTGGTTTATTCAATCTAATCCACAACCAAAATCAGTCCGAATTGCTTATACTCAACGTCAGCACCGCCAAACTCATGCAGATCTGCTCGCATTACTCGATCAGTTAAGCCGCTGGTTGGATGCGTATCAAGCTAGCGGGGAACATTTTCCCCAAATAGAAGCGTCTGGAGAAGCCTGTCATTACTGTAATTTCGCGCCACGGTGTGGACGAGAACAGCGAAAGGAGTCCAGCCCATCAATCGCGATCGATCCACTCCCAGAGACATCGACGACAACAATTCACGAATTACTCCAGCAAATTTCCCCTATTCCAATTTAACCGAGTCAGTGACAATTTCGATAACTGTGAATTAAAATTGAACTTAGGGAGTTAGTTCGGTCAAAATTAAAGTTAATATTTGCTAACTCTAATCCCAAATTTAAGTTAACTTGAGTTATTACGGATTAATACTCCTCGCATCTTACTCCTAGAATCTCCCCAGGCTTCGCTTTTGTCGATCTAGATTACTGGTATTAGCAGTCGCTTAGATACTACTCATCGAGCCAGATAAACCTTTAAGGAACGCCACAATTGTCCCTATGATGCAATCCCCCACCTTCAAATCGGCTTGGCAACGTAAACTAGTTCGGCGCGGAGCGACCTTTACTAGTGCTTTTCTAGCTACACTGGTACCGATGTCTTCTAGTTCTGTCCTGGCGGCGTTTAAAGACAGCCCCAAAGCGATTGTCGATGAGGCATGGCAGATTGTTAACCGTGAGTATGTAGACGGTACCTTTAATCGATTGGACTGGCAAAAAACGAGAACAGAATTGCTCAAACGTAACTATAGCAATCGGTTAGAAGCACATGCGGCAATTCGGGCAACTCTCAAAAAATTGGGTGACCCTTACACCCGATTTATGGATCCGCAACAGTTTCAGTCACTGAATAATCAAACCAGTGGTGAAATGTCCGGTGTCGGCATCAAACTCGAATCCAATCGCCGTACTCAGCAGTTAGTAGTAGCTGAAGCGATCGAAAATTCCCCAGCCTCGAAAGCTGGCATCAAAGCTGGGGACATAATTGTAGCGATCGATGGTAAATCTACCAAAAATATGCGGATAGAAGATGCTATTTCTTTAATTCGGGGTGAAATTGGCAAATCAATTACCCTCCAAATTGCCCGTGGAGGAATGCAGCCATTTAGTATTCCCCTTACTCGTGCCCAAATTGAGGTAGCATCAGTATTTTCTACCGTCAAACAAGAAGACAAACTTAAAGTTGGCTATATCCGGCTGTCAGAGTTTAGCTCTCACTCTTCCAGTCAAATGGAAAAAGCGATCAAAAGTTTGAATAGCCAGCAAGTCAACGCCTTTGTGCTCGATATGCGTGGTAATCCGGGCGGGTTGCTTCAATCTAGCGTCGAAATTGCCCGAATGTGGATGGATAATGGCACGATCGTCAAAACAATCGATCGCAAAGGTGGTAATGAAGATTTTCGGGCAATTCAAGGCGCACTGACTCAATTACCCCTCGCTGTCTTAGTTGATGGTAATTCGGCAAGTGCTAGTGAAATTTTAGCAGGTGCGCTCAAGGACAATGGTCGCGCCCAAGTTGTCGGTTCTCAAACCTTTGGCAAAGCACTGGTGCAATCCGTCCATTCACTCTCTGATGGTTCAGGCATGGCGGTGACAGTCGCCCACTACTATACACCCAACGGTACGGATATCGGACATAAAGGTGTAACTCCTGATGTCAAAGTAGATCTCAATTTTGCCGAGCAGCAAAATCTATCTGAGTCTCCAGATTTATTGGGTAGTCCAAAAGATCCACAGTATCGCCAAGCAATCTCAGTATTGCAAAAGCACCCAAGCATTGCTAATCCCAACACTTTGAAGGCTCCTTCATTGAGTAGCAATCGCCAGAACTAGAAATTATAGTGGAATGCTCACACGCTCATTCCATCTGCGCCACATTCACTAGTTGAATGTGGCATTCATTTTCGATATTTATAGCTTAGAATCATCGATCGTCTTCTTAATTTTTACGATCGAAACATCTTAATCAAGTACCAGCCGCGCTGTCATTCTTCCCAAATAAAAGGCGGGATGCTCTCTATTATCTTGCCCCAGTGCTAAAAAATTTAAATGTCACCAAAAAACAGCCAAAATTAACTAAAGCAATCGCCGATGCACCTAAAATAACCCCCTTAGTAAAACCTTTCACTCGACGTTTCATCGACCAACGGAGTAGAGGCAAAACATAAATCAATTGAATCAGTCCGATCGAAAACACGACCGACATAAAGATTGGAGAAATAGTATTGAGACATAGAGCAATAAAAATAATTAGAATATTCAGCCCGAAGACTGTAACTATTCCAGCGATTGCATCTCCGAGGTGAGACTTTTTGAAAATTGGTTTTTTCAGCATAGCTGTAGTTAAAATAGAACAAGTTATCCTGCCAGCTACAGTATATATAACTTAAGGTTTATTTAAGAATCCGCCTATTTGCCTAAATTACGTTTGAGCCGTTGTAGCTCTTCGTCAGCTTCCCAACGGCGAAACTGGGCTTCCAAGGGATCGGCAAAATCACTGGTACTAGTATAACTATTAACCGATCCCCAACTACTATTACTGCCGATTACATCTGCTTGTGTTCGGGCAGCCTGAGCGGCTGCGGCTTTAGCTTTAACTTCGGTGCGACGAGCTTTAATAGTCTGAAGCAGTTCTGTCGCTTTAGCCTTCCGTTCCTTTAGTCCCTGCATTTTGCCCCAAAGTTGATTTCCTTGAGGCAAGAGTGCATTGACACGAGCCTGTGCAGCTTCAGCTAGATCCAATCGGTTAGCAGCAGTGGCTTTTTGGACGCGCTCATACCAGTTTTTGATCTCTTGAGCGGTGTTCAGAATTTCTCCTTCGGTGCGGGTTTCTTGTGCCTGAAGATCGATAATTAATTGATAAGTATCTGTTTCTTGTTGAGCAAGTTGCTCTTCAATCACCTGCAATTCTAAATGGGGGTTTTTACTGAGAAAGTCATCAATTTGACTTTCCAAAAACCGCTTCATATCTTCGAGTAAGCCCATGTTGTTAGGGGTAGAAAGTAGGGAGTAGGCTTTAGTCGTATGGTTTAGGGGGAAAGAGAAGGAAAAGGTTAGTGCCAATAACTTAATCCTAGTCAATCAAAGTAAGCCCATAAATCATATTTAATTATAGTTAAAACTTTTGACCGACGTAGATCGATCTAATTACACCGCCAGTTTTTTTGACGATCACTTCCTCTTTAGCAACAGTCAATAGTGACCAATCGCTAGTGCCGATTTTTTCACCTGCATAAACTGTTTGAGTTTGACTATTAATCTCAAAAATAGCGCCAGGACGATTGCCAGTTTGGAGAGTTTTGATGAGGGAAATTGGCACATTAGGCGTATTTGCTGGGGTTGTGCTGGCGATCGTCCCTGGGTTTGCTGTGGCAGAATTCACCGCAGTAGTAGTTGAATTAGTTGGAGCATTGGCAGATTCGATTTTAGCGATCGATTTACGCATATACTCAGCAAATTTGGCATCATCGGCAGAGATTTGGGATTGTGACTGAAAGGGGAGCCAACTGGTATCCATATTTTTGGGAAGCTGGATTTTGCGTTCGTTAATCAACCATAGAAGTAAACTACTTAAAGCGATCGAAATTACGCCTATCCCTACAAATACCTTCATCCAAGAGGGATGATTTTTGGTCAGAGGTTTAGGTTTTGACTGAGGCTGCGGCGGTTCGACTGGTTGTTGTGAGGGTGTAAATTCTGGTTGCGGTGGATACTGCTGATACTGTGGCTGTGGCTGTGGGTCTGCCATTCGAGCATCAGTACGCACAGATTCAGTCGGATAGTGATAGCGTTGTTGTCGATTTGATGAGGACATATCATCAGAAAGATCGCCGCTGAGTAATTCATCAATGTCAGCAAATAGACGATCGATTGATCGATCCGCATGAGCATTAACTTTGGCGAGGATTTCCTGACTGAGCTTGCTAGATGGGGAATTGGAAGATGCGGGGTTATGGTTAGTCATTGTTTAGTTGCTACTGGCTAGTGACTAGTGGCTGTTAGTTAGTTTACCGCAAAGGGATTTACTGCATTCGATCGATTGTCCGATATTGAATTGCTTCGGCAATATGGGCGGGTTCGATCCGATCTGCTTGGGCTAAATCGGCGATCGTCCGGGCAACTTTGATAATGCGATCGCTGGCTCTGGCAGACAGTCCTAGCTTCCGAATTGCCATTTCTAGGAGTTGCCGACTAGCATCGTCTAAGGGGCACCAGGTGCGTAATTCTCGACTTTGCATTTGGGCATTACAGACAATCCCTTCTGCTGCGGCAAACCGCAGACTCGCCAGATCACGAGCGGCCTGAACGCGGGGACGCACCGCCGCCGAATTTTCCCCCGTCGGCTGGTTGGTAATCTCCTCTGGTTTGAGCCGATTTACCGCCACTTGGAGGTCGATCCGATCCATTAATGGCCCAGATAACTTTGCCCAATAATTCTCCCGTTGACGAGGATTACAACTACAAGCTTGTATCGTATCCCCATAATAACCGCAGGGACAGGGATTGGTACTAGCAACTAGGGTAAATTGCGCTGGAAATGAGACAGATTGCCGCGTGCGCGAAATTGTCACCTGTCCATCTTCGAGGGGTTGACGGAGAAATTCCAACACATCCCGTTTAAATTCGGTTAATTCATCCAGAAATAATACGCCCCGATGGGCGAGGGAAATCTCACCAGGGCGAGGAAAACTTCCCCCGCCAACCAGGGCAGGCCCCGAAGCGGAGTGATGGGGACTGCGATAGGGTCGTTCGCACACCAGGAACCCCCGCTCCTTTAATAACCCCGCCACCGAGTGAATTTGGGTCACTTCCAATGCTTCCGCAAAGCTCAACGGCGGTAGAATCCCTGGTAATCTTCTCGCCAACATCGTCTTACCACTCCCTGGCGGCCCGACAAAAATCAAATTATGTCCTCCGGCTGCGGCGATTTCCAAAGCGCGCCGCGCATGTGCTTGTCCTTTGACATCATGGAGATCGGCATACTGCAACTGCGGTTGAGCTAATTTTCCCCGCACATCTACCTTCACAGGCGCGAATTGTTCGGGATGATTGAGAAATGCAGCAACCTCAGCCAGATCCTTTAATCCATATACCTGCAACCCCTCCACCACCGCCGCTTCCCGTCCATTCGCCGCTGGAACGACCAATCCCGTAATCCCCATCTCCAGGGCAGCAGCCGCGATCGACAACACCCCCGCAACAGCCCTTAAACTGCCATCTAAGGACAGTTCACCCAAAAATAGGTAATCTCCCAATAACTCCCCACTCACCTGGTCAGAGGCGGCCAGAATGCCCACACAGATCGGTAAATCAAAGCTCGGCCCCTCCTTCCGCAAATCTGCTGGCGTCAGGTTAACCACAATACGCCGAATGGGATAGGCAGAACCAGCATTTTTGATCGCTGTTTTCACCCGTTCCTTACTCTCTTGAACGGCAATATCCGGCAAGCCGACTACGGTAATTCCAGGCAAGCCATTGGCGACATCTACTTCCACACCAACTTTGACGGCATTAATCCCGATAATTGTCGCACTCCAAACCCTAGCTAACACAGCGATTTTCCCGTTACTGAGTAATCTTGTTAGTTAAGCACGAAACTTCAGAAGCTTACATCGAGCGAATGTCGGAATTTTCGGAATTAAGCTTAGGCTTTAGGCTGAATCATATTCCTGTTTTGACGACATCCAAGATCTGCGGGGTTTTGGCACAGTACTGGCAACCAAGTAGCTTGGGGATATCGATCTTCCCAAGCCTGCAACTGTTCTCGTGCGGCTTTAATCGCTAAGTATAGGGGCAGATCTCGATCGAGGGCAATCGTCAAGGATTGGAGAAATTCATGGGCAATCGGATCGGGAATCGGTGCGCGCATAACGATGACTTGGGGGATCTGCATCGACAACAATTCAGTAGCTAATCCCAAACCATCGCAGGAATTGAGAATTACTAATTTCAAGCCACGATCGAGGGATTGTTGGAGAGCATATTTTAGTTCTGCGATCGTCAATCGATCACTTTTATTAATCTTAATATAGCTACTGCTTCGATCTGCTGGGCTGCCACTATGTCCGGCAAAGAACACAATATCCCAATCTTTTTCCCAGAGTTTCTGATTGAGTAGTTGGCGAGTAGGTTCGATCGTCAATTCAACGTCGATGTGGGACAATTGAGTGAGAAGTTCACGATCACGATCGAGGTTGATGTCTGGGCTAGATCCGAGAATTGCTAAAATTTTTTGTTTCCCATTAGTCTCTATCTTCCGCCGATGAGCGCGATAGGTGTTACTGGCAATTGTCACTTCTGCATGAGGAAATCTAGTCCACAAATCCCACAATTGCCAGGGAAGTTGTCGCAGTTGTGGTTCATCAGTTTGGAGAACGATCTGAATATTTTGGGTGGGTTGTAATTCTTGCAGGATTAGTTCTTTGATTGGTTGAAATAAACTACCCTCGCACCAGATATTTAACTGCTGTTGTAGTTGGTGAGCGGCAGTTTGACAGGTTTGAAAATCATCAAATGTTGGGATACTCAGGTGATTAGTTTGTTCATCGGGTATTTCGATCCGCCAACCTCGATCGAGGAATCGATCGTAGGCACTGCGCCAGGATGAATAGGCATTAATCACACGATTTGCATCATCTAATTTGCCGATGGTCGCAGCACGGGGAAGTGAACCGCGATCGCCGATTTCAATACTGACAAAGATTCGACCTAACTCATCTCGATCACCAAATTTTAGTTTAACTAACTGTTCGGCATTGGTAATAATTACTGCTGGCTTGACTAATGATTGAAGCAGATCTTCTAGCCGTTCTTGGTGCTGGCGATAGATGGCTAATTCCCGATCTCGTCCGGCTAGTTCGGCGCAATATCTTGCTTGAGTTTCTGCTAATAATAATTGATAACCTCGATCAAAGTTATGATGAAATTCTGTCCGATCTAGTTCGGGTGGTACTTCTACCTTAACGACGATCATCCCCTCCCCTTTACGCTCGATACTATGAATTGTTAGCGGAATTCCGGCATTCTCTATTTGTAATTGTTGCCAAATTCGATCAAAGACAGATCGATCGATTCCGCCATCAAAAATCAAATCTACCGTCTGCCAAATTTCCTGATATAATTTAGTAAAATCCCCAGGCTTGAACTTACCACTAGCAGGATTGCGCTCTACACCGATCGCTTTTAAGTAGATATAATCACAATTAATTTCGGCAAATTGGGTATCTCGATCGATCGACCAATCAGCAATACAAGCCCCCGTCAAACTAGCCCCACGGAAATTAGCACCCCATCCCCTAATCCGTGTCAGATTTGCCCCATCTAATCGAGCATACTGAAGCTCTGCTAGATCCAGATTAGCCGCCGTTAAATTAGCATTAGTCAGATTTGCACCGACTAGGTATGCTCCCTGAAAATTGCATCCTGTGTAATTACTGTTTGCCCCCTGAAGATCGGTTAAGAGTTTACGGACTAACGGATGGTTGAGAATTGTTCGATCGAGTTTAGCCGTAGCCAGATCGTTGACACCATAAATATTCGTTCCCGTTAATTTAGCATCTTGAAAATTAGTATTAGCTAATCGCGCATATTGTAGATTAGCATCTGTCAAGTTAGCTTGATCGAAACAAGTCCCAAGATAAGTCCGCAAATAGGTAGAAATCCGCCGCAAAACAGCATAATCGATTAACTCCGATCGCACGCGCCTACTGATCGCCCAACCAAGATAGATAATCGATAGGGCGATTGTCACGCTACCTAAGCAGACAAATAATGACGAACTAGCCTGAACGATCGAAATTAGCGCAATACTAATACCGATACCTCCAGCAATTAAAATCGATCGACTCTTTTGTAAAATCTCAATAAATATTGCCAGAGTCAACGTTGCAAAAATAGTTTGAAAAATCGGCATCGCTGCGGCACCTTCGATCGCGATCATCATCTGACCGACGAATTCCCAATCACAATTACTCTGGATACAAGCATTGATAATCACCCCTGCAACGATCGTCCCTAAAAAGATAAAACCGCTACTAACTAAGATCATCGCAATGAGGGGATATTTCCACCATAACATTCCCCCATACAGAATGATGCAGGAAATCGCCAGTAATCCGCCTACACTATGCCAAGATATCCAAAAATCAACGTGCTGATAGATAGCGAATATCTTACTTTGATCGAGTAATAAACCCGTCGTCGATGAGCCGATAAATCCAGCTAAAATACCCAATAATAGAGTTAAAAATAGGATAATAGCGTGTAAAATTGCCAATCGATTGCCCGCAATTCCCGCTCGAATAAATTGTAAATCGGCACCGATTAGACTACTGCGCCGAAAAATCGCCCCGCGCACGTCCGCATGACTGAGATTCGCCCCATCTAAAATCGCATCGGTAAAATCAATTCGACTCAAATCCATCCCGCTAAAATTTGCATTGCTGAGATTTTGCCCTCTAAACGAGCGACACGGCAATTTTGGCGATCGGGAAGATAAAGTCATAGGTATCTAGAGATATACTATCTGCCATATATCTCTAGTTTGTCATACCTCATCTCAAATCTAGCGATCGGGCAAGATATTAATCGGGGTACGAAAAATAAATCATGATGCGGAGTCATGCTCCCCAGGATGCTCCCGCGAGGTGTATGAAGCCTGTGGGAGGGACACTGCTCGAACATATCCCACGAAATTGAAAAATTTTTATCGAGACGATCTTTCGATCATGACATCTAATGTTTTATCATCAGGCAAATATTCATTTTCTTGATATTCCCATCGAGCGATAACTGAAGGACTGATGGTTTCACCTAATGAATTCTGTCGATCTGGCTTATATACGTCAACAGTCAGGTATCTTTTGCCATTAAGTCCTCTGGTTCTGGCGATCGCCGCTTCCCGCCACGTTAAATCATAAGAACAACCCGATTGATTAGTATTACCTTGAGCTACTCCTTTTGCGATAGTCTTAATGGTCTTAGAATTATTATTGTTGGTAAATATTTGTTCGTTAATAGCTACAGAAATCTCCGAACAAGGCACATCAATTTTTATAATAGTCTTACCATTAATTAATCGACCGCGCACTCGAATACTTCGAGTCACCATTTGTATTTTTGGATTACTTTGTCTATTAAATATTGCGTCATTGCCTTGACTTTTGGCTGGCGTTATAATTTGCAGCATCGTTAACAAAATAGAGATAGGAATTAAAGCGATCGAGATATATCTAACTATTGATTGGCTGTTCATAATTTTGGTAATCTTCCCATTTTTTCAATTTTGGTAATCGATCAGATCTTTTGTCTGAGAGAATATTTGACAATACAGATACATATAAATTACTATAGACGTTCGACACGAATGTATAAACGGCTAGATTCTAGTGTTCGGGGATTACGAAATTGAAAAATGGATTCAACTTTGCCAGCTAAAGATTCAAGATTAAGATTTTGTCCATTACCGATATAAACATCATCATCAGAACTTCCACTATCGGCATCTCGGAGAGATACTTGATAATCTATTTGCGGCTGATTAAATATAAATTGTCTTCGGACATAACGAGAATCACTGACATCTAAAGTTTGACCCCTTTCGCGTTTATTGTTATCTGCATTTTCACGCGGAATTTCCCAATATACGTCGCCGTTAATACGCACTTCACCATACAACTCAATCGTATTATCAAAGGCACCGTCATTAGCATTATCGATCGTGAACCACATTTTTACTCGATAGTTTTGCCCTTGTGATGGTTGAGTTGCTGGTGGTTTAGGTGTAGATTCTGGAACTGGAGAATTAGCTCCAGGATTACCAGTTAGTTTCCATTTTACATTTCCTTGTTGAATACAGTCCCACTGAGTAATTGCTGCATTATTCTCATTTCCTGCTCCATTAACATGGAGACATTTACCACTTTGGGCATTGACAATGTGAGAATATCCATCATTGTTTTTGACTAATCGCCAGCGTCCATTAGCTTGATTATCACAATCCCATTGCACAATTTTTGCACCATTTTGACTAGAATCACCACCTACATAAACACATTTATTTGTCTGTTTGGATTTGATTTGATACAGTCCATTACCCACTGAACTAATTTCCCAACGAACATTATCTTGAGCGAGACAATCCCATTGCGTGAGTTGAATCCCATTATTAGGATTGCCGGCGGGTAAATGTAGACATTTAGCACTATGTTGCGCTTGAATGTACTGAGCAGCAAGCACTCCTTGACCGCGAGGTATAACAGTTCTTTCTACCTGTTGTTCTGCTATTTGTAGTGCGGGAGCGTAATATTTGGTATCTGGCGACTGATTGACCACTGTAGCGTCAGCAGGGAGTGCTTGATCAGGCGAGTAACCAAGTGGAATAGCACCCAGTAGTGCGAGTATATTTCCTAAATATGTGAATAATTTTTTAGCTGAATCTGACATTCGATCTACTCGTAAATTACAATTGAGTTACTGGTAAGTTGGAATGAGTAACAGCTTACAAGCTGCGACAAGATCCAATCGTCAGCAGTTTTTAACCGAGAAGCATAGCGGTTCCTGTTCCAGTCCGTTATGCAAGTAGGCGGAAATTATTTCACAGCATTAGCGCACTGTACCTCATGCGAGGAGGAACCGCTAGATTAGGTTATTTTGGTCCTGAAAAGTATTTAGAAACCTTGAGATCGACTTGGCTAGGGGATGGTTGGGTAATATCCGCCGAGCCGCTGACCCCATAACTATCACTGCTAACTGCACTAACTGCTACGATCCGTAATTTTCCAGTAACTATAAGCTGCAACGTCCCAGTGTTTAGTTCATAGGTACAGCCATTGGAGATCGTACTACCTGCTGCTTGAGTTGATGCTATTGTTTTGTTATCTCTCTTGAGGCTAACCTTGATATTACTGCAAGCAGTTTGGTAAACGGGATAGGACAAGCCGGCTGGATCGTCAGGGATTAAATTACCCACGATCTTGATGTTCCTGGGAGTTTTAATAGTCTGGTTACGATCAACTTTGAAGAGATTGGGATTGGCGTTAACTAGATCGATCGATCCGCTCCAACAGATCGAGATCGCCCCGAGTAAGATTGATAATCTATGCGATAGAGAGAGATTTTTCATGATTTTTAACCTTGATAATTTGGTGTCAGCTTTGTTGCCCTACACTTCTATTAACGAAACCACCCGCCAAAATATTCCAGGAAATGGCAGATCGATCGAAAAAAGAGCCAAAATTTCAATCCAAACATCTTTGGCACTCGTACTAATAGCAGCAGACAACCGAACCGCTTCCCAATAAATTCACGATCTGGCGATCGCTGGGCTAAAATATACATTCCCAACATCTCAACATGCAAAAATACACTTCTCGGTCAACAAGTATGCTGATGGTATCGATCGGTGTTATTAACCTTGGCTATTCGCCATCAGTAATAGCTCGGCAAAATTTTAGAGATTTTCCCAATCGCGATCGTCAGATTGCGCTAATTGCCACTAAATCCACCTGTCAAAATACGTTAAGAGCGGTCAGATCACAGATGGGTCTGGTTAAATCAGTTCAAATTAAAAAAATCAATGCTGTTTATGGTAAGTATCCACGCGGTCGAGCGATGGTAGCTGATATGACGATCGTGAATAACAATCCTCGATCCGAGCAACTGATTAATTCGCCGACTAAACTGTTAAGCGCGAGTCAAAAAATCGTTAAAAATTGTGCGAATGTCGGCATGGTTCAATTTTATATCGATCAAACCGATAATGGTGTTGTCTATGGGATGATTAATGGGCGGATGAAGCAATTTAATTGCAATAATGAAACGCCGCTTAAATGGGGCGAAATTATGTGCTCTTAGCCACAATATTTTTCATTAATTATCAGTGTAGAGGTACCCAGACAAGGCACCCGGACTAGATGACAAAATCCTCGATCGCGATCGCGCCGTCGAGTTCCAGACAGACACTAAAAATTTCTCTACTTGTACCGCTAAGTTTGAGTTGAATGCAAAAATCTCCTTCGCGGGCGATGACTTCGCGCAGACTATTTCCCGCCTCATCTTCCAAAATCAATTTGAGGTGGGCGGGTAGCGATGCCAAACCTGATCGGGGATAGACTTGTAATAATATGCCAAATCGATCGGCTACTTTGGGAATAATACTCACCACAAATTCTACCCCCATACCAAGATCGACGGATTTCGATCGACGAATACCTAGAGCGGGGTGATCGGGATCGAGGCGACGCAGGCTATCTACTGCCAGCCATAGGGTTTCATCATTGCTGGTAGTTTCGAGGACATTGACGAGGCTCTGAATTGCCGCTGGATTGCCGATTGCTGTACTGAGTCGATCGATTAGTTGACGACGCAAATCTTCGTTATTCGTCTTAGCTAGAGTGGTGATTGTCTGTTGAATTTCGGCTTCATTGTTAATACTCCGCACCGCAATCGCTGTTGACTGGGATCGGTTCTGGCAATCTTGCCAATGACGATCACCAGAATTTTTGAACCAATCAGTCAGAATAGTTGGGCTGAGTTCGATCGAGATCGCCCGATCGATTAAGTTACTCACTCGATCAATCTTAGTAGGGTCAAAACTAAACAGTAGAGCGCGTTCGCGATCGTGAAAATGTTGGAGACGGTGATCGTGGCAAGTAGATCGATAGGGTAATACCAGCAACCCTAAAGACCGAATTTCTGCGATACTCGGTCTGGTGAAGGCTAATCCTAGCGCAGCATCACCGATCGATAATAATAGGTCGTAAATTTGACGAGACAATCGCCGACCAACTTGTTTTTTGAGGCAGGTTAATGGCAGTCTCTCCACATTCCAAGTTTCTGCCAAAATATCTATTTCCAGCCCCGAAATCGGTGGCGGGATGAGAATATTTGCATCGCTCAAATACTCAATTGCTGCCGATAATAACATCACCGCACAACTAGCCCCATCCTCTGACTGTGGCTCCCTGACGATCGTGACCCAATGACTATCATCTGGATCGCTACCAATAACTGCCCAGATTTCTCCAGGCTGGGGAAGATCGACATTACCAGAGCCAATAGACATGCAGCAATTAGGAGTCAAAAATCAAAAATTAGCGAGGATCGACCGTTTTACCAGACTTGATGAGAACGAATGCGATTGTGCTGGGCACAGTCTGCGCCTAACGGCAGGCTATCGCCAACGCCAACGACTGTCGCCGGAGGAACAAGATCCAATTCTACCGCCAATCTGCTCAACAATTCCCGCCAGCGTTTAGAAATAGCCCCTTGGGTAATCCCTAGTTCCCGTGCTAACTCAGTTTGGCTGATTTCGCGCACTTTACCACACCACAACCGAGCATAACCCCGATCTGGATAGCGTCGATCGAGGGTGACGAGCGCGGCTCTGACTCGGCAGACTAATTCCCTAGTAGCAAGGGATTCGAGTAGATCGACGGAATCGGCGATCGTATCGAGTAGATTAATATTATCGGCGATCTGCCGATCGATACTCTCCCAAACTTGACATTTCGATCGTCGTACCAGATCGATAATTTCATATTTCGCTACAGTTGCCGCCCAGCGATCGAAGTCGGCGATTGTCCCTGTGCGAAACTTACCCGCCCTAATCCCCCTCAGTAACTTAATTTGGGCAGCTTGCATCGCATCTTGCCAATCAACGCTACTCCCGCGCGTCTGTTTTCGCGCAATTTGGGTGATTTGGTGGAGGTGGGATGGTGTTGTTAGTCGCTCTTCACAATTCGATCTTGGTTGTAGATTCGTAGTTGTGGAGTTCTTGCCCATACAGAATTGGTTTATCCCATTATTTAGCAGCGATGACAGCTAGGTCTATTAGCTGTCCGAATGCTGGTCAATTAACAGCTACAATCTCTTTGATTAATTTTCCAGACGAATACATGGTAAGTTGCTGGAGTTCTTCTAGTGGATATTCGATCGATCAAATATCGGATTTTTCATCTTTAATTCCCTGACTATCTGTATGACTATTTATCTAGACAGGCGAGAATACCCCCATCAGAGCGGTACTCCGCTTGATGGTGGGATGAAAGACGAGCGAGGGGACGATTGCCCCGCCAATTAAATTGACAAGCGAAGCTCTCAACAATGAGGCGGGGTATGAGGAAACGAGCAAATTCCATGTTTCTTACCAGGAATGTGTTAGAATTTAAGAATGCCAAAAGCCTATCGCTACCGAGTATTTCCCACAGCCAAGCAAGAAAGTCTCTTGCGCCGGACAA
>JBGSPI010000059.1:0-103806 GCA_041738715.1 Chamaesiphon sp.
GTGCTACTTTTCTGATCGAGCCGCCCTCTTCAACTGCGGTGACAATCCTTTTTCTTAAATCCATCGAGTATGGCTTCACCATTTGCGTTGATGATACTATTTCATTTACTGTACCTCATAAACCCGCAAACCGCTGTAAGTGGGAAGAGGCGGTAGCATTCTGTGAGAAGTTATCGAAAGGTTTAAAGCGAAATTATCGACTTCCATCCGAGGCAGAGTGGGAATATGCTTGTAGGGCAGGAACAACAACACCTTTTTATTTTGGAGAGACTATCGATCGAGAGTTAGCTTATTATTGGGCTTCTAAAGCTTATGGAAGAGGGCAAAAGGTTGAAAATTGCTGGGGCAGAGATAAACCTCAGAAGGTCGGAAGTCATCCAGCTAATGCTTATTGTCTGTATGACATGCATGGAAATGTAAAAGAATGGTGCGCTGATTCTTGGCATGAAAACTATACGAATGCTCCAACAGATAGTAATGCATGGATTTCTATCAATAATAATGAGCGTGTTATTCGTGGTGGCGCAGGAGATGCTTTCCCTGAATGGTGTTGCTCGGCTGCACGGAGATCGCAAAAAGTTGGTAGTTCTAGTTATGATTATGCTGGCTTTCGAGTGATATACTGTTAGCGGGGCTGACAATCTTTATAATACTATCAGCTCTATCAATATCGATATCATGAAAATTGGAGATTTGTAGAAATCGAACAAAAACTTTATTTAACTGCAATATTGCGATTGAATTCGCGCAAAATATCTTAAATCACGATCAAGATAGATTATTAGCCGTTGAGAAACTTTTAGGACTATTTGTAGTGTTCAATCGATCGGCGATATGTCTATTAGCGAATGTACTGGTTTAATTCCTCTACCAATAGATGAACAGTAGTAACAGGGTTATCACTTTCTGGATTGTGAGGCTCGTAGCTGGCGAATAAGTTTTTAGCGTGTTTGATGGCTTGTGGTTGCTTATCCTCTAGAATATTGTACATATCGTTGCTATTTTTTTCATACTCAATCTGCAATGATTTTGTTAATAGCTTGCCATAATCTTTGCGTGGGATTGCTGTGCCATACAAGTTAAAATGTAATAAATACCAGATTTCAAAGCACTCATTAGAATAAGCAACCGATATACCTTTACTTTTAGCCAGTTGCAGAGCATTGTTAAAGCGTTGAGCGGTTTTATCTGGAGATGGATCTCGATCGAATACACACCACACTCGATCAAATTTTTTATGACCCATCAACTCCAATGCTTTATTAACTACTGAAATTGTTTCGCATCCAGCTCCAATAATTTCAACCTCTGGTCTAGTACTAACAGGAAAACTTCTAAAATAATTTGGCTCAGTTTTTGCACCTTCACACACAATCAAAAAGGTAGGAATAGGCTTTCTATTACCCATCTTTCGATCTGAGTAGCCTTGACCTGAGTTAGATCGATCTTTCCTAGACATCTTACTTACCCAATACTCGATTTAAGTCGCCGATAAAAGGAATCGCACCATATTTACCAGCAATATAATCTTGCTCGAATGGTGCATCATTTGGAATCTCATACTCTACTAGAGAATATAGATCCGTTGCTCCGTAACGATCTTTTTCTGTAAACCAGATCTGATCTTTTCGAAACATATTAGCACTCAACAAATTGGTATCATGAGTGGTGAAGATTAATTGGGCATTCCGAGGATTGGTAATTGGTGAATTGAATAATTTGACGATCGCACAACTAATCAGCGGATGTAACCGTGCATCTAATTCATCGACAATCAATATTTCTCCGGTTTGAAGAATATTAATTAGCAATCCTGAGATATTAAATAGTTTTTGAGTACCTGCTGATTCATTCTCATCAAGCTCAAAGTACTCAGTATCTACTTTATTTTCTCCACCATCGTACTTCCAGTGAGCAGTTTTAACCTCATAGGAAATTGCACCAGGAAATTCAGGTAGAGGTGTTTTAATCATCTGAATATCTTTGATGCCAAGATCTAAGCTGGTAACTAAACCGATTAAATCTTGCGTTCGATGACCTTCAATCAATGCATCGATAGTCACATTGTCATAATCACCATCATCGAGATTGTTGAAAATATTTAATTCGTTAAACCAATCAACAACATCTGTAGCAATATCGCCATTGAACTGAGCGGCAACAGATAAGAATAAAGCATTTTTTCTGGTTTTATTTTCTAGAGATCTACCTTCACTAAATTTACCAAACACTTTGATTTGACTATTTTCTCGATCGAACAGTTTTGATTCTTTTGTTCTTAAAGTTTGATATAGCCATTCAGATTTTACACTATGGCGATCGACCTCAAAGCCGTAGCGATATCTAGTAGTGCCAATTATAAAAACTATCTCAAAGTAAGAGGGTTCTTTCTCCGATTCAATATTTAATCGATATGATTCTGCATCTATCTCACTTGTGATGTGACTACCAACAGAATTGATTGTAAATTCTTTCATGAATGAGATAGCACGAACTAGATTGCTTTTTCCACTCGCATTTGCACCGTAGATCGCAGCACTTTTTAATAACTCAATTTCTTTTGTTGCCGAAAATAGATTATTTTTACTTGCAGTATTATCTCCCACAACAATCGGTGCTGCTACCATACTAAAGGTGACAACTTCTTTAAACGATCTATAGTTTCCAACGCTGAATTCAATCAGCATACTTTAAAAAATACACGGTATGTATACTCTAATCAGCCTAAATTATATCATCAAATGCAATTTTACGATCATCTAAGAAGCTCAGTTATTAATTGATTTACTGTTAAATATAAATCCTGACAAAATTAAACTTTACTGGCTGAATGTTGTTTCAATACCTCCTTCAAATACTTCCCAGTATGCGACTTATGATTCTTCGCCACCTCCTCAGGTGTCCCCACTGCTACTAGTTCTCCTCCTTTATTACCACCTTCTGGCCCCAGATCGATCGTCCAGTCGGAGCAGCGAATCACGTCGAGGTTGTGTTCGATGACGATAATGGAGTTCCCCTTATCGACGAGTCTTTGCAGCACGTCTAGGAGCTTGTGGACATCGTAGAATGATAGTCCAGTGGTGGGTTCGTCGATTAGATAGAGGGTTTTGCCCGTGGCGCGTTTGGAGAGTTCGGTGGCGAGTTTGACCCGTTGGGCTTCACCACCGGAGAGGGTAGGGGCAGTTTGTCCGAGTTTGACGTAGCCGAGTCCGACATCGAGCAGAGTTTGCAGTCGGGTGGCGGCGCGGGGGATATTTTGGAAGAACTCTAAACCCTCTTCGACGGTCATATTCAGGACATCGGCGATCGATTTACCTTTATATTTAACCTGGAGGGTTTCGCGGTTGTAGCGTTCTCCTTTGCAGACATCGCACTGGACGTAGACATCGGGGAGGAAGTTCATTTCGATGATGTTTACCCCTTGTCCGCTACAGGCTTCACAGCGTCCGCCTTTGACGTTGAAGGAAAATTGTCCGGCTTTATAACCGCGTGTTTTGGCTTCGACTGTTTGGGTGAAAACTTCCCGGATGGTGTCGAATACGCCTGTATAGGTGACGGGATTTGATCGCGGGGTGCGACCGATCGGCGATTGATCGATGATAATGACTTTATCGATCGCACTGATGCCTTTGAGTTCGTCTAAATCTTTGGGAAATGGGACTCGTTTAGTTAGGTAGTGTTGGAGGGCGGGGTGGAGGAGTTCGTTAATTAGGGTGGATTTGCCCGAACCGGATACGCCTGTGATAGCGACGAGTTTGCCGAGGGGAAACTCGACATCGAGATTTTTCAGGTTATTTCGACAGGCGTTTTTAAAAACTAAACTGCGTCCATTCCCTTCCCGGCGAATTGGGGGTGTTTCAATGGCAATTCTCCCGGATAAATAGGCTCCAGTAATTGAGTCTTTCGAGTCGAGCAGGGTTTGCAAATCTCCCTCACAGACGATCCTACCACCATGTACACCCGCGCCAGGGCCGATATCGACGATATGGTCGGCAGCACGGATGGTATCTTCATCATGTTCAACGACAATCAGCGTATTGCCCAAGTCGCGTAATTTATTCAGGGTTTGTAATAGTCGTCCATTATCTCGCTGGTGCAAGCCGATGCTCGGTTCGTCGAGGACGTAGAGTACTCCTGTCAAGCCAGAGCCGATTTGAGTAGCTAGGCGAATCCGTTGGGCTTCGCCACCGGATAGAGTCATGGCGGCCCTGTCGAGTGTGAGATAATCTAAGCCAACATCGAGTAAGAATTGCAATCTGGCGATGATTTCTTTGAGGACTAATTCACCGATTTTGGCTTGTTTATCAGTGAGTTGTAAATGGCGAATTCGATCGAGACATTCATCGATCGCTACACTGGTAAAATCGAGGATACCATATTGACCTAATTTGACCGATCGAGCCTCAGCTTTTAGTCTTGTTCCCCCGCAAACTTCGCAGGGTTGGTTAGTTAGATATTGTTCGAGTTTCTGCTTTTGTAATTCGGAGGCATCATTATATTGCCTGTCGAGAATTTTGACGACACCTTTAAATTTACGATGGTCGTCAAGATCTTCCATCCAAATTGGTTCTTCTCGACCGTATAAAATTAATGCTTGTTGTTCGGGGGTGAGCTTCCGCCAGGGTGTATCTAATTCAAATCCGGCTGCTTGACCTAAACTATATAATAGAGATAAATAATAGGATGTATCTTTGTCCGACCAAGGGGCGATCGCATGATAGACAGAAGCATCAGGATCGGGAATAATTAGGGAGGGGTCAAATGTTCGCGAACTGCCGATACCGTGACAGGCTGGACAAGCACCGTAGGGGGAATTGAAGGAAAATAATCGGGGGGATAATTCTTCCATTACTGCACCATGTTCGGGGCAAGCAAACTTCTCGGAAAAGACTAGTTCTGAAGGTAGGTCTAGATTAACTTTTTCCGATTCATCTGCTATAATTGAAATGGTAGCTATCCCCTCTCCATGTCGCAAGCAGGTAGTCAAAGAGTCAGATAATCGCGATTCAATTCCGGCTTTATTAATCAATCGATCGATCACAATTTCGATCGTATGGTGGTGGTTTTTATCTAAGACAATGCGATCTGCTAATTCTCTCACTTCACCATTGACCCGCACCCGCACAAATCCTTCACCCGTCAGGCTGGATAATACCTTCTGGTGAGTACCTTTTTTACCCCGAACAATAGGTGCCAGAATCTGAAATTTTGTCCGCTCTGGGAGAGCGCGAATCCGGTCGCTCATTTCGTCGATGGTTTGGGGCGCAATCGATCGATCGCAATGGGGACAATGGGGCATCCCTGCCCGACCATATAATAGTCGAAAATAATCATAAATTTCGGTAACAGTCCCAACAGTCGATCGAGGATTATTAGAAGTGGACTTTTGATCGATCGAGATGGCTGGACTTAAACCTTCGATCGCATCTACATCCGGCTTATCCAACTGTCCCAGAAATTGCCGCGCATAAGCACTCAGGGACTCCACATACCGCCGTTGTCCCTCCGCAAAGATGGTATCAAATGCCAGGGAAGATTTACCCGAACCAGACACCCCCGTAAACACAATCAATCGATCGCGTGGTAGCTCTAAGCTAATATTCTTGAGGTTATGTTGTTTCGCACCACGGATGCGGATGGTATCACGCTCAGTTGAAGCCATAGGGAGAAGCTAGAGATGCACAATGGGACAAACCTCTGTTTTAACACAAAGAAATGCACAGGCGCATTCTCAGATTGATTTCCGTTCTTGGACACTGCCCACCGATGAATCGGGGGGATTCTTGGTTCTACGAAGGACTTTAAAACAAATAGCTAAACGGGTAGAAAATCAAGATTATGCTATAATTCTTTTATAAGATGGCACCCCCTATGACAAAAACCAGTCACCAATCAGAGATGGACAATCTAATTACGATTATTGGTGCTGGTGCTTGGGGAAGTGCATTAGGTAATTTAACTAAGATTAATGGTTATACGCCAACGATTTGGTCGCGTAGTTGCGGGGAAAGATTAGCGGATGCCATTGGCGATCGAGCAGCAATTATCTCGGCGGTGTCGATGGCTGGAGTGCGGGAAGTTATTCAACAGTTGCAAGGCGCGATCGAGCCGGATCAAATCATTGTGACAGCAACCAAAGGTTTAGATGCTCAAACTAATTCTACCCCTGCAAAGCTGTGGCAAAACGCCTTTCCAAATAATCCGATCGTCGTTTTATCTGGGCCAAATCTATCGCTAGAAATTCAGCAGGGATTACCAGCCGCGACGGTAGTTGCTAGTCACGATCTGGTTGCGGCTCATCAGATTCAAACAATCTTTTCCTCGCCAAAATTTCGCGTATATACAAATGACGATCCGATCGGGGTCGAAATTGCCGGAACGATCAAAAATGTGATTGCCATTGCCGCTGGCACTTGCGATGGTTTAAAATTAGGGAATAATGCCAAATCGGCACTACTAACGCGAGGACTAACAGAAATTATTCGGATCGGTCAATATTGGGGTGCGAAAACCGAAACCTTTTATGGTTTATCCGGTTTGGGCGATCTCCTAACTACTTGTAATAGTCCGCTCAGTCGTAATTATCAAGTAGGCTATGGTTTGGCTCAGGGAAAAACTTTGACTGATGTGTTAACCGATCTTCAAGGTACAGCAGAAGGAATTAATACAACCAAAGTACTGATTCAAATCGCCGATCGAAATCAAATTTATATGCCAATTACCATGTTAGTAGATCGATTGCTTCTCGGACAAATTACTGCTCAAGAGGCAATTACAGCCTTAATGATGCGCGATCAAAAATCAGAATATTAGACATTCGGCCAGAGATAATATTGCAAGATCTAATGAATCAGCCAGTAGAAGAGCCAGATAATTTAGTCAGTACAATTGATAACTTTATTACCATTCAGTCAGAGCGAAACTATCAACAGGCTCAAGCGAGTTTGCGCCAAATTTTAGCTCGATTGGATCTTAGCCAACGAGAACGCTGTGGGTTAGAGTCAGAGATTGCTGAATTAACATCGATGTTGGCAAAACTCGATCGAGCAGTATTTCAAGTAGCTGTCTTTGGGATGGTGGGGCGTGGTAAATCATCACTGCTAAATGCTTTAATCGATCGAGATTTTTTCCAGACTGGTGCATTGCATGGCGTAACCCAAGCCCGTCAGCAAGTAGTCTGGGAAATAAACAATTGGCAGGATGAATTCGATCTAGATAAAGACACCCCAGCAACATTACAAGAAGCGATCGAATTTATCGATACCCCTGGAATTGACGAAGTTGATGGCAAAGCTAGACAAGTGCTTGCCGAACAGATTGCTCGACAGGTAGATTTGATTTTATTTATCATTGCCGGAGATATTATCGAACTCGAACTGCAAACGCTCTCCCAACTAAGAGCCGCAGGCAAGCCGATTTTACTCGTGTTTAATAAAGTCGATCTTTATCCCGATTTCGATCGACTAGCCATATATGCCAAAATTCGGGATGAACGAGTCAAAGAAATCCTTAGCCCGAATGAGATTGTGATGGTAGCAGCGGCTCCTGTCGCGCTCCGTGCTGCGGCGAGAGCAGATGGCACAATGGGCATCAGTTATCATCCTGGTACTCCCCAAGTAGATGAATTGAGATGGCGAATTGTCGAAATTCTCCAACGGGAAGGAAAATCTCTCGCCGCGCTCAACGCTATGTTAGCAGCCGATCGAATCCAAAAACAACTGATCGATCGCAAGATGGATAGTCGAGAAGAAGCGGCAAATGATATTATCTGGCAATCGGTGATGACCAAAGCCATTACCGTCGCTCTCAATCCGATTACCGCCGCCGATATTATTGCCGGAGCCGCAATCGATATCGGCATGATTTTACGCCTATCAAAATTTTACGGGATTGCGATGACTCGATCGGGCGCAATGGGACTACTTCAGAGCATTGTCATGGGCATGGGTGGCATCGCAATTGGTGAATCTGTTGCTAGACTCGGATTGGGTGGAATCAAGACGCTCCTCGCCATTCTCACCCCAGCCACGGGCGGAATCAGTATTGCGCCTTACACCGCCATTGCCCTCACACAGGCGAGTATTGCTGGAGTCGCTACCTATGCCATCGGTCAAGTTACCAAAACCTACCTCGCGAATGGGGCTTCCTGGGGCGATAATAGTCCCAAATCTGTCATCACTCAAATTATGGCTACTATTGATGAAAATTCAATTGTCGATCGCATTAAACAGGAGTTAGAGGTTAGGATTTAGAGGAAAGGGGATGCCTCGACTCCGCTCGGCAACCAGAGTAAAGGGGAACGGAGCTAGAATTTGAGAACTAGCGTGGTTATTATTAATTATTAATTAAAAAATGCCTATTTTTGAACAATCAATTCAAATTAAAGCCAGTGCAACGGTAGTAGAGAAATGTATTACTGATTTAGACTTGATGCAACGATGGCTGAATCCGTTGCTAAAGTGTGAGCCAACCGGAGTTTGGCAGACTAGCGTTGGTAGCACCAGTAAATTTACAATTCAAATTCCCCTCTTGAAACCAACATTAAAAAATACGGTATTAATTAAAGAGCCAGGTTTAATTGTCTGGGGATTTGATGGTTTTTTCAAAGGTCGAGATCGATGGGAGTGTGAGCCAAATGAACGAGGCACACGATTGATTAATTGCTTTGAATTTACCATTCCCAATCCACTGGTAGCTTGGGGATTCGATCGGTTTGCAGCTAGCTTGACCAAGACAGATATGGAAGCTCAACTACGCCGTTTAAAACGAGTAGCTGAAGAGTTACATCAGAGTTTTCAGTAGTTATAATTGAAGGTAGACAGGAATTATTAGCTGAGAATGTGACAACATCAAGTATCGCCACGTAATTAATAATTCTCAATTATTAATTATCCGATCGATTGTAAGAAATTTAAGGCTGAAGCATCAATTTTACCAAAATGAATAGCTCCGGCAACATTCCATGTTTCTAATGCTTTGACTAGCCAGGGTACACCCTTGCATTGAGAAGACTCATAATGATTGAACAGGATTGATAATCGATTTTCTAATAATGGTTTAGCCTTTTGACAAATCAACACTATTTTAAGTAACAATCCGGTGGAAAAGACGGCACCTAAATTACTAATCATATCCATGAAGACAAAGTGCTGAGGCTTATCAGGACTCTCAATGACTAGATGATTGAGAATATGAGTACAAGTTCTGAGCAAACTAATTTCATCGAGTCGCTGTCGATCTCGATCAGGCAAAATACTCTCGATCGTCTTGTATAATCGAGTGTTGAAACTGCGCCTACCATAGTCTCCTTCTACCCCAGAAACAATATACTCATACAAATCATTTTTAAAGCTTTTAATTGTCGGCTGTAATTGTAGCCTAGAGACAAAGCCACGGGATAAATCTTGATAGGTAGCATCACCTTCAGCTTTGCCCGCAAACTGACCGAAGGCCATCCCCAATTCTTTGGTCGATAATAAAGTTGGATTTTCGATCGGGATTAAATTATCAGCAGCATCACGACCAAATTGCGCTTTGATCCGCGATCTTCTGACCTGATAAGTGAGGTAATGTGATAGGTTTTGTTCCTGCTGTTGGCGTAACTCTTGTTGGACGCGCTTAATCGTCTCCACATTTTCAAATGTGCGCTCTTCCGACACCAGCGAATGTTCATACAAGTAAGGATAGCGGGTAATTAATTTACCTAATGGTCGCTCGTCAATTGTTGCTTTTGCTGATGTTGTCGCAGTAAGGACAACATTCAACCGCTTGAGTTTGAGATAATCTTCACTATTCAGGTAAGCTTGGAGTAATTGACGTAACCGACGGACTATTTTAGAATAGGTCATCCGTACATCCTTGGGATTATCCAGAATGTCAATTAATTGAGCAATTGGTTCTTGACCATATTTTTGTAACTGCCAATAATTGACCAGAATATAACAGCACCGATTAATAATTAGCGGAAAACATTGTTCGGCGGTTCTGTCCAGGGCTAATGATTCGAGTGTTGACCAAATCCGATTGTCGATATAACCTAGCCCATCGATGAAGAGACTCCGAAATCTCTCTAAGACTCGATCTGGCGATTCAGCTTTGACGACATATAGGAAATGTTCGTAAATTATCTGTTCCGTACCATTACCAATTTTTTTCCCAATTGCAAACATATTTTGCCTCCATTTAGATCTTTAGATATAGTTACTGAAGATTAACCGCGATCGCGATTTCAGAATGGGAGAGGATAAATTATGATGAGTCGCATGGGATGTCAATGTAGAATAAATACGATTGGCGAGGAAAAGTCTATGATTGGATCGTACTCAAAGATCTAAGTAATCACTGTGAGTAGAATCACTCAGATGAAAAAAGTCCGTAGTCTACCCACTTTCGTCCCTGATTCTGTCATTTATCTGAAACTTACGCTTTATGTTGGTACCGATCAATGATAATTTAACGTGATGAAGAGGCAAAGTGCGTGAAATGGCTGAAGTGCAATTAAATACCGTTCAACTGGGCAAGGGTGGTTATCCCCTGGTGATGCTCCACGGTTGGGGGCAAAATCTCCAATCTCTGCAACCGATGGGTGAATTACTCGCCAATCGATCAAAAGTTCATCTGATCGATCTCCCTGGCTTTGGTAAATCTCCAGCCCCGCCGGAAGATTGGGATACAATTCAGTATGCCCAGCGGATTCACCAATATTTAGATGAGCAGGGGATCGAACAGGCTGATTTGGTGGGGCATTCTTTTGGTGGTAGGGTGTCGATTCGGCTTGCCGCCAAGTATCCTCAGCGGGTTCGTTCGATTACTTTGATTAATTCTGGGGGTTTGCAACGTCAGCGCACTTTGGGGCAGTCTCTCCGCAGTCAGTGGGTGCGAACGATGCGGAATGGGTTTAAAATTTCACCATTGTATCGAGATGAGTTGCTGACTTGGCATAGTCAGAAGTATGGTTCTCGCGATTATCTCCATGCTGGTGAGTTGCGGGGTACGCTGGTCAAGACGGTTAGTGAGGATCTCGCGGAACTTGCTAAGCAAATTCGGATTCCGGTACTCTTGCTTTGGGGTGAGGCTGACACGGAAACGCCGATCGAAATGGGGTATCGTTATCACAGTCTGTTCTCGAACTCTCAACTGATTACGATCCCTAATCGGGATCATTTCATGTTTCAGGGGGAGGGTGCTCATTTGTGTGCTTATTATGTGGATAAGTTTCTGGATGGGTTGCCGAGTTTGGTGGCTAAATGATTGTATGAATCCAGGTTTTATCAAGTGCTTTCGTTCGGTTGTTGGTGTGTAGAACCCGAATCTGGGGGGAGGCTTCCCCCCAGACCCCCCCGTTGGGAGAGGTGTACCTCCCCCAACCCCCCTCCAAAGGGGTTGGATTGTGGGTCTCGATCTGGATATCGCGTAGTTTTCCCAGGATAGATTAATCGGGGGTTATGGATTAGTACTAGGTGATGTAAATGACCTAGATCATTGCGAACATCACCTAAACTCCTAACTCCCCAAAAATACTACTGAAATTTAAAGATGCTCACACTCATTTGTTTGACGGTTATTTCTGCTGCGGTGATTCTGTTTTTTACCCGCAGGGGATTGCGATATTTGCGTTATTTCCAGCAGGAAGAATACAACGGAGTGCGGTTTAAGGATTGGTTGCTTGAAAAAAGGACTTTCGATAAGAAAGGTACTGTCATCGCCCTGTTAGCCGCCGGATTGAGTAGGTTTGCGACTGGGGGGGATATGGTTTTATGCTTGATTGTCTGTCTTGTTGCTGGAACGGGTTTGGTTTTTGTAGGTTTCAGTGAGGAAGATCCGCGTCAGGTCGGGAAAATTAAGCTGAATATGACCGATCGAGCGACAGCGATTTATAATCTAGCTCTGGGTTTATACTTTACAGCAGTTGTGCTCAAAATTAGTGGTACATACGCGTTCGGAGCGGGCGATAATATTTACTGGTATTGGTTGGTGGCAGCGGTTTTAATCCAATCATCCCCGCTGTGGATTGTGCTTGCTAATGCGATATTGTGGCCGAGTGAATTTAAAAAACAGCAAGCATTTCGCCAAGAAGCTAAGGATATTCTGGCTGATTATCAACCCTATACGATCGGGATTACTGGTAGTTATGGTAAAACTAGTACTAAGGCGATTTTAGGCGGGATTTTAGAGGCGATCGAACCGACTTTTTGGACTCCGGGTAGTATTAATACGGAGATGGGGATTACCCGTCAAATTCGGGAAAATCTCAAACCCCAACAGCAAATCGCCATCATTGAGATGGGTGCTTATCAAATTGGATCGATCGCTAAATTATGCCGTTTTACGCCACCTAATGCGGGACTAGTTACTGCTGTGGGCGTGATGCACCTCGAACGCTTTGGCGGTGCGGAGAATATTTATCAGGCTAAATGCGAACTTGCCCAAGCGGTGCCCCAAAATGGCATTCTCGTTTGCAATGGGGACAATCCTGGTGCCCGGAAAATGGCGACGGAGTACCCAAAAGATACAACTCTGCTCTATGGTTTGGAGCCGGAACAGGGACACTTAGATTGCTGGATGTCTGATATTGATGCTAGTATCGCTGGCACAAATTTTGTCATCCATTGGCAAGGTAAAGAGTATCCTGGCTTCACCAAACTATTGGGGGTACCGATGCTCTCCAATCTCGTGGGTGCTTTTACGATGGCTTGCGCGCTGGGGAAAGATCCCGATTATGTCATCGCTGCCATCCACAATGTCGAACCGGCAAATAACCGTCTCAATTTACGAAAAAATGCTGATGGGTTTATCCTGGATGACTCCTATAATTCTAATCCGATCGGTTTTGCCTCTGCTTTGGAAGTTCTAGATGCTCTCGATGGTGGACGCAAAATTTTAATGACTCCAGGGATGGTCGAACTTGGCGACATTCAAGCTGCTGAGAACCGCCAGATTGCGCTCAAAGCTGCTTCGATCTGCGATTTGGCGATCGTAGTCGGTGAGACGAACAAGGAGTCGTTAAAAGCCGGATTAAAGGAGGGTGGTTTGACGGATGATAAATTAATGGAATTTCCTAATCGTGATGCGGCTCTTGCTTATTTGACTAGCAAAGAACACCGCCAACCACAGGATTTGATTTTGATTGAAAATGATTTGCCAGATTTGTATGAGGATATTGCCGGTTTTTAGGGTTGAATTTCTGGCTGAGTCGAGGGGTGGATTACATCTGTGACCGAAGAAGTCATGTTTGCCCAAGTGATGTAATCGGCTAATAACTGGTGCATGAGACGTTGCTTGAAGGTCAGGAGGATACTCTTGAGTAAACTATTGCCAGCGGCTTCGACGATTGCTTTGGGTGTAAAACCTAGCGGTGGGGGCAGATCGACCTGAACTTCTAGATCTGCTCGTCCCTGAAGATAAGTTTGCCCCTGTTGTTCACGGGGCGATAATAAACCTTCCAACTTGAGACTAAAACGACGATCGATATAGTCGATGCCCCGAATTTCACAATTAGTCGAAACAATTCTAAGTTTCCCGTCAGCTTCTGCCCAAACCCTTAAAGATACAGTTGGTTGCAAATTGAAGCCAAAAAAACTCAACGCTCGCATAGTCAAGCAAAACTCATCATCACCGATTTGTTTAATCCGATTGGGATCGGTTAAGGCGCGAACTAATCGCTGGGGTTGGCGCAGGTAGTGTTGAATTGGCACAGGCTGTTTGGGTACAGCTATGTTAACCGATCGATCTGCGATAAATTTAACAATTTGCATGTGGAGGGTGAAATGTTAGAAAATTAGGTGACAAATCGATCTGCAAATAGATTTATGTATATTTAAGTAAACAATCTGACCAATTGATATTTTATCGCAGTCTGATTGGAGATTTCTAGTTAGGATAAATTAAATCAGCATTTAACGCTGTCTTCATCACCTGAGGATTCATTACCCACGGCTACTAATTTTAATTGTTTATGAGTGTGACGATTGCTCATTTGGGACCTACGGGTACTTATGCAGAAGCAGCGGCATTAGCTTATGCCCAGACGGAGATCTCAGATGCTGATTTTCGCTTACAGCCCTATCCCAACATTCCCCAAACTCTCAGAGCAGTGATGGATGGCGCGGCTGAATACGCCATCCTTCCCGTCGAGAACTCGATCGAAGGCAGTGTGGTCATGACCGCAGATATCCTGTGGTTGCTCTGGACAGATAATGATGTGCAGCGGTTTCAGATTCAAAAAGCGTTAATCTTACCGATTTCCCATGCTTTAATTTCTGTAGCCCATGACTTCGATCGAATTCAGACCGTTTACTCTCATCCTCAAGCCTTGAGTCAGTGTCAAGAATGGCTCCAGCACCATTTACCCACAGCCGAATGTATCCCTGTCAATTCGACAACCGCAGCCCTCACCGATCTTCAGAGCCAACCCCACGTAGCCGCCATTTCTTCAGTTCGAGCCGCCAACCTATACAATTTACCCATCCTAGCCCATCCGATCAATGATTATCCTGACAATCAAACTAAATTCTGGGCAATTAGTTTACAACCTGAACGCGGTGGCAATATTACTTCGATCGCCTTTAGCTTGAGTGAAAACGCCCCAGGTGGACTAGTTAAAGCTCTAGGCTTTTTTGCCGATCGCGGCTTAAATTTAAGTCGGATCGAATCTCGTCCGAGCAAGCGTTCCTTGGGAGAGTACGTATTTTTTATCGATATCGAAACCGATCATCAAGATAAGTTAAAATCTGCCCTAGCTGATGCGATCGATCATGTCGAAACCTATAAATACTTTGGTAGTTATCAAACAGTGACAATTCTCTCTTAGCTAGGCTGATGGGCTAACCTCCATCAACTCAAACCTAAATTTTTGGTAAACTGACATAGTTGTAGTAAACTTACAGGCTACCCTAATTCACTCTTTAAAAATAAGTCAAGATTTAGCAACGATTACTTTTACAGGAATTTATTTATGTTGTTCACCCCGATTGCCGTGCCCTTGCCCTTGAGGTATCTGGCTCAAACAGGATTACCAGATCTGACTCAACCCCAATATCTCAATCAGATTACCAGTCAATTGCCGATTGTCGCCGCAATTTTTGCCTTGTTAGCAATTGGGATTGGTGCGGGGATGGCGTTAATTAATTTTTCCCAACGTAACTATCCACAAGATCGCCAAGTTGTGCTTGGTGATTGGGTTATGGGGATCGATCGACTAATTAAAGTATTACAGCATACGGTATTAATTTCGGCCTTGATGCTGGGTGGTTTTTTATTCTGTTCGACACTCGCCAATCGTCAGACTAATTGGGAACAAGCACGGGTTGCCCAGGCAACTCCCGTAATCACTGGCGAACCAATCCAGCAAGCTTCCCCCCAAATTAGCTATACCACTCAAGAACCCTATGTCTATACCACTCAATTGAATGGCAAATTGGTGAAAGTCCAAGACAAAAAAGATGTCACGCGGACTGCATCAGTCAGTGGTTCCAATCTCCAAATTCGGATCGATCCGACCCAAACGAAAGCTGGAGATGAGCCTAATTACCAAATTGACTTTAAAGGTGATTATCAAGTTACCAATCCTGTCGGCATCACCGATCGGTTTGTCTTCCAAATTAACCCGCCAACTGGTTATTCTCTTCTCCAGAACTTTAGTGTCGAACAAGATAATAAAAGATTGACAGCAATTAATCCGGGCGAATACAGCTTCCCCCTCCAAATCGCCCCTGGAAACGTCAGTAAACTGCGGGTGAGCTATCGCGCCCAAGGTTCGCCGCAGTGGGTCTACAGTGGCAAGGATGGTTCACTGGCGAACTTCCGCATGGCAATTTCAACCACAGTTCCTAGGCTCAATTTCATCAGTGGGATTATGCCCACGAAGGTAGATACCCAAGGAAATCTCAAAGTCTTCACCTGGGCATTTAATCAAAATGCCTCAGTGCAAAAACCCTTTGGAGTCGGAGTTGCTGAGGTCGCTGCGGCACCAACCGGAACATTGCCCCTATTGCTCTTACTTGCTCCTGGCATTTTTCTGTGGTGGATGCTGTTGTTATATTTCTCAATCCCGATTAATTTACGGAATGTCGCGCTGGCTGGATTGATGTTCTTCGTCGGCTTGTTTGTTTTAACTTACTTCAGTCGGCTCTTCAATCCTCTATCTGTTTGGGGGGGAATTTCTGTCGGTTTACTCGGTTTGGTCTGGGGTCTAGGTCACAAAAACTGGCGAATTTCGCTGGCAGCCGTCGTTTGTACGATCGTCGGTGTGGTTGTACCTGTGTATGGTTTCCTGACTGGTTATCGGGGCTTAACACTCAGTGTGGCAGGTTTGCTGTCTATTCTATGGTTGGCTGCGCGCAATTGGTATGGTTGGTACTCCCTAGATCCTCGCCCTAACTTAGCCACTGTTGCACCAACTGCTGAAGCTAGTGGGGAAGTATTTACGCGCCATGATTTGTTAGAAGAATCAGCTACTTACAACCAACTCAATCCCGCTGGTGCTGATGAAGAAGAAATAGCTCGGCAACTGCGGGAGAAAGGTGCCACGAACGAATGAATTGACACTCCCCACCGATGAATCGGGGGGATTCTTGGCTCAACGAAACCACTTAGATTAGATACCTTGCAGTGTCTAACCCAGATGTGGGATTCTCCCCAAGCGTTACTTTGGACGTGCCCCGCCCTAGTTGCCCAAAAGCAAGTCCTTTTTGAATTGAAACAATATGCTTCAAAATGCTGTTTCGTCTAGTTCCTCTGAATCTTTTACCTACTGCGAGGTGGAATCTAGAACAATGCAGTAGAACCGCATAGATTCAATTGTCAAGGTACAACGTCTGCGTGTTAGGCAGCAATCGGGTTTTTAGAGCGGTTAATTACCCTATCCGCTAATACTATTTTACCAATCATTCGAGGTATATGTTCTACGCACAAAGTACTATTCTTGAGCGCATCCTGCGGCTAAAGCCGTGGCATCGTTCCAAGGCTAATGGTCGGCTAGCCGACCAAAGGGCTAAAGCCGCAGCCGCTTACATCCCCACGCTTGAAAGCGGGGGTTTTAGCTCGTTTCCCGATAAATAATTGAGAGTAGGGGGCAACTTATAAGTTGCTCCTACTCTCAACCTTGAACTTGCTTCAAGTGTAAAAGTACATTATTGGCATGATTTTTAACTCGAACATTCGACCAAATTTGAGCAATGTTACCAGTCGGATCGATTAAAAATGTCGATCGAATAATGCCCATATATTCTTTGCCCATGAATTTCTTCAATTGCCACACTTCGTATTGTTCGGCAATTTGATGTTCGGGGTCGCTCAGTAAGATAATTTCTAAGTTATGTTTGGCAATAAATTTGGCATGACTAGTGATTGAATCTGGACTAATACCGACAACTTGAGCATTTAGGGTCTGGAATTCCGCTAATTTGTCGGTAAATTCGATCGCTTCGGTAGTGCAGCCTGGAGTATTATCTTTGGGATAAAAATAGAGGATTAACCACTGACCTTGAAAATCTTGAAGACAAATTGTTTTACTCGATCTATCTAGTGCGGTAAATTTAGGTGCAGATTGTCCAACTTTCATAGAATTTTGAGGATAGAACCCATTTGAGATCTGCTGGTTGGAAGGCGGGTTCGTTCTATTTAGTCCAAATCCGCCCATAATATTCTATCTAAAATCCAGTGTCATGATTTCTTTTGGGACTGGTAGACAATGGCTTTGCTCTGGAAAATGCTTGTTTCTCCCAATTGCCCAAATTCAATTTAGGTTTAGGTTTTTGGGTCGCGCTTTCTTCCACCATCCCACTCCCATCTTGAGCAAAGTTAAATAACTTTTGAATGACAGCTTCAGGATTGCGGGCATTTTCTGGTTTCAAAGTAAACAATAGATTTTGACGATCGCATTTCTTGGTACCAGACTGGAGCGCGCAAACCACCGGTTGAGAGTTAACTGTGCCACTAGCTAACTCTAAATCCTTGAACGTACCACCGTTGTTATTTGCAGCTTGCTGAAGCCGTTCTGAGACCATTTGGCAGCGTTTTTCTGGAGTAAATTCCTTACCAAAGTAATTACTGTTCCATGCTACCATGACTGCCTCACGATCGCCTTTTTGGACGACGGTTTTTAAATCCTGACAACTAACCTTAAGTGGATTAGCTGCTGCTGTGATCATTGAACCATCTGGAGTATCTGGTTCGACTGGTTGAGTATTATCGATAATTGTGGGTAACTGTGATTGAGCTATTTGGGGTATAAAAACAGTAGTTCCAGCAACAAAACAGGCTAGGAGAATTTGATTGATTATTGTTGTTATTTTCATGATTTTTTTAGATATTAAATAATTCAAATATTAGGAATACAGATAGATTAAAATCCTGGATTGATAGTGGTTTTATTCGGACTAGAAATAGTGGTCGATTGAGTGACTTGGATACTCGAACTAGTCCGAATTAGCTGACCTTTTTCGCGATCGTAGTTATAGTAACCAGGCTTGATCGCTTGATTGGGTTGAATACAGATAGTATCAGTACTAACTCCATTGATGAAGGCTACATTTGGGCTGCAATCAACCCGACTCACACCCCATTGGGTGAGCATCGGGGTCACCTGATCTGCTGTTTTATTAGCTTCGATCCGCATTCTTTCTTTTTCGATTTCAGCCTCTGCGGCAATCTTGGCTTTTTTAATCTCCACTTCCGCATTAATTTCGGCTGTGCGATGGGGTGGGTTAATGATGCTATTCAGAAGTGTCGTTCCAACACCAATCAAGTCTATTGATTGTGATTGTTCTTGGGCATAAACTGGCAAGCAGGTTGCCAAAATTGTGGTGATTAGAATTGCGCTAAGTTTAGTTTGGTGCATTTGTCGATCCTGCCCGATCATCTCGTTGATTTTACCTACAAGAGTTAACGACCGCTTTCCGCAATTTCAGAAATTTCCTGAGGTCATGTTATTCGTGATGGGCGAGGGGGAGTCTAATCCAATCGGAAATTAAACGGTAAGCGAGCGTAGACACCGCGAGGATCATTGAGACTTTGCAAAATGCTTAATTCGGCTTTTACCTTGAGCAATTCGGCTGTTAGTGCGTCTTGACCTTGAGGCAGTTTAACCTCTTGACTGCCGACAAATCGCTTGAGCAGTTTTTCCTCCCAGCCTTCAACAACGGGATACTCTTCTAATTCCCAATCTCGATCCAATTTAGCAGTTTCAGCAGCATAGGCGATCGCCTCATTAAGACCACCGATCTGATCTACCAATCCAATCTTTTTCGCCTCAACCCCTGACCAGACACGACCTTGAGCAATTTCGGCCACTTTTTGTTTGGACAACTTCCGCGATTCGGAGACTTTATTGAGGAAATTATCATAGATATCATTGACCATTTGTTGGGAAATGGCTAGTTCTTGAGGAGTCCGGGGACGCGCAATAGTCGTGCTATCTGCCAATTTAGATGTTTTGATTGTATCCCAAGTAATCCCATTTTTATTAGCTAACTTTTGGTAATTAAAATTGATGCCAACTACACCAATGGAACCAGTAATAGTATTCGATTCAGCAAAGATTTTATTAGAATAAGTTGAGATCCAATATCCGCCAGAAGCTGCCACATCGCCCATTGAAACAACGACTGGTTTTTCTTTTTGGAGGAGTCGAACTTCGCGCTGAATAATGTCAGATGCCAGGGCACTACCGCCGGGGCTATTGACCCTGAGTACGACTGCTTTAATATCTTTATCCGATCGCAATTCGCGTAGTTCACGAGCTAGACTATTGCCACCAATTTGGCCGGGTGTACCTTCTCCATTGACAATATTTCCCTGGGCATAGAGTACCGCAATTTTTCGGCGGGAAATTTTCTGAGCATTACTAGCTACATCAGCATATTGACTAACAGTAACTTTCCGAAAAGAACTAGAATCTGCTTCATCCTCACCACTAATTTTTTTGAGTTCAGCAATTACTTCATCTGGATAAGCAGTGCGATCTACTAACCGATTTTCGATCGCCTGTTTTGATGTAAGGATACCGCGTTCGTCAGCAATTTGCTGAATCAAATTCGGGGTGAGTTTCCGACTAGTACTAATGCTTGTTTTAAAATCACCCCAGAGATTATTCAATAACTCCTGAGTTTCTTGCCGCGCCGCTGGACTAAATTTGTCTAAAGACCAAGTTTCGCCCAATGATTTGTATTTACCAACACGAACAACTTCAACACCAATACCGTATTTATCAAAAGCGTTTTTAAAAAACATTGTCTCCGATCGAAAGCCATTAATATCGATCGAACCCATTGGATTAATCAGCAGTTGATTGGCAACTGAGGCGAGATAATAGTCTCGTTTATCCATATCGATATCATAGGCAATAATCTTTTTGCCAGTTTTGCGAAATCGCTCTAATGCGCTACGCACTTCTTTGAGTGTAGCAAATCCAGTTCCACCAGGCAGTTTACCACTACTACCATCTAAATAAATTGCCACAATCTGTGAATCTTTGGCTGCGAAATCGATTGCATCCAATACGGCTTTTAATTCTATTGTTGGGCTAGCCTGTCCGGCGATCGCGTCTTGGATTGTCTGTCCAGGATCGAGATCGACAATTGATCGAGATAAATCGATCGTCAAAATCGATTTGTCTGCAACTGAAACAGCTTCATTTTTAGTAGCGTAACTATTGACAATTATCCCAATAATAGTGGCAAATAAAGTCAATGAAATTGCCGAAAATAGCGTCAAGCTGAGGAAACTACCGACGGTACTAGCCAAAGCCTGTTTAATAAATTGACGCATATATATATTTCGAGAAATGGATGTGAGGAACAGAGATGTTGGTGCAATATCGGTCGCCTATTTAGCCATGCCAAATAAGTATGCTTTTATGCCGCCGCAGTCGGACTTCGATCAACAAAAGCTAGAGTCTGGTAGGGTATATTATGCCCAAACTAAATCAGTAGCTCTCTACCGTAGATGAAAAAAGGTGATTTTGGCGTATATTTTGTTACATTAACTATCTCTCGATTTGCAGACAATTCTGGTGTTGTAATGCTGTTAAATTAGCATTTCCAGTGCAAAATAGCACTGTCTGGATTTCCGCCATTAATATTTGGACTAATTCCACCACTGCGGCGGTGGAAGTATCCGCAGCCTGAAGAAAGGGGAGAGCTAAACCACCAAGGTCGGCTCCTAAGGCGATTGCCTTGGCGATATCCAAGCCATTACGCAAACCACCAGAGGCAATCAATGGCAAATTTGAATCGATAGCGCGAATCGTCCGAATACATTCGGTTGTCGGAATCCCCCAATCCGCAAAAGTCTGACCTAATCGACGTTGGAGGGCTGTTTTTGCCCGTTCGCTCTCTACCTTTGCCCAGGAAGTCCCGCCAGCACCGGCCACATCGATCCCACTGACTCCTGCCGCGATTAACTGTTGCGCCATCGTGGCGGAAATACCATTCCCGACCTCTTTGATAATTACAGGCACAGGTAACTGCTGACAGACAGTAGCAATTTGATCGAGTAATCCCTTAAAATTAGTATCACCCTGGGGTTGAATGCACTCCTGGAGCGGATTGAGATGCAAAATCAGTCCATCGGCTTCTAGTATTTCTACTGCGCGGAGACACTCCTCCATCCCATAACGATAATTCAGTTGAACTGCGCCGAGATTAGCCAGTAATAAAATATCTGGCGCAATCTGGCGAACTTGGAATGTGTCCGCCACCTCAGGTTTTTCGATGGCTACCCGCTGAGAACCAACACCCATTGCTAATTTATATTCCTGCGCTACAGCCGCAAGACGCTGATTGATTTCTTTTGCTTGTGCTGTACCACCTGTCATTGAGGAAATCAAAATCGGTGCGCTGAGTTGTTTGCCAAGAAATTTAGTGCTCAAATCGATTTCTGGATAATCTAATTCTGGTAGACAACTATGAGTAAACTGGTAGCGATCGAATCCACTGCTCTGTCGCTGAAACTGAACATCTGATTCTAGACAAATTCTGATATGCTCGGCTTTACGTTGAACTGTAGACATAGATTAGGGGTTAGGGTGTCGGGAATAATTATTAGTTGTGACAGGATAGTTCGCTGTCTCCCAGTCTCCGCCATCGATTGAACAGTAACTAGCAACTTGGGCTGATAGAGGTTTAGACTGATTGATAAATGACCAACAACTATCAATGGAACCACCTGTTAATAATATTAGACTGTCACAACCGGCTAAAGACCAATTGGTGAAACTCAAGCGATTGACGAAAATCGAGCAGTGGAATATTTTGTGTCGCTGGGCGTTTTGCCGTTCACTAGCAGAAACGGCCCCCCCTTCTATCATACCGATTCCGGCAGATAGTAATCTGGAAATGAGTTGGCGAGTATTTGGCGGGGATATTGCAGATATTTTGATTCTCGCACTGAAACAACGCTGTTATCAGGATGGTTTAGGTACACAGCCGGAAATTCTCAGCCAGCAATTTCGACTCCATTTACATCGTGGGATTGGTTATCTGGCTGGCGATCCTAATTTGCGACAGATTGAAGATTTGGTCAATCTGGCAGTCGATCGTTAAATCTATTTAAAATACCCTAAAAGTTGGAATGCTCCCAAGCCACAAAAATTAATGATTAATAGTTAATTAAAAGCGATCTTAAGGTATTCTGCTTCAGTGATTAATTCGGTTGGATCTGAGACTCGATCGGGAAATAAAATTCCATCGAGATGATCGAGTTCATGCTGAAAAATTCTCGCAACAAATCCAGTTAGTTCCGTGTGAACTAACTCACCAGACTTAGTCAGATATTTTACCTCAATTGTTTCATTTCTAGGGACAAATCCTCTTAGCTCGGGTACACTCAGACAGCCTTCCCAACCTCGGATAATTTCGGTAGATCGATCGATAATTTGAGGATTAATCATCGCCGTTGGTTCCATGGTTGGTGCTAATGGGTAGCGCGGACTTGGACGAGAGGCGACAATAAATAGCCGCATAGATTCAGCTATCTGTGGTGCAGCAATGCCGACACCATTAGCAGCGTGAGCAGTGGCAACTAAATCATCAATTAGAACGTCAATTTGTGGATTGGTAAAATCGTCAATGGTCTGAGATTTTTGGCGTAAAATTGAGTTGCCAATTGTGGAAATCTGACGAATTGTAGTCATCGCAGTCAATCAGAAATTCTGGGTTATTAGCTGTAGTTATTTTAGTATCAAAATGGAGTAGAGCCTACCGTAATTAGTTGACTCTACTCCATTTTTCACCTATTTCTTGCTCATTTTCGCCTCTAATGGCTAAAGTCGAGTTGAAAAAGTCGGGGCTATGTCTTTACTAATTATCGAACCCAGTTTTTACCGACGATTTCAGCCAAGTCAACTACCCGTTGGCTGTAACCCCATTCGTTATCGTACCAAGCAATAACTTTGACCATATCATCGCCCATTACCATCGTCAGACTAGCATCAATGGTCGAAGAGGCATCAGTACCCTTGAAATCGCTGGAAACTAGTGGTAGCTCACAGAAGTCCAAAATACCTTTCATCGGACCATTAGCAGCCGCCTTGAGGACTGAATTCACTTCTTCTGCAAAGGTTTTCTTCTCGACATTGACGACCAAATCGACAACGGATACGTTGGGCGTAGGTACGCGAAGGGCGATGCCGTTCAGCTTCCCTTTCAATTCTGGTAACACTAAAGCCACTGCCTTCGCTGCACCCGTCGAAGTCGGGACAATATTCATTGCCGCCGCACGTGCGCGACGTAAATCGCGGTGGGAAGCATCTAGCAACCGTTGGTCGCCAGTATAACTATGAGTTGTGGTCATTGTCCCTTTGATAATCCCAAAATTATCATTGAGGACTTTGGCAAAGGGTGCTAGACAGTTGGTAGTACAGCTAGCGTTGCTAATGATAAAGTGTTTATTATGATCGTAGTCTTTTTCGTTAACCCCAACGACGAAGGTTCCATCTTCATCTTTACCAGGGGCAGTGATCAATACTTTTTTTGCACCAGCATTGATGTGTCTGGAAGCACCCGCATGACTGATAAAGACCCCTGTAGATTCAATTACTAAGTCGATATCCCATGCTTTCCAGGGTAAATTGTCAGGGTTGCGATCGGATACACATTTGATCGTCTTACCGTTGACAGTGATGGAGTTGTCATCACAACTGATATCCGCATCAAACTTGCCTAACATGGTGTCATACCGCAGCAAGTGTGCATTGGTAGCAGGGTCGGAAGTATCGTTAATCCCGACCACTTCAATATGGCTGTCAGTTCTGCCTAACCAACACCGCATAAAATTCCGACCGATCCGTCCAAACCCATTAATCGCGACTCTAATCACAGCCTTTTGCCCTCTTCTTATAAATCTCAGTAAATATCTAGATACATTTAACCGAGTAAATTTCGGTAACGAAGTTAGCCAAATTTACTCATATCTTTAAACACCGATCAGTCCAGATCATATCGCAAAGCATACACATCGATCTCGTCGATCAGGCGAAAGAATCGGTATTTTTTTCAATCCACCCTAGATTCCTATCCCGTATTCCGCATTCCGGCGGCAATCCCGTTAATGGTTAGCAGGGCACCGTCGAGCAGTTCCTTCTTGCTGTAGCGGGAGTAGATCATCCCTGCGCCGCCATGTTGGCGGAGACGTTTTAGGAGTGAGACTTGGAGGAAACCCAAGGGGACGATGCTCCCATTGCGGAGTTGAACAGATCTTTGCAGTTCGGGATTATCGTCTAGTAATCGTTCGTGACCGGAAATCTTCAGCACCATATCACAGACGAGATGATACTCTTGGGTGATTTGGTTGAATAGGGAGATAAATCTCTCCTTGTCGTCTGGGTGGGAGAGTTCTTCCACGTAGTGACGGGCGATTTGGAGATCGACTTTAGAAATGGTCATTTCCACTTTGGAAATTGCCATGCGGAAAAATGGCCATTTGCGGTAGAAACCGCGCAACAGGTCAAAGTTTTCTTCGGGCGACTCAGCGACAAATTCTTGAATCGCCGTACCCACACCGTACCAGGAGGGGAGGAGGAATCGGCTTTGCGTCCAGCTAAACACCCAGGGAATGGCCCGGAGACTGGCGAGATCCCGTTTACCCCCACGTCTGGCGGGACGGGAACTAATTTGGAGATGACTAATTTCATCGATCGGTGTAACTTGATGAAAGAAGTTGACCAGATCGGGACAATCATATACCAAGGCGCGGTAATGACGGCGCGATCGATCGGCCAGATCTTCGATGACCTGATTCCACGGTTCAATATCATCCACACTCCCAGAGAGAATACTGGTTTGAATCACTGCACTGGCAACCTGTTCGAGGTTATAGAGGGCGAGTTCAGGCAGGGAATATTTAGAAGCGAGAACTTCACCCTGTTCGGTAATCTTGATCCGCCCATTAATACTCTGCCCTGGTTGAGCTAAAATCGCCTCGTGGGATGGTCCACCCCCGCGACCGACACTTCCACCTCTACCGTGGAAAATCCGCAGCTTAACGCCGTATTTCTCGACGATCGCTTGCAGGGCTTTTTGGGCTTTATGAATTTCCCAGTTACTACTGAGAAATCCCGCATCTTTATTGCTGTCAGAATAGCCCAGCATCACCTCTTGGAGATTGGGGACTAAACCTGGAACAGCGGTGGCGGGAGTCGGCTGATAGCCACCAGCTAGAGCCGATCGATAGAGGGGTAGCTCGAACAACGATTGCATCACAATCGGGGCTTTTTTGAGATCTTCGACGGTTTCAAATAGGGGGACGACTTGCAGACTGGTAATCCCGGTAGCTGGGTCGTACAATCCGGCTTCTTTAGCTAGCAGCATTACTTCTAGAATGTCGCTGACATCCCGATTCATACTGATCACGTAGGTTTGACAGATTTCTGGGCCAAATTCCTGGTGAAGTCGGCGGAGCATCCGAAAGGTTTCGACAGTTTCGGCTGTTTTGAGGGAGAAGGGTAATTCGCCAGGAATTAATGGGCGACGGGTTTTGAGTTCGCCGACCAACCACTGAACGCGCTCGGCTTCACAGAGATCGTGATAGGGCTGGGGGAGTACTTGGAGATACTCAGCAATTTCCGCGATCGTATCTGCATGACGGCCACTCTCTTGGCGGATATCCAGTTGGGCGAGATTGAAACCGTAGATTTCCACCTGACAGATCAGGGTTTCCAAGGCTTGACAAGTTAGTCCGGTTTGATTCAAACTTTGGCGAATTAGGTACAGTTCTTTGAGGAAATCTGCCCCAGAATGGTAACAGGTATTGGGGTTGAGTTCCGCTTTGATCGATTGTAAACTATCCCAATCGGCGACTTGACGACTGCGATCGAGTGTATTGGAGAGTCGGGTCACAATATAAGCAAGTTTGAGACGGTATGGTTCCTGACGGTAGCGGATGGCTAACTGGTCATAAATTTCGGGGAAATGGGCTTTATCCTGTTCGAGCGATTCTAGCAGAGCAGGTAAAACATTACTCCAGTGGAGAGACAGACTAAGCGAAGTACTTAGCCCGCGTGTAGATTTGATGTATTTCTTGAGGACAATTCCCCGCTGATAGCAAGCAGTTTGCCATGTAATCTTAGGCGTGACGGATGGATTGCCATCACGATCGGATCCAACCCAAGAACCGAACCGACAAAACCGATTGCTGGGGGGAGTCAGATGGGGAAATGACTGTTTGAGCGAAAGATTTAGCCGTTGGGAAAGTTGGGGAATCGCATCGAATAAAACTTCCTCAAAGTAGTGAAGTGTATAGTCTACCTCATCCAGTACGGTGGGTTTAAATTGATGTAACTCATCAGTCCGCCACCATAACAAAATTTCTTCCAAGAGTTGTCCTTCAAGTTCGACAGTTTCCCAGGAAGACTCGATGCCTAAGTGCTGCATTTCTTCTTCGGCTCGATCGAGTTTTTCGAGAATCTTAGCCACCCGTCGTTGTTTATCGCGAATCGTGTGGCGTACAATTTCCGTTGGGTGAGCGGTAAAGACTAAGCCAATGTCTAACTCATCCAGCAACCGCTGAACTTGCTGGGGTGGAACTCCAGCCGCTTTGAGGAATGGGAATAATGCCGTAAATGTACCCCGGTCCTTCGGTGGTTCGTTCGCAGCTTGCCAATTCTTTTCGAGTAAACCCGCACCTAATACGCCACTAGACTGATGTGCTGGGCTAGTGACTGCGGGGGGCGTTTTTTTCAGTGACAACTTGAGTGCTAGTTTTTGTTCACGCTGTTCGTAGTGCTGTTCGACGATATTAATCAGTTGGAAGTAAAGGGCGAATGCCCGTGCAGCCCGAATGGCATCATTGAGGTCGAGCTTTTCGATTAATTGATGTACCTGTCCCGATAACGGTTCTACAGCCATCCCTTCTGGTGAGCACATCTCACGCAACTGATTGAGCAAGTTGACTAAATCTTGGCCGCAAGCATCGCGCAGCACCCGCTCCCACAGGTCTTCAATTACCTTGAGGCGATAGTGTAGTAATAAATTGGGTGGAGATGTGACCATCAAATCTGGTTCAAATGGGTGGGCTATCTGATGCATATGAGATCTACTCACGGATTAGAAGTGGGTGCAAACTACCCAGAAATGGGCGAGCAAGTTAGACAGGGAAGGGAAACGGTTTAGTCCTGCCGATCTGGAAAATGTAGCACTGGCAATCGATCACCGCGAAAGATCTCTTCACTTGCTAATCCTACCTGTTCGAGGATCTCCTGTGTAGCCCGAACAACAACAACTGTTAATAACCAAGGAGTCACGACCAAACTCACCAGTAAGGATGGTTCAATCTTGGGAATCTGCTGACTAGAAGAGGATGTTGGCATAAGACGATGACTGTTACTGCTGTAATGATTCAATTCGCTGTCGATCGAAAGTTGAAGGACTGGGCATCTGGTTTTTCTATCATAATCTAGTTCCCAAACCTTCGTTTGCCACAATTAACACAAATCAATGACTAAGGGCAAAAATCTCCGCATCTCCCACCACGACTTCAAATCGCCAAATCTCTAAATAATTTTCATCAACTTGGAAAAATGTTAATTGTCAGGGGTGGTTCTGGGTAATTTAGATTCAGGAGTGTAATTAAATTGTTTAGCCAACTTTTGCTCCATTACCGATTGCTCCGTGGCGACCATCCCCACAAGCTGTAGAACTACTCTCTAGCAGCCGATTTGGGACACTCCCCCTTTACATACCCATCTGCGCTGCTTTTACCCAGTGGCATATTCCCAGGCTATGAGTCATAAATTTGTATGCTGAATCGATTAAAAAATCTATTTCCTCGTCGGGGTAATGGAGTCGCAATCGAACTTTGTTCCGAACGGATCAACATTGCTCAACTCCAAAAAAAAGGTGCTGAAATCACGCTCAAAAATCTCTGCTCTGCGGAAGTTCCGGTTGGAATTTTTGAAGAGGGGCGAATTGTCAATCCCCAGGAATTGGGAGAGTTGATTACCACTACCCTGGCTGACAATCAAATTAAAGCAACTCACGTCACGACTTCGGTACCGATGCGCGAAGCAGTGATTAGGTTAATTCCCCTGCCAGCTGAATTGGACGATCGAGAAGTCCGCGATTTGATTTTAAACCAGGAGGCAGCATTATATCTACCCTATCCCCGCGATGAGGTCGATCTCGACTATCAAAAACTCGATTTAGTTACGGATGAAGATGGGCTTGACAAAGTGCAAGTTATGCTGGCAGCAACCCGCAAGGAAGTTACCGATAGTTATCTCGAAACATTCCAATACGCGGGATTATCAGTAAAAGTTCTGGAAATTAGCAGCTTTGCCGTATTGCGTACTATTAAAGAGCAACTGCGCCAATTTGCCCCCCAAGAAGCAGTTGTGTTAATTGATATCGAGTTTGATTGTACTGAAATTGCCATTGTGGTGAATGGAATTCCCCAATTTAACCGCACCGTACCGATTGGCACTTTCCAACTGCAAGAGGCTCTGACTAGTGCGATGAATCTCCCCGTCTCGCGGAGTTCTGAGGTCTTGCAAGATATTACGATCCCAGATATTGCGGTGAGTAGTCTCAGCCATACCCAGACGATGACTAGTATCAATCCAGGGATGGCCGCCATGATGAGGATTCTGGCGGAACTCGCTGATGAAGTGCGTCGTTCGATCGAATTTTACATGAGTCATAACGGTCAAGAACTCAAGCTCGAACAACTACTTCTAGCTGGCCCAGGTGGCGGGTTAGGTCAACTCGACTTGTTTTTCACCCAAAGATTGAGTATCCCCACGACTCAAATCGATCCAGTCGCTGGTTTGGGCATCGAACCCGAAATGGAAATTCCGCTTGGTCAACGACCTGGACTGGGAGTAATTCTAGGACTAGGAATGCGCGAGGTATAAAAATATGTACAGTTTAGATATCAATTTATTGAGCGAACGGCCGGAATATCGATCGGGCAAACAGACTCAATCTCAATTTACCAGTGGTCCAACCACAACTACGAGTCAGTATGGTAAGGTGCCAATCTATATCGGTGCCGGAGTTACTGTACTATCATTGCTAGCAATCGGTGGTACTTGGCTGTGGACTGGTCAACAAACTACTCAACTAGAAGCCAAGCAGCAAGAATTAGATCGCAAGCTGGGTAGTCTCAAAGCTCAAGATCAGCAGCTTCAGCAAATTAATGCTGAAGTCGCTCAAATTAACGATGAAACTCAGGCTTTAGCCAGTGTCTTCAATCAAATTCAACCCTGGTCTGCCGTATTGCAAGACTTACGAGAGAGCATCCCCCAAGGTGTGCAAATCGCTAACGTCGCTCAAACTGAAGTGAAAGCTGATGCACCCGCAGCAGGAGCCGCACCAGCACCCGCAGCAGGCGGTGGCTTGGCGAAAAAAATCACCACCCCACCCAATCCAGAAGCAAGTCCTCCCCCTGGAGCTAGTCCTGCACCTGCTGCTAGTACACCAGCAGTTCCGACTAGCACCCCGCCAACCGCAACCTTGGCTGCGGAGATCCCGACAACCAAACTAGATATCACTGGGACAGCCAAATCCTTTGAAGAAGTCAACAATTTTATCTTGACACTCAAGCAGTCAGCCTTTTTTAACCCTGATGATACTCAGTTACTGAGTGCTAGTTTGACCGATGCTGTCGCCTTGACAAAAGTTCCTCTCGCTAAGGAAAAAGAACCGACCGAACAAGATCTAGCGGCGGCGGATAAACTGAATCGATTAGAACTGCCCAAGGTAGTTGACTACAAGATTCAAACTTCACTCAAACGGATTCCCGCCACCGACCTGATCCGGGAATTAGAACGCAAAGGGGCAGTCGGGCTGGTAACTCGCCTTAGAAGTCTTCAACAACAGCAGGTAATCAAATAATGGCATATAGTAGCGATTTAATCGATAACGATATATCTATTAGTCAATCTTTCATCGCCGCACCAACATATCCCTCAATTTTTGGGATTACATTTAGTCCACCGATCGTTGGTATCGGTTTAGCAGCGGCTGGTGTGGCAATTTCTGGATATTTATTTGTGAGTTTTTTACAACCACAATTGGCTAAAAATCAAGAGTTGGAAACAAAACTAGCTCAAACTCAAGAGCAGATTCAACAACGCCAAGACAATGCTAAAAAAATTGCCGCTGCGGAACAGAGTCGCGATCGAGTGAAAGCCCAAAAGCAAGTAGTCGTCGGTTTGTTTGCTAGTGATAAAAAGCTAGATACCCTGTTACTAGATTTGAATAAATTAGTCAATATCCGGCAGGGTGAGTTACAAAAATTCACTCCAGATGCCCCCGCTGCTAGTGGTGGTAATGGTGCAACTGTTGTCACAGATAGTTCTCTAGGCGCAGCTTTAAATAATAAAGTCAAACGCAAAGGGGTGGCGATCGAAGTTAACGGTAATTTTGAACAAGTGCAATCGATTTTACGGACGATCGAAAGATTGGATCAATTACTACTTGTCAAAGATTTTCGTGCGGATGTAGACAAGTCAACTCAGAAGATCGTAGTAGATGCTCAAGGACGAATCGTTCCCCAACCTGACGCTATCATCAAAACTTCCTTTAAAATCCAAGCTTTGATTCCCTTGAGTCCCGCAGAGCAAGCAGCAGCAACGCCGCCCCCCGCACCAGCTAAGAAGAAGTAAATATTGACATCCTCGTTAGCTAGCCCAAACAACATCAGTTTGCTAGGCATGTCCAGTTTATTCAATCCCAAATTTCCCCCACCACCCCGACCAACTATTTTCCTGGATTAGGAGATCTAAAGTGAGACAACGTAAACAGATTATTACCAGTATTGTAATGGGTAGCGCGGTTGCGGCATTCTCTGCAACTGCCGTTAGCGCGACTCTACAACCAGCCAATCAGAACAAGCCAACCGCCAGCAGCGACCTGCTTGCTCAAACACCACCCTTGGTTCCCAACCCCCAAATCACCATTGATGGTGTCACCCCCACACCTGGTGTGGGGTTACTAACTCCAACTATGCCTCGTGCTGTAGCCCCCCCTGTCGGCGATATCAGTGTCTCGAATCTGGATGGTACAATTTTCAGCAACGTCGATCTAGGCAGTGAAAGAAATATACCTAAATTAACATTGAAGGATGCTCCCATTCGAGAAGTACTAGAGATATTGGTTCAAGCTTCTGGACTCAACCTAGCATACATGTCGAGTAATCCTGACGATAAAAATAATCAGGCAGCCGTCACCCCAAAAACTGAACCAAGAATCACCCTTAATCTCCGCAATGAACCCGTCCAAAGTGCATTTAACTACGTGCTGAAGATGAGTGGTTACGAAGCCGTTCGAGTGGGGCGGACTATTTTTGTCGGGCCAAAGTTACCTGATTCGATTCAGGAAAATATTGTCCGGACACTAAGAGTAAACCAGATTTCGGCTCCTGCTGCTGCGGCATTTTTAGCTTCCCAGGGCGCAGAAGCGAGAACTCCCCAAGAAACAACAGTATCGGAATCACTAAAAGTAGGGGAAGTAACGCAAACAAGCATTAAAAAATCGATCCAAGTTGGTATTACCAGCATTAATACGGCGAATGCGCCAACTTTGTTACGAGGTCTTGCTGTCAATGTTGATGAACGTCTAAACTCAATCACTTTAGTGGGACCAGCTCGCAAGGTAGAAGTAGCTTCAGCCATGATAACTAGACTGGATGCTCGTCGTCGTCAAGTTGCGCTGAATGTCAAAATCGTCGATGTCAACCTTTCTAATGCAGATAGCATGAGCAACAGCCTATCCTTTAAGGCTGGAGAAGGTTTCCTCTCCGTTGATAATGGTGCCGCTGTTTATAACTACGGTGGCTACAATCCACCGAAAACTAATCAGGTACTCAATAGTGTCACCACACCACCTATTGGCAGGCTAACTTTACCAGGTGACTCTACTCCATTTCTCGACTATTCGCCCAATGCAAATTTTAGCAATCAAACTGGTGGACCTGATGCGGCTGGACTAGGTAATATTCCTCGTCCTGGCTTCGGTACCACCGAAAATCCTTATCAACCAGGTGTGACTAGCTATACAGCAGGTTCCTCTACTCCACTTTTCAATGCCAACGGTGATATTATTGGATTTAACGTTACGCCAGACAAATATACTTACGCACTACCACAAAATTTCCAATACCCCACAAAGTTTCTTTCCACGCTCCAAGCGCAAATCATCAGTGGCAATGGCAAAATCTTGACCGACCCTACCCTAGTCGTTCAAGAGGGTCAAAAATCGACTGTAAATCTCACGCAACAAGTGTTTGGTGGCTTTAAAATCAACTCTGTAGCCGGGACTGGGGCAACTACTAGCACCAGGGAGCCAATTATCAAGGAAGCTGGATTGAGTCTAGATATCTTGGTCAATCGGATTGATGATAATGGATTTGTTTCCGTGGGTGTTACGCCGACTGTATCCTCGATCGGTAGCACCGTAAATACTGGGGATGGTGAGATCAGTCTGCTCCAATCGCGGACGATGAATTCTGGTGAGATTCGCTTGCGGGATGGTCAAACACTGATTCTATCGGGAATTATCCAAGAATCCGATCGCACCAGTGTTTCTAAGGTGCCAATTCTTGGCGATATTCCGATCCTCGGAGCCTTATTCCGCAGCACGAGTAAATCTAATCAACGTCAAGAAGTAGTTGTCTTACTCACACCCCAAATTTTGGATGATAACAAAACGCAGGTGAATTATACACCTGGGGTTGATGCCAGACTGATGCTTGGCCGTTAGGTGAATGCGGCGAGTGGGTGTGGGTGAGTAATAGTACTCATTTACACCCACTTTTGGCAAGATTTCACCTAAATGATAAGCAAAATAACGAAAATCAACATAAATTAAAGCTTTCAGCGATCCAGATTAGGCTCGTAGACATTAGAATAATGCAGTGGAAGTACGATAGAGATCGCAGACGGTAAGCCATTTGCGTCAGATTCTCGCATTTTTATGGCAAACTAGACTGACGACTAATGGTCGCAGTCGATCGGCACTAAACGAAATATTGCGATCTAAAACCGTTAGTCAGTCTGCCTTGTAGCCCTATTTCCATCAAATATTGGCACCCATCCCAGCTCGGAACATGAGCCTGTGCCAGACCCGTACCAACCTCATTAATGGAGATCTATACATGAATAAAGGTGAATTAGTCGATCAGGTAGCCGAAAAAGCTAGTGTGACTAAAAAGCAAGCTGATACAGTTTTGTCAGCCGCATTGGAAGCAATTATGGAAGCTGTATCTAAAGGTGACAAAGTTACCCTTGTCGGCTTTGGTTCCTTTGAACCCAGAAACCGCCAAAAACGCGAAGGGCGCAATCCTAGAACCGGAGAGAAAATGGAAATTCCGGCAACTACAGTGCCGGCTTTCTCGGCAGGTAAATTGTTCAAAGATAAAGTTTCTGCTGAAGATTAATTAGCTTAAACAGTAGAAACCCCGCGCTCTACCTGATCAGGTGAGCGACGGGCGCAGCTGGTAGTGCGGAGGTATCCTCCACAATATTGCCTGTTCTTTCACAACCTGAGTGAATGCAAAAGCATCCAAACAGGTCTGTGTCACCTAAATTTATCCGCGCAGAAACTTGTTAAATCGACCACAACATGGGGGGAATCCAAACTGGGCAGCGAAACTAGCTGGCTGTCCCCCCTCTCTTATTTTAGATTTTTCAGCGAGTATTACTCCCTTTGGTTCGTCGCCAACAGCAATCGCGGCGATTAAACAGCGTTTAGATACACTCGCAACCTATCCCGACCCTGACTATCCAGAACTCTGTCGGGCGATCGCCGATCACCACAATGTCGATCCTGACTGGATTTTACCTGGCAATGGTGCCGCAGAACTATTGACTTGGGCAGCTTGGGAATTATCTAAGCTCAATATTACATTACTCCCAACTCCAGCTTTTGGGGATTACTGGCGATCTCTCCAAACCTTTGGTACCAGGATTGTACCGCGATCGATGATCTTGGCAGATGGGGGGATTGGCGATCTTGATTTTGCGCTCCGCCATCTTCCTACCGAAATTCCCCATTCTCTCGGATTAATCGTCAATAATCCGCACAACCCGACGGGGCAAATTTGGCAGAGAGAGACAATCACATCCTATTTCAATGAATTTGAACTGACAATCGTGGATGAGTCCTTTATGGACTTTTTAGACCCAACTGAGCAGCAAAGTCTAATTCCGATGATTGGTACATATCCCAATTTGGTGGTCTTACGATCGCTAACAAAATTCTACGGATTGCCGGGATTACGATTGGGCTATTGTATCGCTCATCCCGATCGATTACGACGGTGGCAAAATTGGCGCGATCCTTGGCCAGTAAATTCCCTTGCCGCAGCCGCAGCCATTGAAGTTTTGCAAGATACCCAGTTTCAACAAATGACCTGGGATTGGCTCCGTCCTGCCCGCGAGAGCTTATTTGACAGTCTGAGTCAGATACCAGGGTTGTATCCCTATCCCGGAGCCGCAAATTTTCTCCTCGTCAAATCAGATCGCTCGGCAACTGAACTCCAAGCTGAACTCCTGAAACAGCATCAAATTTTAATCCGCGATTGTCTCAGTTTCCCCGAACTGGGAGATCGATTCTTTCGGGTTGCCGTTCGGACGGTCGAGGAGAACGATCGACTCATCGCTGGACTGAATCAATTATGCTAAACTGCTGGACTGAAAATTTTTGACGCAGTTGGGATATGGTGGAGGGACGATCGAAAATCACGATCGCCAAATTAACTAATCCATAATATTTAGCCATGTCTTTAGCTGTAATATCTGCGATCGCAGGGTTGTTCGTAGGTGCTGGGGGCTGCTACATCTGGCGCGAGGAATATCTGCGGCGACAATTGGGGCGGATCTTAGCAGTGATGGACTCAGCCCAAGAGTCTGAAAATATCGCATTGCCGATCATGTCAAAAGTCCAGCGGCGCGCGGTAATTATGCAGCAAGAACAACAGCAGCTAGAGCAACAGTTATTGAGTTGGCAGTCGGCACTAGTTCAAGCTCCCATCGGCTATTTACAACTCGATGATGCCAATCAGATTATCTTGTGTAATCAGATCGCACAACAGTTGCTGCAAATTCACAATTGGCAGCCGGGGCAATTAAGATTGTTATTGGAATTAGTTCGTTCCCATGAACTTGATCGCTTAATTGAACAAACACGATCGCGTCAGCAGCCGCAAGAATTAGTCTGGCAATTTTATTCTGGGTATAAATCAGCAAATTCCCAATCGATTTGGCTCAAAGCCAATAGTATTCCGCTGATTGATGGAGAAATCGGTGTATTTGTCGAGAGCCAGCAAACCCAAATTGATGCCGCAACAGCACGGGAGCGATGGTTAGCGGATCTCGCCCATGAAATCCGCACACCGCTAACGGCGATGCGGCTCGTCGCGGAGACATTAGAACCCAGAGTCGCGCCTAATTTGACGCGCTGGGTGCAACGGATGTTGAATGAAACCAATCGGCTGATCGATTTGGTGCAGAATTTTCTCGAACTCTCACAGCTAGAAACCGCTCCCGATCGATATCTACATTTAATAGAAGTAGACGCGATCGAACTTATCTTAGCAGCTTGGCAGAGTCTCGAACCAATTGCCACACAGAGACAAATTGAATTAATTTATGCGGGACCACAGCAGCTAATTTGCCAACTAGATCGAGCGAGATTTACCCAAATATTTATCAACTTATTCGATAATAGTATTAAATACTGTCCCGATCGTGGGCACATTTGGATCGATATCCAGTTGTCAGCAGCGGAAACTTTTAGTCAAGTCACTATCGATCTGTATGATGATGGTAATGGATTTGCACCAGAGGACATTCCATATATTTTTGACCGATTATATCGGGGTGATACCTCTCGCCACCGCCAAGGCTCAAATTCTGAAAACTTGGGCAAATCTACCGCTGGGAGTGGATTAGGACTGGCAATTGTCCGGCAAATTGCGATTGCCCATGGCGGAACTGTCACAGCGTGCAATCATCCAAAAACAGGTGGAGCTTGGATCCAGTTGATCTTGCCCCAGATTGAATTGACTTGATTTTCAGTTTTAGTGATGTTCGAGACAACAATGAAATAGATCTGTTCGTTAGAATGGGAAAGTGTGAATTTTTGAGGTCTACACACTCGTATAAAATCCTACCTGTTAAATTTGAATAAATCTTATTCTTATACATTGAATGAGTCTGGCCAATATCGACGGAGAAGCCGTCGATTAGAACACGATCTCCTCTTGATGGGAGCTTTAGTTGAAGACTCCTTCCGATTGGCTCATCAGTCCTTGTTCAATCGAGAGATCGATCTCATCCAACAAATTCCTCTCCTCGATCGCAAAATCGACAAGTTCTATCGTCAAATCGAGGTTGAATGTGCTGAATTAATGACGATTGCTTCTCCGGCGGCGCAGAATTTGCGACTGCTGAGTGCTTTTATGCAGATGGTCAGAGATTTAGAGCGAATTGGGGATTATGCCAAAGACCTCGGCGAAATTGCCCTCAAATTATTTCCATACCCCACACATCCAGTCTTGCCAGCGATCGAGCAAATGTCTCATAATGCTAGAGCAATGCTAGAGACTAGTCTTGTTGCCCTCGCGAATCTAGATGGTACAGCAGGTCCCACTGTTCATCGATTAGATGATGATGTTGATCGAGCTTATGAGGAGATTTATCAAATTCTTGCCAGCCAAACTAATCTCCAAGGTACCGCCGAACCCACAATTCTCTTAGCACTGGCGATTCGGCACCTCGAACGGATGGCAGATCACGCCACAAATATCGCTTTTCGGGTGACTTTTATCATCACAGGATCGAGAAAGTGACAACAGGGGATAAGGTTGTAGTGAGTTTACAATATTCAATACATCAGATAACAATCAGCAATGTATGTATTAATCGGTGGGGCCGGAATGATCGGATTGGGTTTAGCCCAACAGTTATTAAAACTTGGTCACACAGTTGCCATCATTGATACCGATCCTTTAGCCTGCCGCTTTGCTCGGGAAAAAATTGGGGTGATGACCTTTGATGGCAGTGCCGTTAGCACAACAGTTCTGATCGAAGCGGGCATCAAACAAGCTGATGCCGTCGTTGCCGCGCTCCGAGATGATGCCTTAAATTTGGCACTGATTGTCTTGGCTAGGAGTTATGGCATTTCTCATATTGTGGTGCGGATGTGCGATCGCGAATTTTTAGAAGCCTATCGTCTCGCTGGAGCTAGTCATATCATTAGCACGGTGGATTTGGCAGTTGCAACGATGGCAAATGCCATTGAATATCCGCAAATCGAGTCGATGATGCATTTTGAGCAAGGACAGGTCGAAATTCTCAAGCTACCTGTGCCTGGTGATTGTAATGTGGCTGGTCGAACCGTTGCCCAAGTTGCTCAAGACCCTCGCTTCCCAACTGGATCGCTAATTATCGGCTATCAGTGTTATGCCAATGCTAATCTAGAGATTCCCAACGGCAATACCATTCTTGCGGCAGGCTCCACGATCCTGGTCGTTACCCGTCCAGAATTGGTTCACCCGATGATTGATTACCTGGGAATTCGGGCTAGTCATCTTCCAACATCAACAGTTTCCGATCTAAATCTTTGACATATAGCTGCACTAGATCTTCTGGCAAAATTCGCTTGCGGAGGGCATCGGCAACAGCACCTTTTTCGGCGAGCAGCAATCGTCGGTGAATGGAATCTAATCCAGTGCTATCGTCTTTTAGTTGCCCTGCTCGATGTTGATTGTAAAAATCGCGCAGCACTCGTTCCGACTCTGCTACTCGCGCTTGATAAGATGCCCATATTTCCGCATACACTGCTTTTGGTAATACTCCCGATTTGAGCAAACTATCTAGCTCATCTTGAGCAGCCTTAGCAGCAATCAACTGAATCTGTAATTGCCCAGCTTCTTGCGCTACATCAGAAACACGGCTGATTCCGAGCCGTTTGACCAGCCAGGGTAGACCCAAGCCTTGTCCCACCAGTGAAAATAACACAGCCCCAAAAACCAGTGTCACGATCTGTTCTCGATCTGGTAAGGTAAGCGGAATACTCAGGGCTAATGCCATCGAGAGTGAACCTTTGATATTGCCCAGAAACAGGACGTGCTGCCAGCGGATTGGAATAGGTCGATCGAACCACTGTAGCCCTGCTAACAGTGGATAGACTGAGAGCATTCGGCCCAATTGGTAGGCAAAAATAACGAAGATAATAGCAGGCAAAATTTTCCACAGGGTTACGGGGTTAATGGCGATGCCAATCAGTAGAAAAATGAATGTATTGACTCCAAACCCAGCGTATTCCCAAAAACTTAACACGGTGATGCGATCTGAGGCGGACGAACTCCGCGCAAGCCCCAAATTACCAAAAATGAGTCCAGCTACAACCACCCCCACAGCACCTGATACACCTAAAAATTGCCCGATTTGAAATGTCCCCAATGCCAGAGAAACTGTTAGCAACAGACTGCTCAAAGGATCGTGCAATCGGACAAAGATCGGCAGACTCAAGTAGCCTAAAATACCACCCAATACTCCTCCACCCAAAGCGACCACCACCAGTTCTTTAACACCGGTAACAACAGAGAGAGAACCTGTAGTGTAAACTACCAAAATCAGATTGAAGGAAACTAAGGCAGCAGCATCATTAAATAAGGTTTCTCCTTCCACGATCGTCGATAACCGGGCAGGTACTCGGATTTCTTTAAACACTGCAATCATTGATACGGTATCCGTAGTTGCCAGAATTACGCCGATTAGCAATGCCGGAATCCAGGTTAAGCCCAGCCCAAACTTCACCATAACAGTGATAATGAGCGAGGAAAAGATCGAGCCGGGACCAGCCAGCAGTGCGATTGGCTTAAAAGTATTCCGAAGACGGCTGATATCCGTATTAACTGCTGCTTCAAAAATCAGAATAGGCAGGAAAAGATTTAATACTAAAGATGGATCTAAACCAATTGGCCGCGACAACACCTCAGTGATCGGCAGACCAGCAATTACCAAACCCGTCACATAGGGGATGCGTAATTGCTGAGTTATTAATACCACCACAGTAGCAATCAGCAGCAATACGATCGAAATAACGACCAACTCAGAAATGTTTCCGGCTGCGGAGCTACCTGTGGCGAGATTTCTGCCCGAAGTGGGTTGTTGTGATACGATCCAATCCATGACCAATCTTTTTTCCCTAATTTTGATTTACTCTATCCTAAGTCTACGCATGATAGTTCACGCGACCAGCGTAACGTCATGTCCTTAGTGTGTTTGGGTAAATGCCAATGAAGCTGAAACCATATCTCTGGGTTTATTGGAGTCTCACCACAATCGTCTTTACCGCTTGTTCGGATCTACCTGCCTCATTCCAGCAAAAATCTCCACAGCGTGCAGCCCCATTGCCACCAGTCACCTTAGATGGGAAAAAAATTGTGATGGGGCAAACTGTATATGTCCCCATTTACTCACACATTTATCACCACAATAACCGTGATAATGCCATTAATTTGTCAGCTACGCTGAGTATTCGGAATACCGATCTGACAAATTCGATTATTATTACTGCGGTGCGCTACTACGATACCAATGGTCAACTGCTGAGGCATGAAATTCAAAGTCCCGTAGAATTGAAGTCGCTAGCTTCTACAGACTTCTTAATAGCTGCAAATGATGCCAGTGGCGGATCTGGTGCGAATTTTATTGTGGAATGGATTGCTGAAACAATAGTTGATCAACCAATCGTTGAAGCAGTCATGATTAGTACCTCATCGGCACAAGGTATTTCATTCCTTAGTCGTGGTAAAGTGCTCCAGCAACATGGAATTAGGAATCTGCAAAAAAATCAGCCCTCGGTTAAGCTAGGTCAACCATAGGAATAGATAGGGATAGTAAAAATTCAGTCTCCATCTAGCTGGACTTAAGATATCAGTTAGGTTATCCTAGCACTTCCCCAATCCCTAATCTCATGCCATTCACTAAATCCGCACCAGACTGAGGACGTTTGCCAGAGAGTTGAACTTCCTGCAATAACAGATAACCAGAGCCAGCTTGAATGATTGGCCCTAAGCCTTTAGTTATTTTGACGATCGTTCCAGGTGGGGCAGTTTGAGGATCTAGACTATCTATCTCCGGTTGCAACTTTTGGATCTCCGGCGGGAGATCTGCCCAAAATTCTGCGCCTAATGGTGCGGTGGCATTAATTTTCAGCGGTTGTCCACGCAGGGTTGTGACACAATCGGGATAGAATCCCCGAATCTGATTGTGTAGTGAAATACTCGATCGCGTCCAGTCGATCATATACTCTGATTTCTGAATCGGTGGGGCATAAGTAGCCGCTGAATGCTCTTGTGGAGTCGGGGTAATCTTATTTAGGTCAATCAGGGTATTAATCAGTAAATCTGCACCCTTAACAGCCAAATTCGCCGCCAATTGGTGGGCATTGTCTAGGAGTTTGACTGGGACTGTATCCTTCAGCAACATTGCCCCTGTATCCATCCCCGCATCCATCAACATGGTGGTAATTCCGGTAATATTTACCCCATCGGTTAAACAGCGTTGAATTGGTGCCGCACCACGATAGGCAGGCAAAATTGAGCCGTGAACATTAATACAACCCAATTTGGGTAAATCGAGAATTTCTTGGGATAAAATCTGTCCATAGGCAATCACCACAAATACATCTGCCTGTAAATTTTGTAGTGCAGCGATCGTACTTGGGTCTTTTTTAATTCTTGGTGGTTGCCAAATGGGTATTTCGTGTGACAGTGCCAGAATTTTAACTGGGGATGGCATCAATTGATTTCCCCTACCCCGCTTTTTATCTGGCTGCGTCACCACGCCCAATACCTCAAACTCTGGTTGGGATAGAAGTTTTTCCAGGGTGGGAATCGCAAATTTTGGAGTACCGAAGAAAACGATTCGCATGGGTTAGGGGTTAGGGGTTAGGGGGACGAGGGGACGAGGGGACGAGGGGACTGTCAAATGCTTGCCCTGAGCTTGTCGTAAGCGCAAAGCGCAGGCTGCGCCAACGCGTAGCGTCTCGTTCGCGTTGGCGGTAGCCTGCCGGAGGCACAGCGTCTCGAAGAGAAGAGAAGGGTCAACTTTCATCAACTCACAACTTTCAACTGTTCGTTTTCCCTTTCCCCTTTCCACCTACTTAACTGCTACTTTTTGGCTCAAACTAGCTTGCAACATTGGTGTTTTGCTAACTGAGTCATTGGCGAGAGTAAACAGCGGATTGGAGAGAATGCCCGCCAGCGAGGTAGCAATCAATGTCACGATTGTAGCCACTTGGAGCGATCGCATTCCTGGAATATTCCAATTGATGACAGGATAGTTTTTGACCACATCAGACATTTCCTGAGGTTCTTTGACTACCATCATTTTGACCACACGGATATAGTAATAAATCGATACCACACTGGTGACTAGTGCGAGGAGGACTAAACCATAAGCACCCGCTTTCCAACCTGCCCAGAAGATATAAATCTTGCCAAAAAAACCAGCCAATGGGGGAATACCGCCTAGTGATAGGAGACAAATACTCAGTGCGAGAGTTAGGAGGGGATCTTTTTGATATAAACCAGCATAGTCGCTAATGCGATCGCTACCCGTCCGCAAGGCAAACAGAATGATGCAGGCAAATCCACCCAGGTTCATGAATAGGTAGACAAACAAGTAAAACACCATACTGGCATAACCTGTGTCGGTGTCAATAATCAGCCCAATCATCACAAAACCAGCTTGAGCGATCGATGAATATGCTAGCATCCGCTTCATACTCGTCTGGGCTAGGGCAACAATATTCCCCAATACCATACTTAGAATCGCCAATGCAGTGAAGACAAAGTGCCACTCTTGACTGACTAGTGGGAACGCAGTGACTAATAATCGAATTGCCAGAGCAAATCCGGCGGCTTTGGAACCGACAGACAAGAAAGCAACGACAGGAGTGGGTGAACCTTCGTAAACGTCAGGAGTCCACTGGTGAAAAGGCACAGCGGAAATCTTAAAGGCAATCCCCGCGATCACAAAGACTAAAGAGACAACCAATCCTAACGATAAATTACCACTAGAGTGAGCAATACCTGAGGCGATCGCTTCTAGAGTTGTTTCGCCGCCAGACAAACCGTACAGTAATGACACACCGTATAAAAATACTGCCGAACTGGAAGCACCAATCAATAGATATTTCAGGGCTGCTTCATTGGAACGCGGATCGCGTTTCATATATCCTGTCATCAGATATGAGGAAATACTCAGCGTTTCTAAAGATACGAAAATCGTGACTAATTCAGTTGCCCCTGAGAGAAACATTCCCCCCAAAGTTGCGGTTAACAGGATGGTGACAAACTCAGCTAATGCTGTGCCAGTCTGTTCTACATAGCTTACCGACATCAGAATTGTCACTGCCGCCGACAGCACAATCATGCCACGAAACACTACGCTAAGCGGATCGCTATTAAAAGCACCGATAAAAGCAGTTGGATGGGGATTGTCCCACTGTAGCGTCAGTGCAACGATCGATAGCAGGAGTCCCCCGACAGCAATGTAGGATAATTTAGCAGCAGCAGTCCGCCCTAAAATTAAATCTCCGACTAGAACTACCAACAAGGTGATCGTGACAATTCCCTCTGGGAGGATCGCCCCAGCATTAAGCTGGGCAACTAAATCATTAAAATCCATAATTACTTCAATTTAAGAACTGATAACCAATAACTTGAGAATCAGGTTGTCTCAATATCTATCCAGCACTTCCGATTTTACCGCAATGCCTCGACACATAATTGAGTACTGGCAACTAGCCACTAAACCTTACTCCCGATTTGGCAACTGGCAACAATTAATATCATCAAGGCAAACTTTTCCCCATTGAACAGCCCACCTGACTAGTGCTACCCGATTTTCCACCCCAGTTTTCTTGAGTGTATTGCTGATATGGTTGTCTACTGTGCGTTTGCTAATTTCTAGGTGGGCAGCGATATCCTCATTAGTCAAGCCAGCAGTCACGAGTTCGATAATTTCTACTTCGCGATCGGATAATGTAGGCGGTGTTTGCAGCTTATCATCGTCGGTCATCATCACTGCCTTGGTTGAATAGATTCATTTCATTAAATTTGACCACTCCTCGCCGTGAACGGCGGGGATTCCCTAGCTTCGCAACTAGGTTTTCTGTTTCTTTCCCTGACGGGTATTTCGCAACTGCCCAATTGAGGATTCTCTCTCAGGTCTTATGTTCGCTCCACAGACTGAAACGGCTAGCCCAGCCGCCAAAATATTATGTGCTGCATTGATATCCCTGTCATGGTTCATCCCACATTTAGGACATTCCCATTCACGAATATTCAATGGCAGTTTATCTACAATATGCCCACAATTTCCGCACCTTTTAGAGCTAGGAAACCAGCGGTCGATTTTAATCAGTTCTCGCCCATACCACTCGCATTTATAGGCAAGCTGGCGAATCAGTTCGCCCCAACTAGCATCGCTAATGGACAGCGCAAGTTTGTGGTTCTCCACCATATTTTTGATAGCCAGATCCTCAACTACGATCGTTTGGTTTTCACGCACCAGTTGAGTTGTCAGCTTATGCAAAAAATCTTTCCGAGCATCGGTTATTTGCGCGTGGACTTTAGCCACCTGCAACCGTGCCTGATGTCGGTTGTTACTCCCCTTTTGCTTGCGAGACAGTGCTTTTTGCACCCGTTTCAATTTCTTGCGGAGTTGTTTGAAGTGCTTGGGATTGGTAATCTTATCACCATTGCTGGTGGCAATCAGGCTGGTTATCCCGACATCCAATCCAATCTGTTTGTCCGATTTTGGCAATTGGGCAATATCAGTATCTACCAACAAGGATGCAAACCATCGACCGCTAGCTTCCAGTTTAATGGTGATAGTAGATGGCTCGCATCCAGAGGGCAAATCTCTACTCCAACGAATTGGCAAGGCTTCGGTACATTTAGCCAGGAATACTTGACCGTCTCTCCATCGGAAAGCAGCCTTTGTAAATTCAGCACTACCGCCACTATGCTTCTTCTTAAAGTTGGGATACTTTGCCCGTCCAGCCCAAAAGTTCGTAAACGCTTTTTGCAGGTTTCTCAATCCCTGTTGGAGCGGTACAGAACTAACTTCATTCAGAAAGTCAAGATCTTCTTGCTTTTTCCAGCTTGTGAGCATGGAGGAAGTCTGAACGAAGTCAATTCGTTCTTGACGTTCGTACCACCCTGATGTTCTAGCATCTAAAGCTTTGTTGTACACTAGCCGCACACAGCCCATTGTCCGGCGCAAGAGTGATTCTTGCTCGGCGGTGGGGTAGAAGCGGTACTTAAAAGCTTTTTGCATTTCTTAAATTATAGCATGTTCCTGGTAAGATTGCTAGTGCTAGTCACAGCACATACTGGCGAACTAAAGTCCGCTCCGGCAAAGCCGTCCCTAGAAGGACAGGGTTTTTACCCAATTTTCTGATAACTTTTCATTACTCTGCCACAACAGCGGAATTTGCCATAATAACCCCGACTCACGGGATCTTCCGTGTCCATAGTCAAAATATCGATGCCGATGCCGTTCCTGCCCATTTGTACCCCTGAACTGTGAATATATCGCAACTCTCCGAGATGTAGGGCAACATGATCGGTTTTTTCTGGCGTACCAAAGAAAATTAGATCGCCCGGTAACATTTCCTCGATCGAAATATGCTGGGTAAAGGCTTCTTGCTGATAGGAGTCGCGTGGTAGCCAAATCCCCTGAGATTGGAAGGCTGCTTGCATTAATCCCGAACAGTCATAATTTGGGGCAACAGTACCACCCCACAGATATTGATTGGGTACTGCTATTGCTGCGTGGGCGAAGGCAATAATCTGGGGGATACGAGTGGCAATGGTGGCTCGATCGATTGTAGTCGATCGATAAGTATCAGTAGTTAACTCTAGCGCATTAGTATCAGCTAGTTTCAGCCAAGCTGGATAATCATCTTCACACAGCCTAATGGGGATAGCTGCTGCCGTTGGTGTCAGCGACATAATTCGCAAATGTCGATTTGCCGCAGCCTGAGTAGCTAATCCCTGACAAGCTGGGGAACTATAGAGATCTAACTGAACTCGACATCGATATTCACTGGTAGTTGACAAATCCATCGATCTAATTCCTCTGTTTGATAGAGCGGACGTTAACTATTGTCCGAAAATTTACTGAGTTATATCTTACAACCTCCAGACAAATTCCGTATAAATACTGAGCGATCGTCGTCACCTTTAATATTTAATAAAAACGTTAGGATTAAATCTACAAGTCTCGATCCGATCGAATAAAACTTCTACAAATTAGTATGCGCTTTTGCTATTAATTGTGTGAGTGTGCTAATTAAACTTATTTTTGGCGATCTTGTTTATTTGTGTGGGTACCTTAAACATACTGATGGTTAACCACTAACTGTCATAACGATCCTAATTTCACCTTGTATTGAGGAATTATTGACCGTGGCGACTCAACCACTCAAACATAGTCTTCAAGGTTACACCTTGCTAGAGATGATTACAGTTGTAGGAATTATCTCGATCGTAGTTGGGATTGCAGCCCCTTCGCTACTCTCACTAAATAAACCTTTGCGCAATGGGGTATCACAATTTAAGAGTCATTTGAGTTTGGTTCGATCGAAAGCAATTTCTAGTGGTAAGTCTTATCGAATTAAACCAATGTCAGTTACTCGATCTGATTACAAAGACAGTATACCTCGCAATTTTATCGTTGAATATGCCGATAGCTGTGCGGCTACGACTGGATGGGTTAGAGCTTCACAATTTGACTTGGATTTACCAGAAAAGATCGGCATAACTGACGTTGCTAGTACAAATCTGACGATTCCCCCTTCAACTTCAGTCACAGTATCCAACGATCTCAATTGGAATAGTGGTGAAGGACTTTGTTTTGATAATCGGGGAATAGTTAGTAAAACAGTAAGATTTATTATCAAAGATTTTCAGGGTTTTAATATAGCCCAAATAGCCTTGTTCGATATCACAAAGGTTGGGGGAATAGAAGCAATATTGTACAATAAAAGTAATAGTAAAATAGATAGCTACTGATGGAAATTCAATTAAATATTAATATTTAATTGAAACCATAATTAGTTAAAAATATTCAATTATAATTAAGCCTTTATATACTTGTTAATCATGATTATGTATTACAACTCAGATCGATCTCAAATCAAAAGTGCTGAATCAGAACAAGGGTTTAGCCTAATTGAAACGACTATTGCTTTGACAACATTAGGCGTATGCCTTGCCTATGCAATGCCACTATTTTTGTACGCAAAAGTAAATAATTCAAAAAGTGAAATTCGGACTGGAGCCTTAATTGTATCCCAACGAGTGTTTGACGACATTCGATCGAAGTCAATTAGCTCATTACCACAAAATGATGGGAACAGTAGCCCTAACACTAGTAATCCTGTCTTCAAACCCACAGATGCACAAATTGCGGCAAACACGATTCCTGAGGCAGATCAGCTAATTACGCAGGCGATGGGTCGGCAGTATCAAACAAAAGTTACTTACTGTGGTGGAGTGACTTCAGTTCCAACTATTTGTAATACTAACAACAGAAAATTCAAAGTAGAGGTAAGTTTTAATGGCTCCAAAGTATACGATCTTGAAGGCACTTACACAGACTTCAAATAAAGGATTTACACTGATCGAGTTGATTGTTGGGCTAGCAATTACTCTGATAGTTGGTGGCTTGGCAATGGATGCTTTTCTCAATGCCAGTAAAATGTTTCGTGATGACAAAAGGAATATTGATAACAATCAAAATTTATCAGCTATTCTAGAGCTAATTGGCAATGATATCAAGCAGGCCGGAGAACAAATTAATGATAGTAAATTTCCTGTAATTACGATTGAAGATATCAAACCAGGCTCTCCACTAATTATTACTGAAGGTATCAAACCAGACTCTTCAAAAATTACCATTAGGCGGGGATTAGTACCGCCATTAACCCTTTGTGAAGCAATTACCGCAAGTGGCAACCCAGCTACTACCAATAGGCTAGTTGTTGCTGATACGACTAAAATAACTAACAGTGCTAACTGCGATCCAGGGACACCATTAACTCCAATTACATCGCCAGTTACATTATCTATTCCGAAAGTCCTAGCAGATGCACGTGAATATCGGTGTAAACTTGACGATCGCAGTAGCAATCTTTGTTTAGCAACAAAGGCTAGCCCAGATCTGGAGAAAGTTCTAGCAGTGATGCATGATGGATCGGGAAATATTCGGCAGTTTGATTATGTAGACGATCAGGTTGATACAGTTGGCACTAAATTTAGTATGGTAACTGCTAATTTATTGCCTAGTACGCCAGCCGATAATGGTTATGCTATTGGTAAACCAATTTATTTAATCGAAGAACGAACTTACACATTAGATAGTGCTGGTAATTTAAAAGTACAACGCGATGGAGGAGATGCTGAAATTCTAATTAAAGGAATAGATAAATTTGAAGTTTCTGCACGTGTTTACGGCGATAAAGATGATAAATTACCAGATTTAATCGATCCGGCGGCAACAGAACCCTATCATGTTAATATCTTACCAAAGTCACGACGATGTGATGCTGCTATCCCCTATTATATTTGTCAATTCAAATCTGCTTCTTTTCCCAATGATGAGTGGAAAAATCTACAGGGGGTTAAGGTTAAACTGCAAGCTAAATACGATTCTACCGGACGCTCGGTAGAACATCCCACAAATCCTGACCTCGATCCATCTGAGGTCAAGGAGGCTAAAAAGAAGCTAAAAGCTGCGGCGGAGTTCTTCCCACGCAATGTCCTCTCGAAGTAAATGCGGTATCCTGTTTGATATGGTAGTTTTAGTAGCGATCGGGAGTCAGATGGCATGAGTTGGCAAAGTTCGCAGACAGCAGCAGACAGGTTTTTTGGGAGTTTAGTCTATTTACTGCCAATTCTGGATGTGTATGCCTTTGGCATATTTATTTTCGAGCAATTTCCGATCGTTCGAGAGTTATATCAACTACTTGGTCCGTTGATGCTAATTTATAGCATCCCCTTTGGCAGCTTTGCCCTGTTCTTGGGACTATATATTGGTGTTGTCAACAATCCGCAAATTAGTCGATTTATCCGGTTTAATACTCTCCAAGCAATTTTGGTCGGTATTCTTCTCTCGCTCTGTGGACTCTTGCTGAGATATGTTCTAGCTCCGCTCCTCGGCACAAGTATTGTGACTCAAGTGTTGATGAACGTGGTCTTTTTGGGGACAATTGCCTTATCGGGGTATGGAATTGTCATGTCAGCCTTGGGTAAATATGCCGAAGTGCCACAACTGTCTGATACGGCTCGTTTATATACCAATCGATAGTTAACCATTGACGCGATCGACCTCGATCGGTCATAATAAGAGGCTGTCTATAAATTACGCTCGGATCGGGTCAAACTTGCACAAATGTCTCACCAACAAAATTGAGGCTACCCGTACGGCATTTCCAATCATTAAATCTATGACCTACGCAATTATTGAAACTGGTGGCAAGCAAATGCGCGTCGAACCAGGTCGTTTCTATGACATCGAACTACTGCCTGGAGCAGTGGACAGTGATGTCACGATCGACAAAGTATTATTACTAGAGAATGATGGCACCATCCAAATCGGTCAGCCACTCATCACCGGAGCAACTGTTGAAGGTACGATCCTCCGCCACTACCGGGCACGCAAGGTCATCGTCTACAAAATGCAGCCCAAAAAGAAAACTCGTAAAAAACGTGGGCACCGTCAAGAAGTTACGCGGTTGCTAGTTAATTCGATTAGCGTCAATGGTGCCATCGTCGCTGAAGCGAGTAAAGCTGAAGCCGCAGCAGTGTAAATAGTTGAGTTTCAGTGGTAAATAGTCGATACAATTTTAGTAATCTGAGGTAATCATGGCTTCTAAGAAGGGTACAGGTAGTACAAGAAACGGGCGGGACTCAAACGCCCAGAGATTGGGTGTCAAAAAATACGGTGGTGAAGTAGTTAAAGCTGGCAACATCATCATTCGTCAACGTGGTTCTTCTTTCCATGTGGGCAATAATGTCGGTCTTGGTAAAGACTACACCATCTATGCTCTAGTTGATGGCGTTGTGAAATTTGAGCGCAAAGGGAAAAACGGTAAGAAAGTTAGCGTTTATCCTCCTGTTGCAGCTTAGAACTGTTCCAGAATTAGCGATCGAGGGGTATCTGAACAGGTATCCCTCGTTTGTGTATTCAGGGTATCGATCGATCCTCTCGTTCCGCAAATTGTAGCAAATTGGGCAGACAGAAGATTCGATCGACGGCAATCAGGGTAAAATAAGATTATTAATCTGGTGAACAGTACCCAAATTAGGATATTTGTGTCGCTGGATCGATTTAGCGAAGCTAACGCTTTGCGAACAGCGACGGTTAGAGTGCTAGCTTTTAGATACCACACCTCTTTGCGATCGCGGTACGAACTCACCAATCATCAGCTTTACTAAACTAGTCATGCTCAATCCGAATCTGGACGAGATCCAGTTACTTCCAGAAGAATATGCCCGTTATTCGCGGCACCTCATCCTCCCAGAAGTTGGGCTAGAGGGTCAAAAACGCCTCAAAGCAGCCAGCGTGCTCTGTGTTGGGACGGGTGGACTAGGTTCACCATTACTACTCTATCTTGCCGCTGCTGGCATCGGTCGGATCGGGATTGTGGATTTTGATGTGGTTGACCACTCCAATCTCCAACGTCAAGTAATTCACGGGACATCTTGGGTCGGCAAGCCCAAAATCGAGTCGGCGAAAAATCGGATTCATGAAATCAATCCCTACTGTCAGGTAGATCTATACGAGACGGCGTTAAGCTCGGCAAATGCCCTAGAGATCATTCGTCCTTACGATATCGTCGTGGATGGAACGGATAACTTCCCCACTCGATATCTGGTTAATGATGCTTGTGTCTTACTAGATAAGCCGAACGTTTACGGTTCAATTTTCCGGTTTGAAGGACAAGCAACCGTCTTTAATTACGAAGGTGGTCCCAACTATCGGGATTTATATCCAGAGCCACCACCACCAGGGATGGTGCCATCTTGCGCAGAAGGCGGTGTTTTGGGAATTTTGCCAGGGATTATTGGTGTAATTCAGGCAACGGAAACTGTTAAAATTATCTTGGGCAAAGGGACGACCCTTAGCGGTCGCCTCGTCTTGTATAATGCCCTAGAGATGAAATTTCGCGAGTTGAAACTCAGACCAAATCCTGTTCGTCCGGTCATCGAAAAACTGATCGATTATGAACAGTTTTGTGGTATTCCTCAAGCAAAAGCGGCAGAAGCCGAACAACAAAGTATGCTAGCAGAAATGACTGTTACGGAACTCAAAGCATTAATCGATAGCGGTGCTGACGATTTCGTGCTGATTGATGTCCGCAATCCGAATGAGTATGAAATTGCCAAAATCCCTGGCTCAGTTCTAATTCCGTTACCAGATATTGAGCAAGGTGACGGCATTGCCAAAGTCAAAGCCGCACTCAATGGTCATCGCCTAATCGCTCATTGTAAGATGGGCGGTCGATCGGCAAAAGCTCTAGCCATCCTCAAGGAAGCGGGAATTGAGGGCACAAATGTCAAAGGTGGGATTCAGGCTTGGAGTCGAGAAGTCGATTCTTCAGTACTGGAGTATTAAATTAACCGAAGTTGCTGCCTACGACCAAAGCGATTAAAACCACTCCTCATACTGCGAAGTGGTTTTAATCGATTGCAGTGCTGGAATAGAGCCAACACCCTTAACTTGAAGTCACGTTAAATTAAAAGTGTTAGCATCAATGTAGCAGTAGATGAGGGCTTCGATGGTTCACGTTGCACTGAAACCACTTACCTTTGAAGAATTCCTGATTTGGGATGATGGAACAGATCGAAATTTTGAATTAATCGATGGATTTCCGATGCCTGTTAAAGATCCTAATGCTAAGCATGAAGATTTGGCTGCGAGACTATCGGCATATATCGAAAATCTCTGTGAAACATTAGATCTCCCCTACGTCCCGCGACTATCCAAACAGATTCGACTCAAAACAGAACCAGGACAACGAGAGCGGAGTCGGAGAGGGGATATTGTTATTTTTGACAGAGCAGAGTGGTTGCGGCTCAAAGAAAGTCCTAGCTCTGCTGCTGCATACAATCCACCACCAATGGTAATAGAAATTGTCAGCAATAACTGGCGTGACGACTATCTCACCAAGTTGGCAGAATATGAGACTTTGGGAGTTCGAGAACTCTGGATCGTAGATTATGGGGCTTTTGGTGCGGCGCGATATACCGGAGATCCTAAATTGCCCACACTTTCAGTTTATGTGTTGGTGGATGGGGAATATCAAGTTCAACAATTTCGGGATAATGAGCAAGTTGAATCTTCAACTTTTCCCGATCTGAATTTGACCGCGTTCGAAGTTTTTCTGATGGCAAAGTGAGCTTAAATTGGCGTTGCTGAATCAGGGTATGAAAAGTTTTGAGGCTTTAGGCTTTAGGCTTGGGGGATAAGGCAGTTCGCGAAGAAGGGAATCATACCTCAAATCAGCAACGCCCTTAAATTTAGATCTCACACACAGGCTAATGTTGGCATCAAGCGAGCTAGAATCTGTTTTAACGCCATCGCTGTCCAGTCGATATCAGCCGCTGTGGTGCTTTTACCGAGAGTAATGCGGATTCCGCCTACCGCATCGGTTTTGGTGTATCCCATCGCCAATAGAATCGGGCTGGGAGTAAGTTTACCGCTGCTACAAGCTGCGCCAGAACTGATCCCGATGCCCGCCAGATTGAGTTGACGCACGAGCGTTTTACCAGTAATCCCTGCTTGTCGATAATCAGCGGGTATTTGGAGACAAAAGCTCAGATGGTGAGGTAGACGGTGAGTCCGATCTCCGGTGGGAATTAGAATGGGACAATCAGCGAGTAAATTAAATAATCGATCGCGCAAGCTGACTAATCTGGCATTTTCTGTCGCTAGTTCCTCACTAGCTAATTCAGCCGCAACACCAAATCCAGCGATTTGAGGAACGGCTTGGGTGCCAGATCTCCAGCCCATTTCTTGTCCACCGCCAGCTAGGAGTGGTTGTAGCTCCAAGCCAGGACGGATATATAAAGCTCCGCTACCTTGTGGACCATAGAGTTTGTGACTAGAAAGAGAGAGTAAATCTATTCCTAGTGCTTGGACATCGATGGGAATTCTGCCAGCAGCTTGGACAGCATCGGTGTGGAAACAAACTTGATAATGACGGCAAATTGCCGCTAATTCAGAAATCGGTTGAATTGTGCCGACTTCACTTTGACCGTAAATTACGGAGACGAGGACGGTATCGGGACGAATCGCCGTGGCAAGATCGCTAGGATCGATAATACCATCTCGATCGACAGGTAATCTTGTGACTGTCCAGCCTCTCGTTTCGAGCCATTTGACTGGGGCTGTAATCGATGAGTGTTCGACAGTAGAAATAATCAAATGTTGGGGTGTAGAATATAAATTTGCCACGCCCATAATTGCTTGATTATTGGCTTCTGTACCGCCAGATGTAAAGACGATCGCATCAGGATTGGCATTAATTAATGCTGCTACTTGAAATCTGGCTTGTTCAAGCGCAAGGGAAGCTCTTTCACCCCATTGATGAATACTTGAAGGATTTCCCCATTCTGTGTCAATTGCCTTGTGCATCGCCGCGATCGCTTCAGTCCGAGTTGGCGTTGTGGCACTATGATCTAAATAAATCTGCATAAACAGAAGTTAATAATTATATTTTAGTAAATAATTGCAGATCGTGTTTTAATTATGACAAAGCTTGAAAGGTAGTAGGTTGTTGTGAGGGTGAGTGGATCTACCCCGTCCCAACAACCTAATTAATTATCAATTATTAATTAACTTAACTACCTGGCTTGCAGATGTTATAGTCTTCATGAGACAGAACCTCTTTTGGTTGAAGAATACCATCTCGCTCGAAGCATAGCATTCGATAATTTCGAGTGACTGGAATACTAATTACTAGGCGATTGTGGCGCAGCCTCTTTCCACCAAATTCTCGATAATTTCGACGATCTTGTAGACCAAGGATAATATTTCTAGCTTTGAGAACAACATGGGCAGGTAAGTTTTTGAGATCGATCGGATCGAAGGCAAAGCTTTCATGCCAGTTCCGTTTTTGTTCTTTTTTTTCTTGAACATCTACTTCTTCTTGTAGGCAACGATGACAGATTTGTCCGTAGCCTTTATGACCGCATTGAAACATTTTTCTGCGTCTGCTCATAAAATAAACCTCGACATCTAAAGTAGTTGGTAAAAATGATAAGTAAGCAGTTACAAATTAGCTGCATTTAAGGTTAAACGATAAAGTTAATATTCTCGATCGTTGAAGTGCTGTTTTGAACTAATAGTTGCTACAGCATTTCTAACCAGAGAAGGGTATCTGCCACTTTTGGCGCACAGAGCATTGCCAACTAAGTCAATCGACTGCAAGCACTATGTAGAATTATTTGAGTAGCTCGATCGCGATCACCTGTGGTTGTGACAACTAAATTAGCTTATCAACATTTGGGATATTCTCACCAGCCTCACGGATGTTGGTGAGCAAGATCCAAGTAATAAATGCTACAATAATTGTCACGAAGTCTAACTGTTTAGACAAAAACAGTTACTAGACAAAGTCTAGCTCTATTTTAATCTTTCTTTTAGCTTTTCCCTTGAAGTTCCGAAAAATTAGTAGTGCCTTGGGCACGTTACACTCCTCTCCTCTTTCTAGTTTAGCTCTTGCTAGCGTAAGTGTTGCGATTGTCTGGGGATATTGGCTCTTCAGTCGTTCCCAATCTAGAATTCCCGCACAATTACCACAACTGCCTCAAGATGAGGCAATTCAAGTTTATTTCAACCACAATCAAGCTACTGAATTTGTCGAACCCTATCGACGGAAAACTAGACGGGGGGATGATTTAGGGGTGAGGTTAATCGCCGCCATTAATGCGGCTCAGTCACAGATCGATGTCGCAGTTCAAGAGCTACAATTACCCCATATCGCTCAAGCTCTAGCAGCTAAGGCGCAGTCAGGGGTGAAGGTGCGAGTAATTTTAGAAAATAACTACAGTCGCCCACTAAGTGAACTATCTACAGATGAAGTCGAACATCTTGTGCCGAGAGCGCGAGAAAAGTATCAAGAATTCCGACAGTTGGTAGATCGCGATCGAGATGGTAAACTGACGCAGGCAGAGATTAACCAGCAAGATGCGTTAATTATCCTGCGGCGTGGGCGTGTTCAAGTGGTAGACGACACGGCTGATAGCTCTAAGGGTAGTGGCTTAATGCACCATAAGTTTATGGTGGTGGATGGGTATACCGTGATCGTGACATCGGCGAATTGGACGATGAGCGATATCTATGGCGATTTTAGCCGTCCAGAGAGTGAGGGCAATGCCAATAATCTGGTGCAGATCCAGAGTGCGGAATTAGCACAAGCATTTACGACTGAATTTAACCTGATGTGGGGTGATGGCAATCCTGGTAATTCGGTGAGCCAATTTAAGGCGCGGAAGCCTGCTCGTCCACTGAGGGAGGTGATTGTAGGCAAGACCAGAGTTTTAGTGCAGTTTTCACCCACCTCGCCCCAACAACCATGGGTGGATAGTAGTAATGGCACGATTGGTCAGTTTGTGGCAGCTAGTCAAGAACAGGTGAATTTAGCTTTATTTGTCTTTTCTGAACCAGCTTTGGGCAAGATGCTACTGTCGCAGCATCAACGTGGAGTGAAAGTTCGCGGTTTAATCGATCGACAATTTGCTTATCGGGATTATAGCTCCGCTTTGCTGCTGATGGGTGTAGATGGAGATAATCTCTGTCAGCCCCGCCAAACTGGACTGTCGTTAACGACAATTGGAGTACCGACGTTGCCGATCGGTGACGTATTACATCATAAATTTGCGGTACTCGATCGGCGAACGGTAATTACAGGGTCGCATAATTGGTCGAATGCGGCGAACTATCGTAATGATGAAACACTCCTGATGATCGAGAATAATCCTACCATTGCCGCGCATTTCGATCGAGAGTTTGATCGGTTATATCAAAATGCTGTGCTAGGAGTGCCAGCAAAATTACACCGCCAGGGTTGTAAATCCACTGAGATGGGTGACTCAGATCAAGATTGAGATCTAGACTCCCCAATGAACGAAAAATGTTATAACGATCAATGACACTAAGAATGCCAATTTTTCATGACTAATGTTACAAAGTCTAGCGATTCTCAGATCAAATCGCCAGTTCTACCTGATACTGATTGGCGGTTACTGCTGAGACTAGTACCCTATGCTAGGCGTAGTGGCAAGTTATTATTAGTATCGTTTTGTTTGCTAATTCCGCTAGCGATCGCTAATGCCATTCAACCTTTAATTATCGGTCAATCAATCTCTAAAATCAGAGGTGAGAAAACGTGGGAGTTTGTAAGTGATTTACCCATGCTGGATGGGCTAAATTTGCTGACGCTGCTGCTGATGGGGACGGTGATAGTTAAGTTAATTTTGACAGCAATCCAGGGATATACAGTTCAACGAATTGGTCAGCAAATCACCGCAGACATTCGGAATGATTTGTTCGATCGAGTGACATCTTTGGCAGTAAGATTTTTCGATCGCACTCCGGTGGGTAAGTTAATTACTCGACTGACAAATGATGTGGAAGCCTTGGGTGATGTGTTTACCACTGGAGCGATTGGGATTATTAGCGATCTATTTTCGATCGTTGTCATGATTTATTATATGTTTGCCCTACAATGGCAAATCGCCTCAATTTTATTACTAATGATGATTCCCGTAACGGCATTAGTAATTTATTTTCAACATGAGTATCGCAAGGCAAATTATCGAGCTAGAGAAGAGTTATCGCTCCTGAACTCGATGTTGCAAGAAAATGTAGTCGGTATTAATGTCGTTCAACTTTTTAGACGTGAAAAATATAATTCTGAACTATTTCGGACGATCCGCGATCGCTATATCGGCCAGATTGATAAAACTAACTTTCATGATTCAGCCGTATCCGCGACATTAGAATGGATTTCCCTTGTGGCAATTGCGGCTGTCCTCTGGTGGGGTGGCTTGATGGTATTGGATAAAAGTTTAGATTTTGGTACCTTGTCAGCCTTCATTTTATTTGCCCAAAGACTGTTTGAACCACTACGTCAGTTTGCCGAAAAATTTACGGCAATTCAAGCTGGATTTACCGCTGTTGAACGAATCAGTGATATTCTCAATGAACCGATCGAAATTAAAGATGTGGATGCAGGGCAAATGTCGAATCTACTGCACATTGATCGGGCTGCTCAAGGTGAGATTAAATTCGAGCATGTTTGGTTCGCCTACAAAGATGATGATTATGTAATTCGAGATTTAGATTTCACGATTAAACCGGGTGAGAAAATTGCTTTAGTTGGGCCGACAGGGGCAGGGAAAAGTTCGATAATTCGGTTGCTCTGCCGTCTATATGAGCCAACAAAGGGGCGAATTTTAGTCGATGGGGTGGATATTCGGACGATCGCTCAAGCCGAACTACGTCGATATTTGGGGGTGATTCTTCAGGATGGATTCTTGTTTGCTGGAGATGTCAAAGGCAATATCACCCTAGGCGAAGATTATACCGAAGCGGAAATTCTCCATGCGGCTAGATCGACAAATGTCGATCGATTTATTAGTGAACTACCTCAAGGATATAATACGCAATTGCGCGAACGCGGATCTAATCTATCAGCGGGACAAAAACAGTTAATAGCCTTTGCCAGATCGGTAATTCGGAATCCCCGAATTTTAGTCTTGGATGAGGCGACTGCGAGTTTAGATGTCGGCACAGAAGCATTAGTTCAAGATGCCCTCGATCGATTAATTGTCGATCGAACCGCAATTATTATTGCTCACCGTCTCTCAACAATTCGGAATGTGGATCGGATTTTTGTCCTCAAACAAGGTAGTTTAGCTGAAGCTGGAACTCATGATGAATTACTCGATCGGGGTGGGTTATATGCTAGTTTATATCAACTACAAATGCTGGGAACTCAGTAATTGATTAGGATCGCCAAGTGTCTCGATCATCATTACATTTGGCTATACACAGCCTAAATTTTCGCGATAGGTTCAGTGAAATCGATCAACCTCCAATGCTATGATCGTTCTCCTATGCCCGTACATTAAGGGTGTAGTGACTGATGGCTATTGCCAATTCAAACTGAGGATAATCGATCGTGGCTGCATCCGGTTCTGTTACTGACTTAGAAATTTCGGCGGCTTTGGATATTAGTGCCGATCTAAATTTTGATTTACCCGATCCTGAAGATGAGGCAGTAGGCGACTTTGATTTTCAGCAACGGATCGATGATGCTTGGGTTATCTGCGACAGGTTCGATTTGCAAACAGAGATTTGGCGGGGTAGAATCCTCCGCGCAGTCCGCGATAAAGAGAAAAAAGGCGGTGATGGGCGGGGACAAGGCTTCTTGAACTGGCTCAAGGAAAGAGAACTGAGCAAGAGCCAAGCCTACGCCTGGATTGAACTGGCAAATAGTGCCGATACCCTACTCGAAAATGGTGAGCTTTCCCCATCTGCGTTAAATAATTTTAGTAAACGTGCATTCGTTGAAACCGCCAAATCTTCCCCGGAAGTTCAACAATTAGTCACTGATGCGGCTGAAAGAGGAGACCGGATTACTCGGCGCGAAGTCCGCCAACTCTCCGATGAATGGTTGGCAATGAGTTCGGATTTAATTCCTGATGAAGTCAAAGAACAAGCTGCCGCAGGAGCCACTCCACCACGCTTTATCGCACCCCTGGTCAAAGAATTGGAGAAACTACCCGAAGCTCATCAACTCGCCATCAAGGAAGAAATAGCCGCCAATCCCGACATCGATAATATCAAGCTCGTCACCAGTAATGCCCGCAGTTTATCGAAATATCTCGATGCAGGGGCACAGGTACAAGTTTTAAATGATTCTAAAGTCGATTTACCCACGGCATTGGAAGAAGCTATGCGCGTCGGCTGTCTACCGGTCGCCGCAGATGTCCTGAAACAAGCAGCCCAACTAGAGCAAACAATGACCAAGTTCTATCTAACTTGGAAACGCTTGGGGAGTTTGGTAGATAGATTGTATGTCGATACAGGTGCGAGTACACCTAACTTGCGATCGCTAATTGCCTGCATCGAACGCCTCTCTAGCGAAATTGTGGAAGTCCCGCTCGATGATAGTGGGGAAAACTCGATCCGATTACGAGTGATGACTGGAGAGTGACCGACAATTCGATCTTCCAGAACAGGGATGGTTGAGTTTCGGTTTTCGACTCAATCTAGCTTCAAGATCGGTCGATCCGTTACACTAGTCAAAGAAACAAGCCTATCAATCAGCCGATCGACAACTGTTAATTTCTCTTATGTTCGACCAACTCGCCGAAAGTTTAGAATCAGCCTGGGTAAAACTACGCGGACAAGACAAGATCAAGTCCTCGAATATTCAAGATGCGCTGAAGGAAGTGCGCCGCGCTCTCCTCTCTGCGGATGTAAACGTCCAGGTGGTTACAAATTTCGTCAAGGAAGTTGAAGCTAAGGCTCAAGGCGCGAACGTACTTTCTGGTGTCCGTCCCGAACAACAATTCATCAAAATCGTCTATGACGAACTGTTGCGGACGATGGGGGAAACTAATAGTCCCCTTGCCAATGCCGAGCAAAAACCAACAGTGATCCTGATGGCGGGACTGCAAGGGGCAGGGAAAACTACCGCGACAGCAAAACTTGCCTTGCATTTGCGCAAAGAAAATCGGACTACTTTAATGGTTGCAACTGACGTATACCGTCCGGCCGCGATCGATCAATTAATTACCCTGGGCAAGCAAATTGACGTGCCCGTGTTTGAACTTGGTACGGATGCCAATCCAGTCGAAATTGCCCGTCAAGGCATCGCCAAGGCGCGAGAACTAGGCGTAGATACGGTCATTGTCGATACTGCCGGACGCTTGCAAATCGATGAAAGAATGATGACTGAATTAGCCGATGTGAAAGCGGCAATTCAACCGGATGAAGTCTTACTCGTCGTAGACTCGATGATCGGTCAGGAGGCAGCCAATGTCACCATGACTTTCCACGAGCAAATCGGCATTACTGGAGCGATTTTGACCAAATTGGACGGAGATACCCGTGGGGGTGCAGCCCTCTCCGTTCGGGCGATTTCTGGTCAACCGATTAAATTTGTTGGGGTTGGGGAAAAAGTTGAAGCTCTCCAACCATTCTACCCCGATCGGATGGCATCCAGAATTTTGGGCATGGGTGATGTGCTGACCCTGGTAGAAAAAGCCCAAGAAGAAATCGATATTGCCGATGCTGCTAAACTAACCGAAAAAATTCTCGAAGCTAAATTTGACTTTAATGACTTCATCAAACAGATGCGGTTGTTAAAAAATATGGGTTCCCTTGGCGGCTTGCTGAAAATGATTCCAGGGATGGGAAAAATATCTGATGGTCAATTAAAACAGGGCGAAGATAAACTCAAACAGGCTGAAGCGATGATTCAGTCGATGACCAAGGAAGAACGCGGTAATCCTGAGTTGCTATCTAGTACACCCTCTCGCCGGCGGCGAATTGCCAAAGGTTGCGGTTATTCTGAGAAGGATGTGAATCAATTGATTGCCGAATTTACCCGGATGCGGATGATGATGCAACAGATGACGATGGGTAACTTTCCAGGGATGGGTGGCCCACCAGGGATGGGTGGCGGACAAGGTGCGATCAAAAAACCGAAGAAGAAGAAAAAAGGGTTTGGAACTCTATGAGCATAGTGTTGAGATAGATGTTACTCGATCGAGATGAACTGCTAATCCTCTAACCAGCTAAATAATTGACCGACAGTTAGTTGCAAGGACACAGCAAATTCTGGTACGGGTAACAGATCGTTTTTTTCTTCAAAAACTGAGATCGTCCGGTCAGCTAGGTAGACAAATACTAGTTCTTCCTCTGGATCGATTAACCAGCCCATTTGAGTACCGTGACTGAGACAATGCAGGATATTCCGCACGACCTTTGTTTGACTCTGGTCAGGGGATAAAATTTCAATCGTCCAGTCAGGGGCAATGGTAAATACATTAGCAACTTTCCCATCATCATCACGGGGGATCCGCGCCCAGGTAATCACAGCAATATCTGGGACAGTGGAACGCCCGCCAAATGTACACCGTAGTTCAGGATAAGCGCGGGCGACCCGATTTGGTTTCAGTAGTGTATTAATCGCATTACCAAGATCCCCCTGAATGGTGCTATGTTTTCCTTGTGGCATTGGTTTTTGGATAATTTGCCCATCGACAAACTCGCTAGCAGGTTTTGTCTCTGGTAGTTTGAGAAAAGCTTCAAGAGTGAGGGCTTTAATCGGCGATTGAACCATTGCCACAATAGGTGATGAGTTATGAGTATTCTATCATGCTAGTTCAGGGAGCTATTCGCTCGACATAGTTGATACTCATAAATCAATCAGACAGATCACTTTTTGAAAATTTTCCGGCGAATTTGGCCAACAAAATTATCGAATTCCGGTAATTTAAGTTGAGAAACGATCGCGACAAATACACTAAAACCAATTCCCGCAGATAGAGCTAATTGCATTAACAAAGTAATCTTATTACTAACAGGGATAAACTGCTGCCAGCCATAACTGATACCCCATGTGACCCCATCTGTTACCATGCTGGCAAGAAATATACCCACCAGCGGTAAAAATCCCCGCCAAGGTAAACCATTTAACCGTCGATTCAGTAAAAATAACATCGCGGAGAAAGAGATGAGATTGATACAAACTGTCGATAAAGTAATCCCCGCAGCCCCAAATGGCTTCCAGAATAAATAGTCGAACAGGAGATTAAAAAAGATATTCACCACACTAATCTTAAATGGTGTACCACCATCGCCGAGAGCATAGAATACTCTTACCAGAAGATCTCGGCCTAAAAAAATAAACATCCCAAAACTCGATGCAATTAAAATCGAGCTAACTAACAAGGAATCCTTGGTTGTAAAGGCACCGTTCTGATAAACTGTTTGGACGATGGGGAAAGATAGAGCCATAATGATCGCACTCAGGGGCATCATGGCAATCCCCGTGATAATTAATCCCTGGCGAATTCGATCCTTGAGTTTATCCCAATTGTCTGGATCTGTCAGCCTAGAAAATTCGGGCAAGAGAGAGCCTAAAACAACATTAGAAATAATTCCCAAGGGAGCCTGAATTAACATGCCTGAATACTGCATGGCTGAGGCTGCGCCAACGATGCCCGAAGCAAAGGCATTATCGATAAAAAGATTAATTTGGAGCGTACTAGAAGAAAATGTGGCTGGACCAAGAATTTTCAGGACATCTTGCACTCCCTGCCGCCGCCATTCAAAGCGTGGTTTAATCGTCCCCAATCCGACTCGCCACTGCGCCACAACCTGCACTAACCACTGAAGGATTGCCCCAACTAGTACCGTCCCAGCAATAACTTTGCCACCTAATAGTGCGTACTCATGCAAAGCGATTTTATCACCCAAATAAACAGCCAATACCACTACTCCAATGATGGTAGTAACACTAGATAGCAAAGGACTAATCGAGGGCAACCAGTAGAAATCAGCCGAACTAAGGGTACCGAAACCAATCCCGATAAATCCCGCGAGAACTGCCATTGCTGACATGATTTGCAACTGTTCGATCGCGCTTTGGCGGACTAAGGCACCTCGAACTGCATCACCAGTATTGAGCAAGTTCGGCGCACTCAGATCGATGACATTGCTGGCAAAGCAAAAAATGAGGATACTAACACCAACTAAAATAATACCGACGATCGTCGTTACTGTTTCGACAATCGGGACAGTTTCAGACTGATCTTTTTGCTTTGATAAAACACTGATGATCGCGCTATGAAATGGCCCATTCATGCCTCCCAGCAAGATCAGCAAGAATCCAGGCACTGCATAGGCATAAGTGAATGCTTCTACAGCAATTCCATTACCAAAGGCATAAGCTAGAGTCATTTGACGCACTAGCCCAAATACTTTGCTAATCAGGGTAGCCGCAGCTACAATTCCGGCGATGTTAGCAATCGATTTGCGTGTTTTCTTCGATTCAGTCACAAGTTAATTTGAGAATTGAGAATTAATAGTTCGCCGTCTCCCCGTTTTCCCGACATTCTATGGAGTTGCGCTGCTATTCAACACATATCTTAGATCGAGTTGTGATTTTTGGCTAATTTCTGCGATCTCTGAATTTTGAATTCTCAACTTCCGGATCCTCATCATCAAAATCAAAACCCCAATCTTCCGTATCTATATCGCTTTGAGGATTTGATTGTCTTGAGACAATTGGTTCACCAAAATCGACTGGATCGTCATATTCTTCATCAATGTATTCAGGGTCTTCTTCGTCTGGAGGCTGTTTATAAGGCGGCTGAATCAGTCTAAAGTCCGCATCATAAATCTCTTCTGTGCGAGTTCCTTCTGACTGACGATTTGATCTAGATCTGAAGTCTAGTTGCTCACGTTCGACTGAGTTTGAGTAAGCTGGTGTATCATCGCTGGTACGGACAGTTTGCTGCTGTGGTGAGGGTAAATCGTCCCACTCCATCTGACGACTGAAGATCGGTTCGTCTTCCCAATCATCAAGATCTTTAGCTCCGCTGGGCTTGGCTGGTGGTGGAGTACTAAAGTTAGAAGATTGGTTCGAGGTAGGTTGCTGTTGATTTCGCCCAAATGAGAATCGATTGCGCGATGAGGTTGGATCGATTTTTGGCTCTGGGTTCGATGCTGGATTTGCTGATGAAGTATAGGTAAAGATATCTTCGTCTTGTGCCTGTAATCGTGTTTGCAATTGCCGAATCTTCTTTGTCAAAGAACGCTGCTGCAAAAATACGAGCAGTTGAATCAAACTACTCGATAATATCCCTAACCCTACCGCTATGATTAACCAGATCCCGATCGGTAATGCCACAGTGGGTTGACTTAGCACTACTACCGTCATCAGTACCGACAAGTTAGAACCAACTATAATGCCGAAGATAACTAGTACTAGCAGGGTAATAATAATTTTCAGAGGCTGCATTTTAAGGGTTAGGGAAATTACTGATTACTGATTACTGATTACTTACTCATCGCTTTTCCACCGAGTAATTGGAATACAGTCAATATCTAACTGATCTAAGGCTCTGGCAATGACAAAATCGACGAGATCTTCGATCGATTGAGGTTGATGATACCAGGCAGGAATAGCGGGGACAATCCGCGCACCTGCTTCGGCAAGCGTAGTCAGATTCCGTAGGTGAATTAGACTAAAGGGTGTTTCGCGGGGGACAATTACTAGTTTCCGTCCTTCTTTGAGTTGGACATCAGCGGCACGTTCTAGTAAATCCCCACTCAAGCCTGCGGCTAGTTTTCCCACAGTACTCATGCTACAGGGAATAATCAGCATTCCCTGAGTGCGGAAGGAACCACTGGCGATATTTGCACCGACATCAACCCAGCGATGACAGCGTAATTTACCAGCGGTAGGTACGCCAGATTGTTCCCGCCAGAAGTCCTCTTGTTCATCAGGTTCGCTGGGTAGTCGAATCTGGTCTTCGGCTTGAAATACCATATAGGTAGATCTAGATGCGACTAATTCGACTTGATAATCAGCTTCGAGTAGATATTTGATCGATCGAGTGGCGTAAATTAAGCCAGATGCACCAGTAACTCCGAGGATGAGAGGTTTCATTAAATTAATTAAGAATTGACACTTCGACTACCCTCTATTCCTCAACAAACTCCTCCTCTAAAGTTGGGGCAAATTCATTAGTTTCCGTCGATTCTTCAGTTTCGTTAGCTTCAGACAGCACACTGGCGACAGTGACGAGATCGATTTGTTGACGATAATAGTCTACACTCTTGACTTGAACCTCGACGCGATCGCCGAGACGGTAGGATGTGCGATTTTTTCGTCCAACTAAACAAGCATAGCGCGGACGGAATTCATACCAGTCGTCTTTGAGCGAACTAACATGTACTAATCCTTCAACCAAGGAATCTTCAATTTCGACAAAGAAGCCGTAGGATTGTACGCCAGTGATTAAGCCTTGAAAAATTTCGCCAGTGCGGGCTTTCATTTTTTCGGCTTTTTGTAACCCAGTGAGATCATTTTCGGCATCTTGGGCGATTTTGGTGCGGTCGTTGAGATGGGCGATGACTCCAGAGAGTTGGATTTCTAGATCTTGCTGAACTGTTGGGGTGAAGACATTCCAGGTAATTTGACCGTGACATGTGCTACTACCGAGGTTAACGATTTCCTTCGCACGAGATGTTTTGCGATCGCGTCCGGTCGCAAATACCTCATGAAGAATGCGCTGAACTAGAATATCTGGATAGCGGCGGAGTGGGGAAACACAGTGGGTATAGCCATTCTCGATTGCCAATCCAAAATGTGTGCCCGGTTTGGTGCTATAAACCGTGGTTTTGAGCAGAGATTTGAATAGATAATTGAGGACTTGGGGGACTGGAGATTGGGGAAATTGTTGACTGAGACGCTGCAAATCAGCCACACTAATTTCTGTTTCAGCTTCACCCTCAAAATTCAAGCCCAAATTAATGGCGAGCTTGATCGTATCGTTGACTTCTACTAGATCGGGATTATGTTGGATCGCATAAATTCCTGGCACTTGCAATGCCTGAAGGTGAACCGCGACGGCGTAGTTCGCCATGATCATCACTTCTGTGAGTAAGGATTGAGGATCTTCTAAAAAGATTGCACCCAAACGGCCTTCATCGACAAAGGGGGCTTGTTTAGCAATCAAATCTACTTCCAGACCACCTCTAGACCGCCGTTGCGCTCGAAAAGCCGGTGCAATCGTTTCCCAGATCGGTTTGATAATTTTGATCGCTTCTGGGGCAATTTCAGTGGCTTCGTCTGCCAAGATGGTATTGACTTGGGCTGGATGGAGTAGCCAATCTAGACGAATCCGACTCGGCTGGATGTTAAATTCGACTAATTCACCGCGATCATTGAGGGAGAGAAAGATCGAAATCGCCAGTCGTTCGGCTCCTGGTACAAAACCACAGGTAGCATGAACGGCGGCTGGTAGCAGCGGAATGATATTTTCGCCCAGATATACTGCGGTACCGCGTTTTTTGGCTTCTCGATCGATCCGATCATCGGCAGTAATATAACTGGCAACATCCGCGATATGAATCCCCAGCCGCAGCATATCCCCATCTATATGCTCGATCGTCAGTACCGTATCGAGCGGCTGAACCTGTTCGCTCACACCAATTGTCGGTAGATGAGTCAAATCTACTCGTTTATCGGCGATCGGATCTTTGAGTTCACGGGCGATTTTGGCGGCAGCGGCTTCAACGGCGGCGGGAAAGGTCAGATGTAAATCGTGCTTACAAGTGACAATATCGATATCTGCCGCAGATTCTGCCGTAGTTCCTAATACTCTGACAACTTTACCTAATGGCAAATCTTGGCCAATCGCGTGACGAACCACATCGACATGGACGAGATGATCGAGAATATCCTCTAGTTGAATTTGTGTTTGGCCATTCTGTTCGGAGCGATCGCTTAATTGTTGTGGCTGGTGTCCATTTGTCGTCACATCCAACTCAAATAATAATCGATCGTCCAATGGAATCGCCCGATAGTCACCAGTCTCCAACCGTTTGACCTTCGCCAATACAGAAGGATTTGCCCGTTCCAGAATCAGCTTGACAGACCCCTCTGGACTACGGCGACGAGTTCCCTCCTTCGTTAGCTCGATCAACACGCGATCGCCATTCCAGGCATTACTCAGATGACTTTCGCGGATGTAGATGTCTTCAGCAGCCTCATCATCTTGAATTGCAAAACAAAAACCCTTACTCGAACAGCGCAATTTTGCTTCGACGATTCGTTCTGTCAACTCCCGCCGAAATTTGCCCTTCTCCTTTGCTAAAATGCCAATTTTTTGTAATAACTCTAAAGCCAGATCCAATTGCTCGACGCTCGACGGGGTTTCACAACCCAATTTCTTTTCTAGTAACTTTGGGGTAACTAACTTATCAGGACTAACATGCGATAGCAGCGTGGCGATCGAAAATTCCATATAGTTTACCTTACCTCCACCCAAGAACATATTCATTTATTTATTAAATTTGTAGCCTTGCTAACTGAACGGCGCGGGATGCAAAGTCATTCGTTATCTCAATCTTAGCTTCAGCTACACATCTCCACAGACGCATTGTTGACACTTTTATGGATGGCACTAGCGGTTAAGCCTGTAACCTACGACTTGCTACAGCTTGTGAAACGGGAGTAACGTAATGGCTTCAGTCGATTGATACGACTTGAGCAATTTTCCGGCTGTTGTTTGCGAAGTTAGCCACCAAAATCGCTATCTGTGATGACAACATTTAACGCTTATCTCTAACATATTACCCTCGAATGTCACCTCCGATACCATTGTTATGGATCTGGATCGATTGATGAAACTTCGTTTGTGGCCACCGAGTAAAGATAAGTTACTTTGTCTTCACAATAGTACTCTTGACATTTATAGTGATAAACACCATAATAAAATTAAATTACTTTGAGTAATTGCTAAATTTATCGACTGTCCAAACTCAAGCATCTGCTCACAATACCTAGCATTTATCACCCTGCTAAACTTGTAGAACAGGCACCAATCGCTATTGATCGACCTGTACGAGTTAAGTGTCACAGCCTGTTGTGTGGTTGAATCAGTCAATCCGTCTGCGGCTGGTTTCGAGTTGTTTTTTGATAAAATTACCAAAAGGTTGGGAGTTTGATGGCAATGGATTTTGCCCAAGCTCTAAAACATCTCGAATAACTACGACTTTCAACCGAATTTCCACAATGGATCGATCGACAGAAAAAATCACTTATCCTGGTAAAAAATCAATTTTCCGTCAATCCCAACAGCGACTATTCCCAATTCCTAATTTCCTCAATGCAAATTGTCTTATTTGGCACTAGTGCCGATCCGCCAACAGTCGCTCATCAGGAAATTATTCGCTGGTTAGCATTACAATTTGTTGCTACAGATACTCAACAAAAGAATAGAGTGGCAGTTTGGGCAGCAGATAATCCGTTTAAAGTACACGGTGCATCGCTAGCACAACGAACACAGATGTTAGAGTTATTAACTGCCGAGATCGATCCGTCAATTAGTCAGCGGATCCAAGTTTATCCTAATTTAAGTAGTCGGCGGACGATCGAGACACTAACAACTGCCAAGGAAATCTGGAATGATGCTGAATTTATCCTCGTGATTGGGGCAGATTTAGTTGAACAATTACCTCACTGGTATCGTATTCATGAATTATTAACCCAGGTTAAACTATTGATTATCCCCCGTGATGGTAGTGAAATTCAACCAGATCGTCTCAAAATATTAACAAGTTTAGGTGCAGAAATATCGATCGCCCCAATCACCACACCCCCAATTTCATCCACAATCATTCGAGCCTCATCTGCAACAATTCAAGGCATAACACCGGCAATCGCTAAATATATTCAAGCACACAAACTTTATCAAACCCAATTATAACCTCGATCTTAACGATCGCCCAATGAAAAAACAGACTCAACCAAAACAAATCTTAGCTGACTTCAAAGTAGGTGTAGACAATGCCATCTTTTCGATCGACACCCAACAAAATCGGCTCTTAGTATTATTAGTCATGCGCCATGATGAACCATACTTAGGCTATTGGTGTTTGCCCGGAACTTTAGTTAGACAAGGCGAAACATTAGAAGCAGCGGCCGATCGAATTTTAGCTGAGAAAATTCGAGTAGATAACTTGTACTTAGAACAACTATACACATTTGGTGGCCCCGGACGAGATCCTCGTGAGGCAGTCGATAGTTATAATGTGAGATATTTATCTGTCAGTTACTTCGCCTTAGTTAGATATGAAGCCGCTGAATTGATTGCCACTGGTGTAGGCGGAATTGCTTGGTATCCGATCGATAAATTACCAGATCTCGCCTTCGATCATCGCCAAATTATCGAATATGGACATCAACGATTACGAAATAAATTAGAATATAGCCCAATCGCCTTTGACGTGCTACCAGAACTATTTACACTTAGCGATCTTTATCAATTATACACCACTGCGCTCGGTGAAAATTTCTCTGATTATTCCAATTTTCGCAATCGATTAATCAAACTCAAATTCCTAGAAGAGACTAGCATGAAAGCTTCTCGTGGTAGTGGTAGACCTGCTAGTTTATATCGTTTCGATCCAGTTGCCTTTGCCCCATTAAAAGACAAACCACTGTTATTTGTTTAAGAGAATATTTTCGCAATACTATAGCAATTCTAAATTAAGAATATAGCTCCTCCTTTTCCTTCTCTGCGCTCTCTGCGTCTCTGCGGTTAAAAAAATAATTGAAATTAAAATGCACTACTAAAATTGAAAATAATTTAGAATTCCTATAGTGGAGAAGGATAAATTTTGTCAATAAATCATTTGCAAGTATTGATAGCCGATCGCATAAACCTACCCCCTCAGAATCTCTCAATCCAGTTTTTGTATTAACTATATATTCAAAAAATAATGAAAATTGCCCTAGCCCAACTCAATCCAACCATCGGCGATCTCCAAGGTAACGCCGAACAGATTTTAAAAACCGCCCAAAAAGTCGCAAATCAAGGTGTAAAACTTCTACTGACACCCGAACTCTCCCTCTGTGGTTATCCGCCGCAAGACTTGCTGCTCAATGCTCATTTTATTACCGAAATGGAGCAAACACTCGATCGATTAGCCCAAGATTTACCACCAGATTTATCTGTCCTCATCGGATTAGCTACGCCTAATCCAGATTTAGCAGCAGGTACTAAACCATTATTTAATAGTATTGCCTTACTAACTGCGGGCAAAGTCGAAAATATCTTCCATAAACGGTTGTTACCCACTTATGATGTGTTTGACGAAAATCGCTATTTTGCATCGGGTAGTGAGGCAAACTACTTCATTCTAGACGATGTTAAAATTGGGGTGACAGTCTGCGAAGATCTATGGAATGATGAAGATTTTTGGGGCAAAAGAAGTTATTTAGTCAATCCGATTGCTGAATTAGCTAAACATCAGATCGACCTATCCATTAATCTATCAGCTTCCCCTTATAGCCTCGGCAAACAACAGTTACGGGCATCAATGCTCAAACATACGGCGATTAAATACGATCGAGCAGTTTTATATGTTAATCAAATTGGAGCTAATGATGACTTGATTTTTGACGGATGTAGCTTGGGATTCGATCGTCGAGGTGAACTAGTTTGTCGAGGTAAATCATTCGATCGAGATCTAATTATCATTGAATTTGACGAAGCAACCCAAGATTTAAAACCTAGTATAATTCAGCCCCAACCTGATGGCACTGATGCACAAATTTGGCAGGCATTAGTATTAGGTGTTCGCGATTATATTCACAAATGCGGTTTTCAAAAAGTAATCTTAGGCTTGAGTGGTGGCATCGATTCCGCGCTCGTAGCGGCAATTGCGGCTGAGGCTCTCGGCGCAGATCGAGTTTTAGGGGTACTAATGCCGTCTCCCTATAGTTCAGCACATTCTATCAGCGATGCGATCGCCGTAGCTACTAATCTAGGCATCACGACAGAAACTATCCCCATTGGCAACTTAATGGCAGGATTCGATCGCACCTTAGCCCCATTATTTCAAGATACTCAATTTGGATTAGCCGAAGAGAATATTCAATCGCGGATTCGGGGCAATTTATTAATGGCTATTTCTAATAAATTTGGGCATCTATTATTATCAACTGGCAATAAATCGGAGATGGCGGTGGGTTACTGTACCCTTTATGGTGATATGAATGGCGGTTTAGCAGTTATCGCCGATGTCCCAAAAATGCGGGTATATTCACTCTGCAATTGGTTGAATCGAGAGCGAGAAATTATCCCCTACAATATTATTACTAAACCACCCAGTGCCGAACTCAAACCCGGACAAGTAGACCAAGATTCATTACCACCTTATGAAATTCTCGATGCAATTTTAGAAGCGATCGTCTGCCAACATCAATCACCCGCACAGATTAGCGAAATGGGTTTCGATCGTCAAATAGTCGCAAGAGTTGCCCAACTCGTCAAACGTGCTGAATTTAAACGTCGTCAAGCTCCACCAGGATTGAAAATAACCGATCGAGCCTTCGGGACAGGTTGGCGAATGCCGATCGCTTCTAAATAGGGAGTAGAGGGTACAGAGTAGGGGAGATTACGTAGAGAGTAAGGGAGATTACATAGCTTTATGGAAAAATATTTACAAGTTAGTGAAATAATCGACTGGCAAAATCCAGAAGTTTTAGCACTTGCCAATCAGCTTGCCTCAACACATAAAACTAGCGAAGCCATTGCTAAAGCTTGTTTTGAGTGGGTGCGAGATCAAATTTATCACAGTAGTGATTATCAAATGAATCCTGTTACCTGTCGCGCATCAGACGTACTCAAATACAAAACAGGCTACTGCTTCGCAAAAAGTCACTTACTCGCTGCATTACTTAGAGCTAACAATATTCCCGCTGGTTTTTGCTATCAAAGATTAAGTATTGACGATCGAGGTGCGCCTTATTCTTTACATGGGTTCAATGCTGTTTTTTTGTCAGATGTTGGGTGGTATCGCATCGATGCTCGTGGTAATCGTGAGGGAATTAATTCTGGGTTCACTCCGCCACAAGAGCAATTAGCTTTTCGACCTAAACTACCACAAGAAGCAGATTTTACAAATATTTTTGGTAACTACTCAGGCTGAGGGATAGGAGATTGAGGATGACCAGAGAAAAGGGAAATTAAAGTGTCCAAAACATTCAAACCTTGTTTCCTCAACGTAGAAATATAACCACGAATCCGACAGAACATCCGCGCTCCAGATTCGGAGCGGAAAGTACCAGAAATTTTCTGTTTAAGTTTAACCATCCGAATGTCCCGCTCCGCTTGATTATTATCAAAAGGAACATCAAAATTGTGCATAAACCCCAGTACAGATGTCTGATGATTTTGCAGACGGTCTAAAAGATTACGTGCTGGAGACTGTTTAAGACGACCACCACTTCTACGGCGATGCTTGGTGGGTGGCGGTGGCTCAGGCGGTGGATTAGCCCCAAAGCCTTGGTCTAAGATCTGCTGATAACGAGCCTCAAAAGCATCAAGTATCACAGTTGCCAATTGTTTCGGGGTCGCTCGCGCCTCATCAACAGCAGATTTAATACTCCCCAAGAGGATGAACATCTGAAGTGCCCAAGCCTGTTGATACTGCTCCCAAATAAAGGTTAGCTCCCGCAAGTGATGGGCATTGCACAGGTAATGTTCGCACTTATAGTCCTGATAACTTTTCCAGCCATCGTGAACCGCCTTACCCTCAAACTGTGGCAAGATCTTCATCTCATCAATCGCTTCACGACCGCGTTTACTATGCACACAGTAGTAGGTCAATCCATTGGTACAGGCAACGTGCAGCCACCAGAGCTTACCAGATACCCGCATTCCGGTCTCATCGAAATGAACTACATCTGATGCCACTATCTTGGAGCGAGTAGCTTCCTCATTGACTGCTAATTGTTCAAAGCACTGGCTGCGGGTGTTAAATAATGTCCCTTCGGAAATCTTTGCCCCAACTAAATCTCTCAAGATTTCGCAGGTTCTAGCTGATGGTAATAGTTGACTTTCCATCAAATACACCATCATGCTCTTGAGTCTGGCTCCATACTGCACCACATTTGTTACCACCGATGGAAACTCGGCTTGATTCTCTGTTTGACAGTGGGGACAGATTTTGACTTGTGCTTGATGCTCTGTTACTGCGAGCTTCGTCGGTGGGATGTCATATACTTGTCTGGCATATACTGCTGCTACTGGTTCTGATTCTATGTTTGCCCCACAGCCATTACACTGCTGTACCTGATGTGAGACTATTTCATCTACTTGGCTACTCCATTCCAGTGTTGTGCCTTGGTGATCTGCTTGTCCGCCTGTATTCTTCTGTCCCTTAATTCTTAAACTTTTAGTTTTCTTCCCGAATCCATCGCTGGATGGTGGTTTACTGCTATTTGTGCTGTTCTTTTTAACGATGCCCTCTAACTCTGTCAATCGGGCTTCTAATCTGATATTTTGTTCGACCAATCCTATCACCAACTCAATCACCGCGGACTCTCCCCGTGCATATACTGCGCGGGCTTCTTCTGGGCTGATTAATTGAATTCGCTCTTTTTCGCTCAAGGTTTGAACCTGTCTTTTCTCCAGTTTTCCTTACACTACTTGCTCTTGACCCATCTTGCTCCAATCTTCCACTTTTTTTAAGCCTGAGTAGTTACCATTTCTCAATAATGCGGTGTGATAGACTGCTTCTGTCTGGATGGCAATTTTTGCCCAGTTGAATCTTTTACCCAACTCATTGTAAGCATTATCCGTGAGCCATTTAGCATAGCCAGAATTCTTCAACACTTCTAAGATCCCCCATGCGAGGGAATTACAATCCCACTTCCATGTAACGATACCTGTTTTCGTATGTCTAACAACTTCCGCCAAACCCCCAGCATCAGAAACTACCACGGGGACACGTGCGGCAAAACTCTCTAGCGCAACAATACCAAATGGTTCGTAGAGACTGGGAAATACAGCACAATCGGCGATGGTTTGAAATTTATTTAAGTCTTCATCAGACATAAAGCCGGTGAAGAAACACTTTTCCCAAATCCCCAAGTCCCAAGCTTGTTGTTTTAATTGATCGGTGTTCCCGCCGCCAATAAACACAAACTTGACGTTGCCACCTAGCTCCCATAAAACTTTGGGCGCAGCATTCAGTAGAACGAAGATCCCCTTTTCATAAGTCATTCGTCCGACATAGTAAACTATATGTTCATGATCGGCGGCGAATCGACGGCGAAATTCCCAAAAATCAAAATCCTTTGGGCGTTGTTTTTTTTCTGGACGAATCCCATTGTAAATAATGACAATTCTTTCCCAGGGGCAATTAAGAATTTGCCCCACTTCTTGACGCATATATTCGCTACAAACAATCGTCTGAGTAGCACTCTCAACTAGGCGTTGTTCCTGACTGTGGACATGTTCGCTACTGGGATTGTGAATGCCATTGTGTCTTCCAAATTCAGTAGCATGAATTGTGGCGACGATCGGTAGATGAAAAGTTGCGCTTAAAGCGATCGCGGTATCTGCTACCATCCAATCATGGGCATGAATTAAGTCAAAATCACTAGCAGTATTGAGTAATATCGATCCATATTTGAGCATACTGTGATTCATGTTGTTGATCCAGTTGAAGATATCTTGGCTGAATCCCGCAACAGGAACACGATGAACATAGATACCTTCGATAATTTCTTTAGGTAGTGCTTGTCCTGATTCAACGGTGATCAGGTGAATTTCATGACCTAATTTCACTAGTTCTGGATACAATTCGGCTCCATGACGAGCAATACCTCCGACAAGGCGCGGTGGAAATTCCCAAATAAGGACTAAAATTTTCATTACGACTGGTTGCCCTACGCCCCCTCCCTAATTGGCAGTTTGCCATTCTGCACGAACCGCAGATGTGCTGTGCGACTAGAACTGAGCTAGATTGATATCAAAGTCGATTTGTAGTGGTCTTTCGACGATGGTCAGCAGATCATCACTATTATATCTTTGAACCGATCGATCCGATCAGGTGGATCGATCACGGGAGACAATGCACAATGTAAATAGACTGCGGTGCCAACATATAGCGGCATTTCTAGCTTGCTTTAAGGTTTTCGATGTTAGATTTAATCTGAGTAAGTGATTGGGCGATCGAGTTTTTCTGCTCTTCATCATACCCCCACCGGGTTAAGAATTCAGCATAAACCCCAGTTCCCGTATTGATTGCGGTTAATAATTCTTGGCATAGATCATCAATTTGGGTGAGGTTTAATTGACGAATAATTTTGGTTGTTCTTGCGGCGACGGTTGCCGATGATGCCATCATTTCAGCATCATTACGTCGCTGATGATATAGTTGTTGGGCGGTGGACATTGCCAAATTTTTAACTAATAGATCTGCGGCTACTTCTGGAGATGCTTGTAATGCGGCGATAATTTCTGGTTGGGGGTCGTCACAAATTGGATCTTTGGCAGTCAAGTAGGTAACGAAAAATCCACGCGCACCATGACTAGTTTGAACTAACTCAGCAACAAAAGTGAGGATTTGGGTAGATGTTAGCTCATTCTTACGCAGCTTTGTTAAAAATGTTTGTGTGAGACTAATTGCTTCATCAAATTTGATATTAGCGGGGACTAACAATGTAGACATGATTTTTCGGCACTATCAATTATCAATCATCTGATTTATTATAACTGTGTGGCTGAGTTTAGAGACCGCCAGACAGCCAACCGGCAAAATATCTTCAGAAAACAGAAAATCTTCAGTCTTACCCCCATGAATCAAGATCGCAATTCCAATATTCAAGCCCGAAAAATCGGTGGTAGGATTTTAGCGGCGACAGTTTCCCTGGGAGCATTATTATGTCTGGCAGGTATTGCTATCTTTTTAGCTTCTAGCAGTACACCCATGAGCGAAGCTAGTAATCGAATTTTCAATCAATTATCGATCGAATATATCGGCGAGTATCAACTTCCCAATGGCTTTAAAGTTAAAGACACGTTAGTAGGTGGTTTATCAGGGTTGACATACGATCGATCTAACGACAGATTTTATGCAGTATCTGACGATCGTAGCGATCGATCGCCGGCTAGATTTTACACTCTCAAACTTGATTTAGATACTAGTAATCCTTCCCAAATTAAATTCAATCAAGTAGACATCACCGATGTCACTCTCCTCAAAAATGTCAATGGAGAAACTTATCCACAGGGGACAATTGACCCTGAAGCCATCGCCGTAACTCCACAAAATTCCCTATTTATTGCAAGTGAGGGCGATCGCGATAAAAATATCCCCCCCTTTATCGGTGAATTTGACCGAAAAACCGGACAAATTAAACAAACTTTACCCATTCCGGCACGCTATCTCTATGACCAGGAAAGAAAGCGTGGTATCCAAAGGAATTTAGCATTTGAAGGAATGACAATTAGCCCTACCGGAACTCTGTCTAGTAGTGGGGAACCCTTCAGACTCTTTGCCGCTACCGAATCAGCACTGATTCAGGATAAAGAAGTGACTAAAGTAGGTAAAGATGGCAAAATTCCTGGCAGTAAAAATCGGTGGTTGCATTATTTAATCAGCGATAAACCTGTAATTGTCAGCGAACACCTTTATCAACTAGAGTCGCCCCCATTAGGCTCAATCGAGCATGGCTTATCAGAGATTCAAGCGATCGATACTAGTGGTCATTTCCTCACTCTCGAACGATCTTTTGGCTTACTGGGCTTTCGTGTCAGACTTTTTCAAACAACTACAGCAGGAGCTAGCGACACGAGTAAAATTGACAGTTTCAAAGGAAACACTGATATTCAACCAATCGGCAAACAACTAGCATTCGATCTCAAACAACTAGGTATTTATATCGATAATCAAGAGAGTATGGCTTTGGGTGCGCGGCTACCTGATGGTAGCCAGACTCTTTTACTTGTCAGTGACAATAACTTTATCAAACGTCAGATCACGCAGTTTTTGCTCTTTAAGATTAAGCAGGGACAGGGATAACGGCGAAACTGCTATTAATTATCGTCCTGAATCAAGTGGATATGTTTGTATCCCAACTTAATAGTGAAAGTATCTCCTTCCTTGAGACCCATGCCTTTGGTATAGGCAGAACCAATTAGCAACTGACCGTTTTTGTGAACAGTAGCTTTGTAAGTTGCTACTTTCCCGCGACTATCACGGCTGGTTTCGTCTAACTTCACACCTTTAGCGGTAAGAACTGCATCATAAAATCCAGACAAATCAGTGCGAATGCTACCTGATGCCGTAGTTTTAATATAGCCGCATTGCTTGGCGGTTTCTCGTTTCGCTAAATGAGAAAGTTCTTTAACTTTTTGGAGAAGAGCTTTCCCCGTGAGCGGAGCATCAGGGATATTAGTTCCGCTGGAAGAATCAATTGTTGCAGAGACTTCTGCTGGTGAAGCGGTAGCAGCTTGAGATTTTTCACTCTGTTTAGGATTGGATTTGACTGTAGTTTTAGCCATAGTGAAAATAAAGTGAACATAATTTGATGATAATTTTATTATGCACGCAATGATGACCTAAATTACTGTTTTGACTAAAATGATTTTACAAATCTGCGTGAAAAGGGGATCGAAAATGCGACGATCGTGATTTGTTAATTAAAGAATAGTCAAAGATTTCTGGAAATCAAGCAATATTTTATTACTACATTTATGTAGTTGAGTTGGGCAGAATTAATCGATTTGTCGATCCTGAGGTATATTGCCATCACATACCAGATTTCCACCACAAGAATTGAGAAATATCTGGCTGTTTATAGAAACAGCCCAACAGACATGGGGAATGCTAAGATTGAGCTTAGGTATCATTTCTCTCTAGTTAGGGATATAGCGATTTGGATTGTGTAACAACTACTAAAACTTCAGTAGTAGTCAAGTTATACTAAATCCGCCAAAATTTAGACCCTGAAATAATTAATTAGGTGTTCGCGATGGAAGAATGGCAAAACGAAATCTCCGCAGTGTTCAAAGATTTAACCACGCTGTTTGATGAAGTTGGTCGCGAACTGACCGAACTAGTCGAAGAAGTTACCGCCGAAGCTCAGGAAATCCTCAATCTCCAATGGGACGAACTGAAAGAAGTGTTAACAGAACTCTGGCAAGAATTTGAATTAGAATTTGAAGAACCTACACCATTTAACTGGGACATAACTGTTCCCAGTAAACCAATGCCAGATCCGGCAACACATCCAGCCTGTATCGGTTGTATTCACTACGATGGTTCTGCTTACGGCGGAAATTTACTTGTTTGTGGAATGCACCCCTACGGTTGTGAACAGACTACCTGCGCCGATTGGGAAGGGGAAAACGATCTGAATTAAGGGGTACTGGTGACAAAGTTGGTAGAATGAGGTTGAAGGTTGATAACCTAGTGGACTGTCTAAAAGGCTTACGAAGTACTAGCAGAATAGCCACTGAATGAAATCTACCGCTGGGATATACGCAACCCATGTCGATTTCCGACTAAAACATTTCTGCCTTGGGACACAAGGCGGCTGCGTGGTGGATGCCTGAAATAGCGGAGTCGGTGCGGTCGGGTTCCCCGACCATGCAACCGACCCAAGCACAGTAGGGTAAGCCAAGGAGTCAGTAGCGGTGGAAACATCGACTAAAACCTCCAGACGCTGTGTAAGACCAAAATGTAAACAAAGTTTGCATGGCGGCGACTGCGGTTGAAACACGAAATCTAGGGTTTTGAAGCCCCACCATAGCTGTGGCGGGTAGACTAAGCACCTGGATATGTCACGTACTGGCAATTAGTTATAAGCGATCGAGCATGACTCAAGCGAATCCACCATCAACCCCAACTACCCCCACCGAGATCAAGTATGGAGAGCGGGAAATTATCAATGGGGAACTGATCACTTTTCCCAACCCCCGCATTGGCCGACGATATACCGTTGATATCAGTTTGCCAGAGTTTACCTGTAAGTGTCCGTTTTCTGGCTATCCAGATTTTGCGACAATCGAGATTATTTACATTCCCGACCAAAAGGTCGTAGAACTTAAGGCATTAAAACTCTATATCAATAGTTACCGCGATCGATATATCTCCCATGAAGAAGCTGCTAACCAGATTTTAGATGATTTTGTCGCCGTCGCCGATCCCCATCAGATCGTGGTCAAGGCTGATTTTTCACCACGGGGCAATGTTCACATGGTTGTGGAAGTCAAACACGAAAAATAATCACATTGAATTATAGTCCCGATTTCCTAGAGGAGTCGGGGCGATAATGCTGAATCACAGACTAATCAATCGTTCGGCTCTCATCCCACCCCAAAGCAAAGATTATGGGTTGGGGATTCCCGCCTGTCTAGCTAAATATCTAGCCCTGTGTCATCTCGCTGAATGAAGGGAATAATAGGATTATCAGGAACGAGCGGTTATCTATGTTTAAAAGGTAGTCCGTTTGCTAGTTGCTGGTGGCAAAACTTTCTCTTACACCTTTAGTAACTTTCCTGGTTGTATAGTTGTATGTGGGAATATATATGCAGACAGGCGATCGAATTACCCCTAGTAGTGTTAAATTGCACAATAATTAACCATAACTTGGTAATTTAAGATCATGTTGTCGGTAATCTAAACGTATATATAAATTCTTTATTTGTAGGTGAATTTTATTCACCACTGGTTTATATTTCTACCCCCATTTCTCTGACAAATCGTTGTGACATCAAGGGACCAAGCGTGAAACAAATTTTATTAGTAGACGATGATAAAACTCTCCAGACAGTACTGACCCGATATTTGGAGAAGCGTGGTTATTCGGTACGAGTTGTAACTTCTGGCGTACAAGGGCTAAAACTCTTTGCTCAAGATCCACCGGATGTCGTGGTGTCAGACATCATGATGCCAGGAATGGATGGTCTAGAATTCTGCCGTCGCCTGCGTGCTACTAGACCTGGACAGCTTGTACCGTTTATTTTTCTTACTGCCAAAAAGGATCTAGAAGATCGCATTCAAGGACATTACATTGGTGCCGATGATTATATTACCAAACCATTTGAGCCACTAGAACTCCTTGCCAAAATCGAGGCCCAACTCGAACGGTCTCGTCGCATCCACTCCGAGATGGTGCGCTTGATGCAAAAAGTTCCTGAAGATCGCGACTCAGATAATGATTTTGGTGATACGCCCACAGAGTCAGCCGCACCAGTCAAAGAACCAGTGCCAGAGGAAGATCTACCCCTGACACCTGCTGAGGCGCGGGTATTCTGGGAGGTAATTCAAGGCTTGACAAACAAACAAATCAGTCAGCGGTTGTTTATCAGTCCACGCACTGTCCAAACTCATCTGAGTAATATTCTGACGAAGTTAAACTTAGAGAATCGATCGCAATTAGTCCGATTTGCCTTCGAGCATGGTTATCGTCCGCCCCATACTCAGGATGAACAGAAAGCAGCGGAGGCTAGAGGCTAGGGAATAGGGAATAGAGTATTCTTAATAGACATAGCGTTCTTGTAGAGTGTTTTAACCAGAGTTATGACTATTGCCGATTTAGCCTCAAGCACACTACGCGATCGCATTATCGTACCCCTTGATGTGCCTAGCCTCGCGGCTGCGACTGAATTAATAGATCGACTTCCTGATGTCACCTTTTGGAAAGTTGGGCTAGAATTATTTGTCAGTACTGGTGCCCAAATTATCCAGCTACTGAAAGATCGAGGAAAACGGGTATTTCTCGATCTAAAATTTCATGATATTCCCAATACTGTTGCTGGTGCTTGTCGCTCGGCAGCTAGCTATGGAGTGGACTTACTCACAGTCCATGCAACAGCGGGTAAACCAGCACTCACCGCCGCGATGCTCGCAGTTGCAGAGGGTGCCCAAGCCGCAGGTGTTCAACCGCCGCAAGTAATTGCGATCACCCTACTAACTAGTATCAATGCACGGGAACTTGCCTTCGATCTCCATGTCCCCCTAGAATTGCCCGAATATGCCCTCAAAATGGCGTTACTAGCCCAAGAGAGTGGATTAAATGGAGTGGTATGTTCGCCCCATGAAGTCGCAGATTTACGGCGCAATTGTCATGGTAATTTTATCTTTGTTTGCCCTGGAGTCCGCCCGACTTGGGCCGTCAAGGGAGACCAACAGCGCACGCTTACACCCAATCAGGCAATTGCCGCAGGGGCAGATTACTTAGTCATCGGACGACCAATTACAGCCGCTCCCGATCCCCAAGCAGCTTGGGAACGAATTATTTTGGAGTAGAGGCTAGAGGATAGAGAGAGTTGGGAGACTGAAATTATGGCAAAAGATAGTAAAAAAATTGTCTACCGTGAATTTGGAGACGAAGAATCAGAGACAGAGATTCCAGCAGATCTGCCGCCCAATCAGCACAGCTTAAAAATTCAAGCATCCAGGAAAGGGAAAGGTGGTAAGACAGTAACAATCGTGAGTGGCTTTCAAGTATCGCCAGACACTCTCCAGAGCCTCGTGAAGCAACTCAAAAATCAATGTGGGACAGGTGGGACAATGAGAGACGGAGAAATCGAAATTCAAGGCGACCACCGCCAGAAGTTATTGGAGATTTTAACTAAGTTGGGCTATAAAGCTAAGTTGAGTGGGGGTTGATCGGTGACACATTGAAGGTGGACAGTAGGATTTTGCGTCAGTCCAAAAATTATTTAAACATTTTGCCGTCAACGAGCAAAAGATGGTAGCAGTGGGCATACTAGCTGAAGACAATCTGCATAGTTACTTCCTACTAGCCAGATCTGCCATGACACCTGCTGACGCAAGACAAATCAAATGGTTGCTGAATATATAACACTGGATAGTTTAGCCACTCAGTTAAGAGAGATCAAGCACCAACTCTTCAGTGGACATGTTTTACTCACAACTCCACAGGGGCAAAAGTGGTGCCTATATTTTTATCTCGGTCGTATCCTGTATGCCACTGGCGGTAATTATCCAATTCGTCGTTGGGTGAGAAATTTGATGGTCGCGAAGGTCGATGTCAGCGGTGCAAAAGACTTGCAAGCGCGAATTGACTCTCTCACCGATATTTCGGCATTGACACCAGCCGAACTAGAGACTTGCTGGGAATATTATTTACTGGTCAATTGGGCAAAGCAAAATCGGATTACGCGAAGTGGGATGATCCAACACATTCAAACCACCATCGTGGAAGTATTATTTGATATTGTTCAAGCTGAATCTTTTAGTTGCGAACGAATTGTCCAAACCCAACTGACCCCACAGTTGACATTGATTGATGTCGAACAGGCATTTGATATGGCTGTACAACAACAGCAGCAATGGCAGCAGGCAAAGCTCACAGATATTTTACCTGATCGAGCACTAGAAATTGTAGCTGTCGCTGAATTTCAGCAGATGGTTTCCCCGCAGGCATATCAAACCCTGCAATTTGTATTAGATGGGAAACAAACGATTCGGGAAATCGCGATGAAAACCCGACAATCACCATTAAAAATTGGTCAGTCTTTCCTGAAACACATTCAGGCGGGGAGACTTCGTTTAGTTACTCCCACCGATTTTAGCAATCCGATCGATCGGGCTTATCCTTTGGGTTTAACTAGTTCGGCTCCATTGATCGCCTGTGTTGATGATAGTCCATTTGTTTGCGATCGGTTGGAGCAAATTTTTCGGGGTGTGGGTTATCAATTTGTCAGCGTACTGGATTCAATGAAGGCACTACCAATTTTAATTGCCAAAAAACCACAGTTGATTTTTCTCGATTTAGTGATGCCCAATACTAATGGCTATGAAATTTGCAGTCGGTTACGAAAGGTAGCTGCTTTTCGGGATACACCAATTGTCATTTTAACTGGAAATGATGGGGTGATCGATCGAGTTCGGGCTAAAGTTGTCGGGGCAACTGATTTTTTGACGAAACCAGTTCAATCAGAATTAGTATTGGGCATCGCCCAAAAGTATCTCAATACTGCACCAAAAGAGTAAGTTTAAATATTGACATCTATTAGGCAATAACAAAATGGCTACAGCACTAATCATTGAAGACGTTCAGACCGATCGAATGATTTTAACTACTTATTTGGAAGCCGAAGGTTGGCGTGTAGTTGTAGCAATGACTGGTGAGGAGGCACTCACCCATTTGAGTACAAATAAGCCAGATATCGTATTTCTTGATGTTGTCCTACCAGGACGGAGTGGTTTTGAAATCTGTCGAACGATCAAATCTCAAGGGGATACCCAGAAAATTCCTGTGGTAATTTGCTCGACTAAAAATACTGATATGGATCGATTTTGGGGATTAAAACAGGGGGCTGACATGTATTTAAGCAAACCAGTTACTCGGCATGATTTTCTGGAAACCATACAAAAGTTAGTTAAATAATTTGGGGCATATTTAAGGGAGATGAATGCAAAAAATGTCAGCGAAAGTTATACTAATTTAGCCGCACAACCGCCGTTGGCTGAAAAAGATCGGCAGATGCGACAGCAATTTTTGCAATTTCGACTTCAAGCCGATTTGAGGGCAGCAATTGAAATCGATCGAGTCACGGAATTAGTCAGTATTCGGCTCGATCGAGTAGTCCCAATGCCTCATTTATCACCTGCTGTCATGGGTGTTTACAATTGGCGAGGTGAAATTCTCTGGATTGTCGATCTAGCAATATTATTGGGGTTAGATTCAATCAGATCTCCCCAATTTTATCGCCATCTCCAACCAACTATTATTTTGCGTAATAGTCAACCTGGAGAAATAATTGAGATCGGGTTATTAGTCGCTGAGATTGAAGAAATTGAATGGGGTGAAATTAAGCCAATTCAATCTTTGGCTGCGAATTTTGTCGATTCAAAGCTTTTATCATGGGCAAAAAGTTATTGGCAGGTCAGTACAGATGAAAAATTCTTAGTGCTAGATGAACAAGCAATTTTTAATAGTCCCAAGCTTAATTCTAATATTTAGTCATTATTCACAATAATTAATTATTTATTTTAATCCCTAATTAAATATAAACCGATGAAAACAATTGATAAAAATGATACTGAAGATCGAAATATTGTCACAAGAAATCCGATGCTTGAAATTCCACCAGAAGATTCATTTTTATGGATAGCCGAAAATGAACCAAATCGGACAGAATTGCGTTCGGCAATGCCGGTTGTGATTAACCCAAGCACACAGAATAGTCGTTATCAAAAGACTTTATATCAAAAAATTCTCCTGACCATTTTGCCTTTCATGTTGCTGCCAATCGCTGGGATTAGCTGGATGGCTTTAGAGCGCAGCTTTCAGCCAAATGATCCTCCAGCCGATCTCCATCAGACAAGAGATAGATCGGGACAAATAGAACATTTGTGGCAAGATATTTTATTTCTGCTATTATTTGCCAGCCTCAACTTAGGTGCCGCATTATGGATCGCACGGTGTATGTCTAACTCATTTGGCAAAATCACCACCAAACTCAATGAAGCTGCCAATGGTAATCTGCTAACTCAACTCGAACCAGATGATACCGTTGAGTTTCAAGCAGTCGCAGATAACTTTAATCAGCTAGTTGCTAACTTTAATTACACTCTTCAACAACAACAACTAACCGCAAAAGCAAACAAATTATTCGGCAAAATTGCCCTGATCGCGCACGAATCTCTCGATACATTTCGGGTATATCAAATCGGGACACTTGGTGTAAATAAAATTCTTCAGACCGATCGAGTGTCAATCTATCGCTGGGACTCAGACTTAAACGGGGTCTTGGTCGCAGAATCAGTCCAGCCAGGTCGATTGACGACAGCTGCACTCCCAGTAGGCGATCTATATTTGGTAGATTCGCCAACCGAGCTAGAGCGATATCAACGAGGACAGAATTTGGCGATCGATGACTGGCAGCAGGTACACTTGAGTCCTCGTCGTCAGGAGTTTGTAAACAAGTTAGAACTCAAGTCAACGATCTTCGCCCCGATTATGGCTGGTAAAAAACTGGTGGGCTTATTGTCAGTGCAGCAATGCAGCAGAGTCCGCAAGTGGGAAGATTGGGAAGTAGATTTTTGTACTCAAGCTGCCCAAAGGATGGGTTTGGCGATCGAACAGGTAGGCACTTGGATGGCACAAGCGGCTGAACTCCGCCGCACCAGCATATTAGCAAAAGCTAATCAAATTCAACAATCGGCAGAATTGACGGATTTGCTTCAACAGGGATTAGAGAGTATCCGGGTGGAATTTAACCTCGATCGAGCGATGATTTTCAGTTTTACTGAGCAGGAATTAGGTCAAATTATCGCATCTGCGACTAAATCTGAGTACTTACCGATCGACGAAACGGTAATGATTAATTATCTGCGAGGTCGGCTAGCGGAAGAAGATCCTGATACTGGAGAGATCTCCAATATTCATCACATCTCCGCCAATGGAGGCTTGAGCGCAGCCGAAATCACCCAACTCCACAGCCTCCAGATCGAGGCGATGTTAACTGCACCAATCGTCCATGACGGTAAATTGCTGGGGTTAGCGATCGGTCAGATGTGTCAATCTGCGCGCGACTGGCAAGAGACAGAAATAGCCAAATTTACTGATGTTGCCAACCAACTGGGCTTAGTACTCGATCGAGGTCAAGCAATCACTCGGGAAGAGGTCAATCAGCGGCATAAGAATTTGCTGACCAAAATTTCACTGCAACTGAGAGAGACACTCGATGGAGATGAGATTATCAATACTGCCCTCGTCTCGATCCAACAAGAGTTGGGACTTGATCGAGCGATCTTTTATACAATTGACGAGCAGGGCGAAGGAAAAATCATTGCAGAATCATTAGTCACAGGCAATCAATCGATTTTAGGTCAGGTAATCGATCGATCTGCCATTGAAAGTATTGCCAGTAGTGGTGCCAAGGGGCAGATTATCGCCATTAATGACGTTTACCAATCAGGTTTACCCGACTTCTTACTCCAGATGATGGCACACTGTCAGGTGCAAGCGACCATTTTTATCCCGATTTTAATCGAGAATCAACTCTTTGGCTCGATTGGCGGGCATATGTGTAATGCGCCGCGCATCTGGCAGCCAGCCGAGATCGATCTGCTCAACCAAATCGCCACCCAGATCGGATTAGTTTTGAGTCAAGCCCAACTTGTCGCCCAACGGGAAAAGAATGCCCGAAAATTGCAAAGTCTATCTAACTTCACACTTCAACTCCGTCAATCTTTGCAACGACAAGATATCCTGAACACGGCTGTCGAACTTGTCCGCCAAACATTGGATCTCGATCGAACGATTGTCTTTGAGCTAGACCGAGATTTTAACGGCAAAATTGTGGCAGAATCTCTCATCAGCGACGATCTGGCAATTTTGGGACAACAAATCGATGATTGTTGTATCAAGGATGCTGGCTACGATCAGGGGCGAATCATGGCATTACCAGATATCTATCAAGCTGGGTTGAATGAGTGTCATATTCAAATGCTCAAAAAATTCCGCGTGCGGGCAAATCTGATCGTACCAATTACGATCGATGGTCAATTATTTGGTTTACTCATCGGTCATCAATGTCATGCACCTCGACAGTGGAAGGCTGATGAGATCGGACTATTTAACCAATTCTCGACTCAACTGGCCCTCGCGCTCAACCAATCCTTGTTGATCGAACAGCGGGAAATCACTGCTAAACGGTCTCAATTACTCTTAGATACGACCATTAAACTCCGCCAATCCCTCGACCAGCAAGAGATCCTGAATATCGCCTTGCCAGAAATTCGCCAAGTTTTTGGATTCGATCGAGCCAGTATCTTGGTCTTGAATGATCAGGGTGAGGGGAAAATCATCGCCGAATCGATTCGATCGTCAGAATTATCTATTTTGGATCGAACCTTTAGTCCTGAACATTTGACCGAGATTCGCGCACATGGTTTAGATCAAGGGAAAGTGACCGCAATTAACGATCTCCATCAAGCTGAACTAACCGAATCTCTGGCTGAATCTTTACAACAGATGAAGATTCGATCAATTGTTTCTACGCCGATCCTGATTGGGTCGAAATTATTTGGACTAGTGAGCGGCAGCATGAGCCAAACAACGAGGATCTGGGAGCAATCAGAACTGGATATGTTGCTCCAATTAGCCGCTCAAATTGGGATCGCCCTTAACCAAGCTCAACTAGTTCATCAATTAGAAGAAACCAACCGCCAACAAGCTGTCTATGCCAGCAGTCAACAAGCCGCCAAAGAATCATTGCAAGCGAATGCTTGGGAACTCCTGCTACAAGTCGATCGCATCAGTCAAGGCGATTTGACTATTTCCGCGTCGGTGACAGCCGATGAGATTGGGACGATCGCCGACTCATACAATAATACAGTCGCCAGCTTGCGTAATCTGGTCACAGGAGTGAAAAAAGTCTCCCAGGAAGTCGTCAGTACCACCACGCAAAATGAAATCTCCGTTGCCGAACTCTCCCTCGAAGCTCTCCAACAAGCGCAGGATGTCGGGTTAGCCCTCAATCGACTTCAGGAGATGTCTGGGTCGATCCAACTTGTAGTTAATAATGCCCTGATTGCCGAGTCCGCCGTGATGGAATCAGCCCAGCTAGTTCGGGATGGCGATGCCGCAATGAATCGGACAGTCGAAGGGATTCTGACCATTCGCAATACAGTTGCCGAAACAGCCAAAAAGGTTAAACGATTGGGGGAATCTTCCCAAAAAATTTCTAAAGTGGTCAATCTGATTAGTAACTTTGCCGCTCAAACAAACCTACTAGCTTTGAATGCTAGTATCGAAGCTGCCAGAGCAGGGGAAGAAGGACGAGGTTTTGCGGTAGTTGCCGAAGAAGTGCGCTCCTTAGCTCGACAATCTGCTGAGGCGACAGGTGAGATTGAGAAACTAGTTGCCAGTATTCAATCGGAGACAAATGAGGTAGTTACAGCCATGGAAGCTGGAACCGAACAGGTAGCGATTGGCACCAGGCTAGTTGATGAAACTCGATCTAGTCTCAATCAAATCACCGCTACTAGTGCCAAAATCGGCGAACTCGTAGAATCGATCGCGCAGGCTGCCCTGCTCCAAGCTGAAGATTCTACTAAAGTTACTCACAGCATCGATCGAGTTGCCACAATCGCCAACAAAACCTCGGTTCGCGCCGATCATGTTCAAGCCTCTTTCCAAGAACTCCTCAAGCTCGCACAGGAACTACAGACGAATATCGGTCAGTTTAAGATTGATTAGGCTTTAGGGGTTAGAGTGCAGAGGGTCGGCTTTAGGCTTTGGAACGCTAGCTTCCTCTTCATTTCCCTTTTTCCTAACCCCTTTTCCCTTTTCCCTTTTCCCTAACCCCTAACCCCTAACCCATGAGCATCGAACCTGACTTGCGCGATCGAGTTTATCAAATGTTTATCCTCGAAGTACCGAGGATGTTGCAGACGATCGAGATCGAACTCGTCAACCTCAGTCGCGATCGCAGTGTTACCAAGGTTAATAAATTGTTGCGGGCTGCACACTCAATTAAAGGTTGTGCGGCAAGTCTAGGTTTAGAGAAAATCCAAGAGCTTGCCCATCAAATTGAAGATATCTTTCGAGTCCTCAACCACCCAGAGTTACCCTGGAACCGGGAATTAGAGCAACTGCTATTCGACATTTATGACTGTCTATCCCAACTTGTCACCTGCCAGATTCGAGGGGAATCATTACCGGCGGGAATCCAGACCAAAACTCAAATGATCCTCGCAGATCTTGATGATGCAATCGGTCACTTTGTCATTGTTGGACAAAGGCTGCCTGACGCTGTATCATTTGGCTTTGATTTTACTCAATCAATTTTTGAGGTAGATGTAGCCCAAAGTTTAGCTCGGCTTCAGCGAGTGCTCCTCGATCCTGATTGCTATGACATTACTGTTGGTGAATTTCGCGCTCAATCCGAAGTATTTACTGGTATTGCTGAACTTGTTGCCTTGCCAGGATTTGGGGCGATAGCGAGTGCCACCATTGCCGCTTTCGACCGTCATCCCCATCGGGCACGCGAAATTTGTTGTTTTGCCCTCGTTGATTTTTATCACGCTTTAGAGTCTGTCCTGACTGGCGATCGGCAGCTAGGGGGCAGCATCAGTCCTGGCTTTGCTTTTCTTTTAGCCGAAGCACCCGAAACTACTGTGTCAAAGTTCGATCCTGGGCTGAGAGATCAAGCTAGAGAGCGGATCAATCAAGATCCTAAATTTGATCTCGAAGATTTGTTTGACTGCCTAGAGATTGAACAGCCGCAGGTATTTACTGCCATCAATCCAGCACAGGAACAGTTTGACTTGATTGCTGATTTCCTGGAAGATTCAGGCACACAATCAGTTCTTACTCTACCGTTGCTGAATCTTCCAATTTCACACCCAGCTAATTCGGTCGGGGATGAAGAATCCTTCGACTATCTGATGGAAGACATGGCACCAGCGATCCCTGTGTTAATCACCGATCACGATAGCTTATGTTTTGATCTGGTAGATATTTTTGATCCGCCGATGGCGGTGGCTGACCATGCTGAAGATTCGGTCAATATTATCGGCGAGCAAACTAATCAGATTCAAGCAACTATTGCGACCATTATTAGTGATTTCGATCGATTAGCCCCAATTAGCCAGCAGCAACTGTCAGAGTGGCAACAAGTGCCATTGGTTCCACATCGGAATGGATTGCCGCCTGCGCTGATTAAACGCAAAAAGTCTCGCCGACTTAATCCCGCCACAACCTCCCAACTTACCGTCAGAGTTGCCCTCGATCGATTAGATCGAATGAATAATCTCGTCGGCGAACTGGCGATCGATCGGAATGGATTAGCCTTACAGAATGAGCAGATCGCCGATACCTTAAAAGGATTGCGATCTAAGTGTGAGAATTTCCAAATCATTGGTGATAAGCTCCGCCAACTTGCAGATAAGCTCTCGATCTCCGCCGCCAATCCGACATTCGATCGACCCAACTCAGTCAGCAGTATTCATCTGACCGAAAACTTTGATGCCCTCGAACTCGATCGCTATGGTGAACTGCATGGCATCGCCCAAGAAACCATCGAGCAATTTGCCCAAATCGAAGAACAAATTGAGGATCTGACCCTATTTACCACCCAAACTAATCGTCAAATCGATCGGCAAAAACAACTACTCACCAGTCTGCGTGACGATCTGATGTGGTCGCGAATGCTTCCTCTCGGCGAGATCCTCAATCGTTTCCCCCGGACGATCCACGATCTTTCGATCAAATATCAAAAACCAGTCGATCTCAAAATCACCGGAGCGGGAGTCTTAGTCGATCGAGTGGTGATTGACAAACTCCTCGATCCCCTTGTTCACATCCTGCGGAATGCTTTCGATCATGGCATTGACTCTGCGGCGGCTCGACAAGCCGCAGGCAAGCCAGAGCGCGGACTAATTGAGATTATTGCCTATCATCAGGGTAGTCAAACGATCATCGAGATTCAAGATGACGGTGGTGGCATCGATCTTGATCGAGTTAAAGCCAAAGCCATCGCGCTGGGTATCCTCCCACCAGATACGATAGCTACGCCTGAGCAAATTTTGGACAGCATCTTTAGTCCAGGTTTCTCCACCGCCGAGCACGTCACCGAACTATCAGGGCGAGGCATGGGTTTAGACATCGTCAAGGAGCAAATCCAGACGATTAAAGGGACAATTGCAATTCAGTCCGAATTAGGCAAATGCACCACCTTTCTGCTCAAAATTCCCCTGACCCTGACTATTGCGCAGTTAATGGTTTGTAAAGTGAATCGAGCCATCTATGCCTTCCCCACTGATAGCATCCAACGAATTGTCATCCCCACCGCCGATCGCCTCGAAGTACAAGGCGATCTCCAGTTTTTCCATTGGCAGAACCGCAAGATCCCCATTTATCACCTTGCCGATCTCCTCCCCTATTCCGTCCCGATTGCCGAACGCACGATCTCTCATACCCTCAAAACTAGTGCCAAAAACCCTAGTGATTGGCTGGCACCAATTTTACTGATCCGCGCTGGAGCCAAACTAGTTGGTCTCCAGATCGATCGCACCATCGGCGAACAAGAACTCACCATTAAACCCTTTGGCAAATCTGTCACCGCCCCTAGCTATAGTTATGGCTGTACAATCCTTGGGGATGGCTCGATTCTCCCCGTCCTCGATCCGCAGACATTAATCCGCGTCACAGTCGTTGACGGAGCCTCTCCTGCGGAGAATCGACCCCATTCTACTCTGACGAAGAATTCGCCACAGCTACAATCGTTGGCGGAACCTCTCCAACGGAGAATCGAGTCAACGCTGATTTTGGTCGTCGATGACTCAGTGACTACCCGCCAAAGTCTATGTCTATCTCTAGAAAAATATGGCTATCGGACACTCCAAGCTCAAGATGGACAAGAAGCTCTCCAACTCCTCCGCCAGAAAGTTAGCGAAATTAAATTAGTCATCTGTGATGTCGAAATGCCCAATCTAAATGGCTTTGAATTTCTGAATATCCGACGACAAGATTCAACGCTGACACATATTCCAGTGGTAATGCTCACCTCTCGCAGCAACACCAAACACCGTCAATTTGCTAGCCATCTAGGCGCGATCGATTATTTCATCAAACCCTACGTTGAAGCAGATTTCATGACAGAGATCGCCAAATTGTTATCCATCTAAATCATAATTTCCACAGGTTCAATGTCATCGGCTGGTTCAAACCCAAACACATGAGCATAAAAATAAAACTCACCAGTCAGCGCGCGTTTAATCGTTGCTGCTTGGCGAAAACCATGTTGTTCGTCGGGAAAAGTAATGTAGGCGACCGGAATATGCTTCTGTTTGAGTGCATTAACCATCATTTCAGCTTGATTTGGCGGCACAACCTTATCCTCCAATCCTTGAAAAAAGATGACTGGACAGGTTAATCGATCGGTAGAATGGATCGGCGATCGCTCTCGATAGATATCAGCACCAGCCGGATAGGGAGCCACCAATCGATCGAGATACTTTGATTCAAACTTATGGGTATCCTCGGCGAGTGCCGCTAAATCGCTAACACCATAGTAACTTGCTCCTGCCTTAAACACATCTCTAAACGTAAGCGCGCACAGTGTTGTATACCCTCCCGCACTCCCGCCGGAAATCGCCATGCGATCGATATCGACTAAACCCTGATCCGCCAGGTAAACAGCGACATTTGTACAATCATCAACATCAACAATCCCCCATTTGCCATCTAGCCGCTGCTGATAGGCTTTGCCATATCCTGTACTTCCAGCATAATTGACATCCACCACCGCAAAACCGCGACTAGTCCAATATTGGGTTTTCAGACTAAGTTGAGTTGAAGTAGCCGCAGTCGGCCCACCATGACTTTTGACCAGGAGTGGGGGTTTCTCGCCAGGGGGGGCATGGTAATCACGATTAGTCGGTGGATAATAGAAGGCATGAGCGGTGCCATCAGTTGTGGGAAATTCGATGGCTTGGGGTTTTGAAAGATAACCAGGATCGAGGTTTAATTGATTGGAGCGTTTGAGTACTTGCACCGATTCCGTCAGCAGATCGATCGCAATAATCTGATTTGCCTCAGTCGCTGAAGCCGCACAACAAAAGAGCGAATTGCCTTGGGCGCGAATGCCGGAAATATCTGTATAGCGCAGATTTAGGGGGGTCAGGTGCTTGCTAAGGGTATTAATGAGGGCGAGATGGGAGACCCCACCTTGGCTATAAGTGCAAACGATTCGATGATTACCGACAAAGGCATAAGTAGACATACCAAATACCCATTGGGGCAGCCCAAATTCCGCAGCCATAGGCAAAACTGCCTCAACTCGATCCTGACTCCAGCGGTAGAGATTACCCCAGCCTGTGCGATCACTCACAAAATACAAAGCATCATCAGTTAACCACTGTGGTTGAAAGATCGTCTCATGGGCACCCCCAGCGACCAGTGTTGGTGCCGACGGATAGCCATTACTGAGCTTGGCTATCTGTAGATTGGTACCATCCCAAGGTAAGTTTGGATGATTCCAACTCAACCAGGCTAATTTCAGTCCATTTGGACTCAGCCGAGGTGCGGCATAAAAATCACAACCACCAGCCAGAACATAGAGATCTTTGGGGTTAGTTAAACTAATACTGACGATCGTGTTCAGCGGTTCCAAGTCCACCGCATCATGTTCTTCTTGAACACAAATCAATCGCTGTCGGTGCGGATCGATCACGAGATCGGCATAACGTTTATGTTTGTCGTAAGTGAGTTGATGAACTTGATCTGGCGCATCACTATGTAAATTCTGCGTGTATAAGCAGTTATCGCTATTATTACTAAAATAAACCTGACCACCGGCAACTGTATAGGCTGCACCACCATATTCATGGACGCGATTGCGGACGTTATATTCGGTTGGCGTGATGTCGGTAATCTTGCCATCCGCAGTACGTCGAACAATGACATTGCGCCCCGCCTCTGCTGGACGAGATTCTAACCAATAGATGTCCGTTCCATCCAAGACAATGGAACCAAGCCCAATACTATCAGCCACGATCGCCTCTGCCGAGATCGGCGATTTCCACGAACCATAGGGAGCAAGTTGCATATATGTGCTAGGTCTAGTTTAGAGCAAGAATATTCAGTATACTTACATGTTAAAGATATGATCGAATTTGATCAAAAAAATTTAGTTCTTAAAAACGCGCTCGTTGTTGGCGGTGGACAGGGAATTGGCTTAGGCTTTGTCAAGCAGTTCTTAGCTAGAGCAGATATTCAGCGTGTATTCGTCACCTACCGACGGTTAGAATCAGCTACCGAATTACTCACAATTCAAGATCCAAGGTTGTCCTATTTCCAGATAGATATTACTGATGAAGCTCAAATTACTAGGGTAATTCAGCAAATTCAAGTGGCTGTACCGACATTGCATTATATGATCAATTGTGTGGGTGTATTGCATGAAGGAGAAATGCAACCAGAGAAAAGTTTGCGGCATATTAATGCCGAACAACTATTGCGTTATTTTCAGGTAAATAGTATTGGGGCAATCTTATTATTTAAGCATATCCAGCCATTATTAAAACATTCAGATCGATCAATTGTCGCGACAATTTCAGCTAAGGTTGGCAGCATCAGTGATAATCAAATCGGCGGTTGGTATGGTTATCGTGCATCCAAGGCAGCATTAAATATGTTTATCAAGAATACCGCGATCGAATATAAACGAACTTGTCAAAATGCGATTGTTGTTGCCCTGCATCCAGGTACGACGGACACTAGATTATCGTTACCATTCCAACGTAATGTACCCTCAGAAAAACTATTCTCAGTCGATCAAACTGTCCGTCAATTACTTGCAGTAATTGACGGACTAGAAACTAAGGATAATGGAAATTTTTTTTCCTGGGATGGCAGCCAATTACCTTGGTAATAGCAAAAAAATTGATAATATGTGGTAAATGATCCCTTCAGCAAACGTTGCTGGGATTAAATATTTCCGCACTGTTAAGCTATCGGGTGACATAGTTAAAGCCTCTGGTGGAAAGCAATTCGAGCATAGTGACATGGCGATCAATGTAGCCCATTGCCATTGCTTCTCCTTCCACATCCTCTACATAGATATCTTCGATCTACGAATGTTTTGAGTTGAAAATCGCTGCTGCTAAATCCCGAAATTTATGTGGATCTCCTTCTGGACGAGGTTGTTCTTGACGTTTGCGGGCGTAGAGTTTTTCTAGGGTTGTCTGCCAATCCACTGAAATATTTGGTTCCAGTGTAGGCTGTTGACTCAAGATATCGGTAATATAAGCTTGTATTTCTTTCTGTGCCAACCAAATTCGGGCGATCGCAGCCAGACTATCATCCTTTTCTACTAACTGATCGAAATGTATCAAGATTTGACATGTTAGATCGGGTGCTACAATCACACTGGCGATCGCTAGTTCCTGCAATCCAGCAATTGCGGCATACCGCACTACCCATTCATGATCCTGAGATACATTTAATAATACTTCGATCGTTCTTGCCTGAGCAGGGGCTATTTGTTCCTTCGGTAATTCATCCCAATGAATTGTCCCCAATCCCCTCGTAGCGGCACGGCGCACACTCAGTGCAAAATCATTTGTGGCAGCATCTAATAGTAAATCCAATGCCTGCGGATCGCCGATCCCAGCTAATGCCCTTAGTCCCCAGGCTCTAGCTCCATAATTATACCCATCTAAAAGTTCAATTAATGGTTTGACCGCAGGTTTACCGATCGAAATTAGTCCATCCACGGCGGCTACTGCTGCACCAGGGTTGTTATAGCCTAAAACTGCAATCAGATGGGGCGTAGCTGCTTCCAACCGTGCCGCTGATAGCCTTTCAACAGCCTCAACCATCCGAGTAGATGAATCTGCCTCAGCAATATCCTGGAGTAAGCTGTCGATCGAGTCAGGGGCAACCATAGAATTATCGGTGTTGCTGAATTTAACAAGAAAAGTGGTAACTATTCATAGTTTAAGTTTAACGCCGTTCGTCCGCATTGGGCGATCGAAAAATCTCACAAAAAAATTACCCGGAGCCAGCTTCCATCGTCAACACACTTGCTAACGGCGGGAGCTAGCCCCGGGTGAGTCAATCAACTAGCTCAAAGAGTTAATTGCATAGTCAAGGTAGGAATTAGCTTCAACCGCAGCATCACCAGACAAACCGTGGTTAGCTTTGATGTACTTGAGAGCTTCAACATACCAGCTAGGGGATAGGTCAAAAGTTTTGTTGATTTCAGCCAAACCACCCAAGAGGTAGTCATCCATTGGGCCTGTGCCACCAACTACACAGCAGTAAGTAACCATGCGGAGGTAGTAGCCGATGTCCCGAACACATTTAGCTTTACCAGTGGCAGTTGCCGCAAAGTTAGGGCCTTGCATGGTAGTGGTGTAAGGGAATTTGCTGTAAACAGCATTAGCTGCACCAGTAGCTAGGGCATCAGCTTTGGCGGTTAATGCTTTAGCAGCTTCTAAGCTAGCAGCAGCTTGGCGGAACCGGCCAAAAGCCACTTGAATTTCTGCACTGCTCAAAAAGCGACCTTGTGAATCTGCGGTAGCGACTGCTTCGGTTAATGGAGTTTTCATGATGGTTGAGATTCTGTTGAATGAATTGTGGACAATTGTTGTGAAACTTTATTCCAGTGCGACTGGTTTAATTAAGCAACTGCTGCTGCTGCGCGATCGAAGTAACCAGCTACTTCAGCCATCAACGCACTACAATCACCATTGGTTACACCATTTTTGTCACCAGCAATTGCTAGAGCAGCATCTTTCATTTTGCTTACGCCAGTTGCTACAGAAGATCCTGGAGTACCTAGTGCTAAGTAAGTTTCACGGAGTCCATTCAAACAACGGTCGTCTAGTACGGACGCATCACCAGCGAAGATCGCATAAGTTACATACCGGAGGATGATTTCCATGTCACGCAAACAAGCTGCCATCCGACGGCTGGTGTATGCGTTGCCGCCTGGAGCGATCAAGTTGGGTTGTTCGGCAAACAGTGCGCGAGCTGCATTTGCGACAATTGCGGAGGAGTTGCTCGTGATCCGGTTAACTGTATCCATCCGTTTGTTGCCATCAGCAACCATGGCTGAGAGTGCATCTAACTGAGCCGCGCTAATGTACTGACCTTGAGCATCAGCTTGAGCTACAACTTTGGAAAATCCGTCTAACATATATTTAATCCTCTATTTTGCGTCTAATAGTTCGATTTGAAACTGCCCTAATCTATGAGTTTAGAAGGGATTTGTGTGGATCCAACGGTTTCACACAGGCGGTTTCAATTCGCCATTAACCACTTGACTTTAATTACTCTCAGTCCTGTGGATACTTTTAGGTTTGATATTATTATAAGAGCGTCTCACAAGTTCATACCAGTTTTGCTGGGCGATCGCGTGTTACGTCTTCAACCTGATATCTTAAATTTATACAATGTTTCGTGAACTATTTATCCGTTTCAATCATCTTTGTCACAAACGTTAATAATCCTGACCCAGCAGCATTTTTACGCTGATTGATTGGTACCATAGTTACACCACTTTTGGCGATGAGAGTCGAGATCTGGGACAATTACTACAATAAGTTGCATTGCACGACTCCGATCGTTAGCTAACACCCACATTCAACTTGCGTTCTAAGTCGAATAAGAAACCGTGGATGTACTCTTCCGTCCACTCTTCGCCATAGAACCGCTTGAGCATTCCTCTAGCGGGATCTTTTTCGGATCTGTAGCGGACATAACTTAATTGTGCTGCTTGAATCTCCTCTAATCGTTGGGGGTCTTCAATTGGCTCGGCTCGATCGACAAAATCAAGATATGCACTCAGATAGTCTTTAAACGCCGCAAAGACATGGGTTTTGACTGTTTCAGTTGCCTGGGGACGAGTCCAGAGAAAGGCTGGCGAAAAGAATGGACGAGCTTCATCAGGAAAATCACCACCCCAAGGTAAATGAGTCTGATATTGGTGAAACATCGGTAAGATCGGCGTAGTAAATCGCTCTTGATAGGCTGGATCTTCAGCAAATAATGGCTGCATATCGATCGCGATCAGATGTCCGCCAGGGAGTGTGACCAAATCTCCCCCAAAAAAGGGCAAATCATAGTTGAGATCGGGGAAAATCACAAAATTAAGCACTTGCAATGATGCTCCACCCTGAACGTGTGCAGCCCGAATTTGCCGAAGTTTGGGAGATTTGAAGGCATAGCTGGTGGTAAGCACTTCAGCTTGTTTGTCGCCTTTTCCCGCGATCGCACTTTGACGATCAAATCCGGCGGGGATGGGATAATCACTCAGATCTAATCGCGATTTGAGATACTTGATCGCGTAATCGAGAAACGGCTCGTATAAAGTCATCGATCTAAATTCTTACCTATTACTTATGACTGATCGCGAGTTGTTTGGCATCCTCAAATAAGAACTCGTGGAGAAACCGTTCCGCCCATTCCTGGCCAAAATAGCTGCTAAATAATCCCGAAGCTGGGTCTCGTTCAGCACTATAGCAATCATAGTCTTTCTGTGCTTTGACAATCCGCTGAATATCTGCGGTTGCGGTGAGCGGTTCGGCTCGATCGATTGTCTGCCAGTAGAGATTGAGATAATCTTTAAAGGCTTCTAATAGGCGAGTTGAAACAGTTTCAACATCAGTCTTGGCAAAGAGCAGGTATTTGGAGAAGTACTGATTAGCATCATAGAACTTCATCTCCAGATCCTGGGATAGATCTGGGTAGCGATCGTGTAAAAATTTCAGTGGTTCAATATACTTGGCTTGATAATCTGCATCTTGAAATAGCGGCTGAAAGTCAAGGACAACTAAGTTTTTGACTTTACCAAAGGAGAGAAAATCTAAGCCCAAGAGGGGTATATCATACTGATAACTGGGATAAATAACGCTGTTGAAAATTTGGGCACTTGCGCCAGCATCAATATACGTATAGCGAATTTTGCGTAATTGGGGACACTGATAACACCAGCTTTGGATTGTTGCTGGGCTTTTCCCGCGATCGCTGATGTTTAGCTCCAAACCAACTGGAATATCCCGTTTCTGTAAATCGAATTTGGTCGTCAGTTCACTTTCTAAGTGTTCTAAAAATGGCTGATACATAAATGATTGACTAGAAATCGATTTTTTCCACGATACAGGTTTCCACTTGAGACTGTCTCCAATCCTGAGAAGGAAGCAATAAATTGTAATAATTGGGGACTAGGGATTAGGAATTAGGAATTAGGAATACCCCTGTTAAGGTGAATTTTTGTACTAATCGACCGCCGCTAGGCGGCGCGCAAGCTTCGACGAACTTGTGCCTTGAGAGTCATAGCTTCAAGTTTGCGCCCAGGGGAGGGTGTCTGCACAATCAATCAGGATTAACACCAGCTAAACCCTACCCCGCAGCCATTAGGTGAAAGCAATGCACAAGCCACAAAGTAAAAACAACCAAAATACGCAGGGGAGTTTGAGGGGCGGCGTTCCGCCCCTCAACGGGGGGTCTGGGGGTCGGAACCCCCAGATCTCCGGTTCCACACACTATTAATCTCCATAGTAAAGACACTCTTCATACAGTACAAAAAGTCACCTTACTAGAAATAACCCCTAAACCCTAGCCAGATTCCTTTCCACCATTGCTGCCAAGCTCTCATCAGAAAGACAACGACGTTCCGAACAATAGGTAGTGAGATTTACGCCATTGATCATTCTGACACTGCTCACCCGAACGCGAAAATCATCGGTGATAAACCAACATCTTTCCTGCCCTTGATTATTGTCATACTCAGTATCGATCGTCAAAACACCATCGCGTCCAAACCAATAGCGAGAAATAACCGGAATTTTTTCAACATAACCGCGATCGCGAATTAATTTACCCGATAGTTTACTGTCGTCATCGGGGACATCAATTAGTACTGCCCCATAATCAGGATTAGGTGGCTCCTCTTCCAAATTATTTTGCCACATAAATCTTGCTCCACCCATTGCCCGCGCCGGATCGATCGATTGTTGTTCGCAGATAGCTACAACTTTTGGCTCATGAGGTTCAATGACTTGAATAATTAGATTGGATTCACCAGACTCATCATCGACAAGATCGAAGTGATGCACTGCTCTAAGCGTCAGCCAAGTTCCTGCGCTCTTCCGAAAGAAGTCCATCATCGTCATCGGTGGAGTTAGTGTCATGGTTGTATCCTGGGTCGTGCGGGTTTATGATAAATTCGATCGATCTAAATTATATCTAAAGCAACCGTGAAGAATTTGCCCACCACACCACCGGAAATTCTAGCAGCGATCCAGGCTGGTCGATCGCTGGTAGATCTAGATTTATATCAAATCGATCTCAGTGGTACCGATTTAAGTGGAGCCAATCTCGCTGGTACAAATCCGATTGGGGCTAATTTTATGGGAGCTAACCTCAGTGGTGCCGATTTAAGTAATGCTGATTTGCGCGGTGTCAATTTCACTAATGCCAATCTTAGCGGTGTTAATTTGACCAAAGCATATCTAAATCGGGCTGAACTGTACAATACTAATTTAACTGAAGCAAATCTAACCGATGCAAAATTACAGGTAGCACGGTACAATCGAGAGACGATTTGGCCAGAGGGATTTGCCTACAAATCATCAGGGGCGATCGGCCCAGGTGCTATGCTCAATGGGGCTTATCTGAATACGGCTGGTTTACGTAATGCCGATCTCAGTGGAGCAAACTTACTGGGAAGTTATCTCAGTGGCGCTGACTTGACTGGTGCAAATCTGCAAAATGTGCGTTTGAGTGGTGCAACATTAAAATTTGCCTTTCTGACAGGAGCCTCTTTGCGAAATGCTCGGATGAATGGGGTTGATTTACAAGGTGCAGATCTCCGGGCTGCTGATTTGAGTGGGATCGAAATCGAGCATGTCACCAGTATTGCTGGGGCAGATTTTAGTCAGGTACAGGGACTAAGTACAGGGATTCGATCGATGCTGTTAGGGCGTTCTGCTGCTGAACTGGATGTTTGGAATGCCTTCACCCGACGGACAACAAGACAGAGTTTAACTCTACTTCAAGTCGAGTAGTCCTTGTTCTTTTAATTTCGGATTAAATCTAATTTCTGTTTGGACACCGCGTTGTTTGAGTTTAGTTAAAATGGTTTCTTCAACACGTCTAGCTACTTGCTTGAGTAACTTGATTTGAGCGACACCATCGAGATCGTCAAAACTTGCTCTTTCGGCGGGTGTCATCGCATAATTGGTATCGATCGGGTCTAGCCAAGTTGAACTAGCTGCACCATTTCCCACAGGTACACTGCCATTTTCCTCAATCCAAGCCGTCTTGACACCTTCGAGAAATGTGCGATTTGGCCGATCAATTGTAGTAATTTTGATCCAATAGCAATCTTCCGGTTGTCTGACGAGATGTTGTTTGAGACTTAAATAAATGTCGCGGGAATAACCGACAAATTGTAATGCTTGCTCTCGATCGAAAATAGCATAGATGCCGATCGATCCTTGCAACTCGGTAGGCAATTCTCCGGCATCGTTAATATATGCTAAAAACTCCAAGCTTGCTAAAGTTGGTAGATCGGTAGTCGATGTCATGGGTTAGAGATCGGGGTTTTCCTTATGATAAATAGCACACAGGCGGCTAGGTTGAAAAATCTTGGCAGCAAACATGAAATTGGGCGGAACATTAATAATTAAATATTCAGGCGATCCTTGATATTGCTCAAATTCAGCGGGCATTCCCTTGGGAGTACCTGGGCTATAAGGGACAGGCTGAAACAATTTTTCGGTAAATTCTACTGTTCTAGATTCAGCTTGATCGGCAACTTGCTGAAGAAATTTTTCGCCTTTTAGTAACCCAAATAAAATTTCCTGGGCGGACGGATCAAGTGTAAAACCACCATCAAAGTTTTCAATTACTTTTATCTTCATGGGTAAGTAAATTGGAGATTATTGGTGGTTAGGGCGGGTTTTGTGCTTAATTTATGGTGCTAATCTGGTTAGTTACCTAAACCCGCCCCTACGGATTTGCTTAATTATAGATATCGATTAGACTGTGAGAATATCTTTCTCTTTTTCAGATAAAACCTGCTCCACTTTTGCCGCGTATTTATCAGTTAATTTCTGAATTTTATCTTGGAGATCCTTTGATTCATCTTCAGAAATTTCGCTGGCTTTTTCTTGCTTCTTGACATAATCGATCGCATCACGCCGGATATTGCGGATGGAAATTTTGCCTTCTTCAGCATATTTACCAGCCTGCTTGACAAATTCCTTCCGGCGTTCGCCTGTCAGTGGGGGAATATTTAACCGAATCGTCGAACCATCATTATTGGGAGTCAAGCCAATATCTGAGAGCGAAATTGCCTTCTCAATTGTACTCATACTACTTCGATCGAATGGTTGAATCGTAATCGTCGTGGCATCGGGCGTACCAATATTCGCCAAAGCCTTAAGTGGGGTTGGCGTACCATAGTAATCGATCGTCACCCGATCGAGTAAACTCGTACTTGCCCGTCCCGTCCGAATCGTATTAAACGATCTTTGAGTGGCTTCAACAGCCTTCTGCATGTGACCTTCGACATCAGCAAACTTCACAAGAACCTCCTACAAATGTACCAATTGTTTCACCCGCTACCACCCGTTGGATGTTACCCCGTTCAAATAGATCGAACACGATAATCGGAATATTATTTTCCCGACACATCGCAATGGCCGTACTATCCATCACCCGTAAGTCTTGATTAAGGACGTAACTAAAGGTGAGACTCACAAAGCGTTTGGCTTCAGGATTGAGTTTAGGATCGGAGTCGTATACACCATCGACTTTGGTAGCCTTAAAAATTACATTAGCATCGATTTCGGCTGCGCGGAGCGCGGCTGCGGTATCGGTTGTAAAGAAGGGATTACCAGAACCTGCGCCAAAGATCACCACCCGCCCTTTTTCCAGGTGACGGATAGCGCGACGACGGATATAGGGTTCAGCAACTTCCTGCATCGCGATCGCTGTTTGAACTCTGGTGGGCACCCCTTTCTGTTCTAGCGCATCTTGGAGGGTGATTGCATTCATCACCGTCGCAATCATCCCTACATAGTCTGCTGTTGCCCGATCCATGCCTTGTGCAGAAGCTTTGACACCCCGAAAAATATTTCCGCCACCGACGACGATGGCAACTTGGACACCAGTAGCAACGACTTCGGATACTTCTTGAGCAATTGCTTGAACGATCGTCGGATCGATGCCGTAGCCGAGGTCGCCCATTAGGGCTTCACCACTCAACTTGAGCAATACTCGTTGGTAAGTCGTCCCCATGCTATTTATCTTCTCAACTCAAATTTTCTCCCATTCAGAATACCAGGAAACGGCGATCGCGTGTTGGTAACTATACCGAGATATCAAATAAACTACCAATTTTTTGCAGATCGGCGATCGCCAGTTGAAGATAAAACTGCTGCCGCTCTCTGGAGAGATCCCGCATATCGGCTAAATGTTGCAGATTAACTTGCATATCTGTCAATAATTGTTTGAGGTCGGATTCAACATGTTCTCGATCCTGTGTTCCATGATGACAGGTGAAGTCACTCACTGTTTGTTGAATTGCTTTGAGGATCGCTTGATGCTCGCTCGAATCGAAAACACGCAATAAGTTAGTCTGAGTAATAATGCCGATTTTCGCTCCGCCAGCCCAAGATACAACCAATCGCTGTACACCTCGTCGCTGCATTTCTTCATGGGCAGACCAGAGAGAGTCATCAGGGTGCAAAAGATACAATGGACTACTCATCACATCACCAGCCAAGGTTTCACTCACATTTAACTATACAGGCGGGAAGTCCCGCGCTCTATCCGCTTTGGATGAGCGTCGGGATGAAAGCCGAGCGAAGCGACGATTACCCGCTCGACAAACCCGACAATCGGCGATCTCGGAAGGAGAGCGGGCATGAGGAGATGAGCAACTTTCTTGCTTGTCCAATGGCTTGTTTTGTGTTATCATGAAAGTAATTAGTGATAAACTTTCGATGTATCAGTCTGTCAAAGCCCGAATCTATCCTACCGATGCTCAATCCGAAAAGCTTTCCCAGTTTTTTGGCTGCGCTCGTTGGTGGTGGAACCGCGCTCTGAATGAGACTACTACTACCTATAAAGAGACAGGGAAAGGATTGTCGAGAGAAGGACTTAATGCACTGCTGCCAGCACTCAAGAAAGAGTTCCCCTGGTTGAGTGAGTGTCATTCTCAAGTTTTGCAATCTGTAACCCTCAATCTCAGCAAATCGTTTATCAACTTCTTTGAGAAACGCGCTAAATTTCCTAACTTCAAATCGAAGCACGGAAAGCAGTCGATTCAATACCCTCAAGGGACTAAGTTTGTTGACAACCTGATCTATCTCCCTAAGTTGGGATGGGTCAAGATTAGCTTGCATCGTCCGCTTGACGGGGAAGTCAAGACTGTTACTATCTCCAAGAATCCTAGTGGTCAGTATTTTGCCGCTATATTGACGGAGCAAGAGGGCGAATATCCTATTCCTAGCAGTGAAGGGAATGCGATTGGTATCGATTTGGGTATTACGGACTTTGCCATTACTAGCACTGGTTCTAAGTACCCCAATCCTCGACATATCAAGAAGCATGAATCCAACCTCAAACGTAAACAACGTAAATTATCCAGAAAAGTAAAAGGTTCTAACAGTCGGAATAAGGCTAGAAAATTGGTGGCAAGAGTTCATCAACGGATAAGCAATTCAAGACAAGACTTTTTGCACAAACTCTCCCGTAAACTGGTGAACGAAAACCAAGTCATCGTTGTGGAAGATCTAGCAGTTAAAAACATGGTGAGAAATCATTGTTTGGCAAAAGCTATTAGCGATTGTGGCTGGTCTAGTTTCGTCGGAATGCTCAACTATAAGTGTGAGCGTTCTGGCAAAATATTGGTCAAGGTGGATAGATTTTTTCCTTCATCGAAAACCTGTAGTAATTGTTATCATCGAGTTTCTTCCTTACCTTTGGATGTGCGTCAATGGACTTGCCCTAGTTGTGGAACTAACCACGACCGAGATGTCAACGCTGCCCAGAACCTGAAGGCAGAAGGACTCAGAATTCTCTCGTTAGGAACTAGCGAGACTGCCGATGGAGGCAGCGTAAGACCAAGCAGGGGTCGCAAGACATCTGTGAGGCGGTCGCCCTCGAAGTCGGAAGCCCGCTCTCTACCCGATAGGGTGAGAGTCGGGTAGTTCAC
>JBGSPI010000063.1:0-9493 GCA_041738715.1 Chamaesiphon sp.
TTGATTAAATGTTTCTATCTGCAATCCACATCTTCTTTTGAATGCTTCCGGCTTTAGCTGCTTTAGTTGTTCATAGGTCATGGTTTCTCCCCCTTTTCTCTACTTCTACCCCAATTCTCCCTATTCACGCAAGAGGTCTATTGTTGTACTCGTTGCCGGCCAGGAACAGGTCGCCGTAGTCTCGTTGTTGATGTTGGCAGGTCTTTTGGGAGCCGCAGTCGTCGGGCAAGTAATGGTGGGATCATCAAAGGGGTTGAGCCGACCCTTCGGCTACTTCGGGGGGGTGCTTGGGATCGCGATTGCCGGTCTCATGCTGCTCTCGTTCTATCCGCCGACGCTGCTTGTTCTAGTTGCCTTCGCCTTCGCCGGACCGTGGGCACAGGCGATCGGTCGGCTGCGTTGTCTTGTTCAAGGCTGCTGTCATGGGGCACCCACCTTGGCCGGGGATGCGGGCATTGTAGTCGAGAATGAGCACTCGCGGGTGGCGATCGCTGGACTCAAAGGGATGCGGATTTACCCGACCCAACTCTACTCGATTCTCGGTAACGTTTTCATCGCTGTGGTGCTCGTGTGGTTGTGGACAACGGGGGTTTCCTTGACTCTCGTAGGTGGATTGTATCTAGTACTGGCAGCGATTGTGCGCTTCATCGAGGAGGGGTACCGAGGTGAGCCACTGACGAAGATCGTCGCTGGCCTGCATATCTATCAGTGGTTCTCGGTGGGTATGGTAATCGCAGGATTGCTAGTGATGATGCTGGATTCGCCTAATACGCCTCCAATCACTACTTCGTCACTGTTCCCGGCACTGGGAATCGGCATGATGTTCTTCGTGGTATGTGGCTTTGCGATGAGCGTGGACTTTCCCGAATCCCAGCGAAGATTCTCAAGACTCTCCGGGTGATCTATATCAAGCCGTTACTATTAATGCGAGTATTGAATCGAAAGGGTGGCTCTCCTCTTAGGAGGAGAGCCGATCTCCAGCCAACAGATTCTTCGATCGAGTTAAGATTGTTTTTGGTTTGCCATCTTCTTCACAAAGTCCTCAACTTGTTTGTCTAATCTGAGAGCAATAAGATTTCTGGTAATGCTCAGATGGAAAACTTCAATCTCTCCCCGACTTTTGCTACTCTAGATGGAAATGAAGCAGTCGCCCGCGTTGCCTATCAATTGAGTGAAGCGATCGCGATTTATCCGATTACTCCCGCCTCACCGATGGGTGAATCGGCAGATGCTTGGGCTGCGGCTCATCGCCCTAATCTCTGGGGTACTGTTCCCGCTGTATTTGAGATGCAAAGCGAAGGAGGAGTTGCAGGGGCAATTCATGGCGCGTTGCAGGCTGGCGCACTGGCTACCACATTTACTTCCTCCCAGGGGTTGTTATTAACCATTCCCAATTTATATAAAATCGCAGGCGAATTGACAGCCACCGTTTGGCATGTGGCGGCGCGATCGATCGCCACTCAAGCTCTATCTATCTTCGGCGATCATAGTGATGTAATGGCAGTGCGATCGACTGGTTGCGCTCTATTGTGTTCGTCGTCGGTGCAAGAAGCCCAGGATTTAGCCGCGATCGCGACTCGTGCTACCCTCGGCTCCCGCATTCCCTTCCTCCATTTTTTTGATGGTTTCCGCACCTCCCATGAAATCCAGAAAGTTGCGCTGTTAGACGATCGCGTATTACAGGAATTGATTCCTAGTGAATGGATTGCCGCCCATCGATCGCGTGCCCTGACACCTGATCGACCTGTAATTCGCGGTACGGCTCAAAATCCCGATGTCTATTTCCAAGGGCGGGAAGCGGTGAATCAATATTACACCGATTGCCCTGTGGTAGTGCAGGAGGCGATGGATCTATTTGCCCAACTCACGGGCAGACAGTATCATTTATTTGATTATCATGGCGATCCAAATGCCGATCGCGTCATCATATTAATGGGATCGGGGTGTGAAACCGTCCATGAAACTGTAGATGCTTTAACCGATCGCGGTGAGCAGGTGGGAGTCGTGAAAGTGCGGCTCTATCGTCCCTTTGATGTCCAAGCATTTATCGATACATTACCGCCAACGGTTAAATCGATCGCCGTACTCGATCGCGCCAAGGAACCAGGCAGTATTGGCGAACCATTGTATCAAGATGTGGTCAGTGCCCTGTTTGAATCTGACCGGAAAATGGGGGTCATTGGCGGGCGATACGGCTTGTCCTCGAAGGAATTTACCCCAGCGATGGTAAAGACTATTTATGACCATTTAGCTGAAGAAAATCCCAAGCGACATTTCACGATCGGCATTCACGACGATCTTACCCATACATCTCTAGCCTTCGACCCCAATTTCTCCACCGAATCCGATCGCGTGGTACGTGCCATTTTCTATGGGTTAGGTGCCGATGGCACCGTGGGAGCCAATAAAAATTCGATTGAAATTATCGGTGAAGAAACCGCTAACTACGCCCAAGGTTATTTCGTCTACGACTCGAAAAAATCCGGCTCGGTGACAGTCTCTCACCTGCGCTTTGGCCCCGATCCGATCCACTCCACCTATCTAGTCACCAGTGCCAATTTTATGGCCTGTCATCAGTGGGAATTTGTGGAAAAGTTCGATTTATTAAGTACCGCCCAACCCCAAGCTACCTTTCTCTTGAATAGTCCCTACAGTCCTGAAGAAACTTGGCATCGTTTACCAACATCGCTCCAACACCAAATTCGGGAAAAACAGTTACAAGTACATATCATCAACGCCTCCCAAGTCGCCAAGGATGCGGGAATGGGGCAACATATTAATACGGTCATGCAGGTCTGTTTCTTTGCTCTGGCTGGAGTTTTGCCTCGTGATGAGGCAATCGATCGGATTAAGCAATCGATTCGCAAGACTTATAGCAAGAAAGGGGAATCGGTAGTAGCGATGAACCTCCAGGCGGTCGATCGCACCTTGGAGAACTTGTACGCGATGCCCTACACCACTTACCTATCCGCTGAAACACTCCAGCCTGAAGCCGCTAAATCTTGGGTTCCTGACACTGCTCCAGTGTTCGTGCGAGACGTTTTAGCTTCGATGATGGCGCGTCAAGGTGACAATTTACCCGTGAGTGTTTTACCTGTGGATGGCACCTATCCCAGCGGCACATCCCAATGGGAAAAACGCTATATCGCCCAGGAAGTACCCGTCTGGGAGCCGGATGTTTGCGTTCAGTGTGGTAAATGCGTGATGGTTTGTCCCCATGCAGTGATTCGGGCAAAGGTGCTCGATCCAGTCGCATTGGAATCGGCTCCAGCCACCTTCAGGACTTCCCCCGCTCGCGATCCTGATTGGCAAGATCTACAATTCACGCTCCAAATCTCGGCGGCAGATTGTACGGGTTGTGGTATTTGTGTGGATGTTTGTCCGGCGAAGAATAAGGCTCAACCGCGTCAGAAAGCGATTAATATGACTCCCCAGAACCCTCTACGGGAGCAGGAAGCAGCGAATTGGGACTTCTTTTTACAACTACCCAATCCCGATCGATATGACCTAAATCTGCACAAGATTAGCCATCAACAAATGCAAGAACCCCTGTTCGAGTTCTCCGGTGCCTGTGCGGGTTGTGGCGAAACTCCTTATATTAAATTAGCAACACAACTATTTGGCGATCGGATGTTGGTAGCTAATGCCACTGGCTGTTCCTCCATTTACGGCGGCAGTTTACCCACCACCCCCTGGACGCATAATGCCCAAGGGCGCGGTCCCGCTTGGTCTAACTCACTATTTGAAGATAATGCCGAGTTTGGTCTGGGCTTTCGAGTCGCGATCAATAAACAAGCCGAATACGCCCAAGAGTTACTGCAAAAACTTGCGGCTGAGGGCATATCTTCCCCCATTCCCACTGATTTAGCTACAGCAATCTTAACCGCCACCCAATCCGACGAAGCCGATATTGTCGAGCAGCGACAGCGGGTATCCGAACTCAAACAGTATCTAACAGGTTGGCAAAACCCCGATAATTCCATCCGCCAAACGATCCAAGCACTCCAAGGCGTAGCCGACTATCTAGTGAAGAAGAGTGTCTGGCTGATTGGTGGCGATGGTTGGGCGTATGACATTGGCTATGGTGGACTCGATCACGTCCTAGCCAGCGGTCGGAATGTGAATATTCTGGTATTGGATACCGAAGTTTACTCCAATACAGGCGGGCAAATGTCTAAATCTACCCCCCGCGCCGCCGTAGCTAAATTTTCCTCTGGCGGTAAACCAGGGCCGAAAAAAGATCTCGGCTTGATGGCGATGACTTACGGCAATGCCTATGTAGCGAGTGTGGCAATGGGATCACGAGACGAACACACCCTGCGCGTCTTTTTAGAAGCCGAAGCCTACGATGGTCCCTCATTGATTATTGCCTATTCCCACTGCATCGCTCACGGGATTGATATGCAAAAAGGACTTCAGCAACAGAAAGCAATGGTAGATTCGGGGCGGTGGCTCTTGTATCGCTACGATCCGCGTCGGACAGAAAAAGGTGAGAATCCCTTAATTCTAGACTCGCGATCACCCAAGATACCCATTGAGCAAGCCATGTATAGCGAAAATCGGTTTAAGATGTTAACCCGCAGCAATCCTGCTGAAGCGAAACGTCTTGCCAAACTAGCCCAAACAGATGCCGATACCCGTTGGCAACTATATCAAGCTCTGGCGGCGCGATCGATCGATGCTAGTCATCCCCAGGAGGAAAAATGATGAACTTAACTACCACTTACCTCGGTTTAGAATTGCGATCGCCCCTAGTCGTCGGAGCCGCCGCGCCACTTTCAGAAGATTTGGATAACATCAAACGCCTAGAAGATGCTGGAGCAGCCGCGATCGTGCTGCACTCCCTGTTTGAAGAACAAATCGAAGAAGAAATGCGGGAATATCATCACCATTCCCGCTACGGTACCGAAAGCTTTGCTGAAGCTTTGACCTATTTCCCCGAACCCGAAATCTTCCATGTCGGCTCCGATCTCTATCTGGAGCATATCCGCTGCGCTAAGGAGACAACCCAAATTCCAATTATCGCCAGCTTAAATGGTCCGAGTATGGGGGGTTGGACATCCTATGCACGAAAAATCGAACAGGCGGGGGCAGATGCACTGGAACTGAATATTTACTCGATTCCCACTGATATGGATCTAAGCGGAGCAGATCTAGAAACCGAGTATTTAAATATTGTCAGTGCGGTCAAATCCTCGATCGAGATTCCAGTCGCTATCAAACTCAGTCCTTACTTTAGCAACCTCGCCTACATGGCACAGCGGCTGCAAATGTGCGGTGCCGATGCCTTGGTGCTATTCAACCGCTTCTATCAACCCGATATCGACATTGAAAACTTAGAAGTCGTCCCCCATGTGCTGCTGAGTACGGCACAGGATCTCCGCCTACCCATGCGGTGGATTGCTTTGCTCTCTGATCGCATTACTCCCGATTTGGCAGCTTCTGGGGGCATCCATAAGGGGACAGATGTGGTGCGGCTGCTGATGGCGGGGGCACGGGTGACGATGCTGGTTAGTGCCTTATTACGCCACGGCATCGAGCATTTACAGACGATCGAGCAGGAACTAGAACGGTGGCTAGAGGAGCATGAATACGATTCTGTCCGCCAACTTCAGGGCACAATGAGTCAGGCAGCTTGCCCCACCCCCAGTGAGTTTGAGCGGGTACAGTATATGAAAGCGATTCAGACCTATCGACCCCATCCAGTCCAGAGCCGCTAAAATTTGTTGCAGCCTTTCCTGACAACATCTTCACTGCTTAAAATGATCGAACCTGCTCCAGATTCTCTCCCTTTTGACGCTGGGCTGATTCCCGCATAATCGCCGACATGACTTTAAAAAAGCCAACCCCACCGTTTAACAAACCTGCTGTTTTGACACCCCCCATCATCGCCCCCATAATTCCGAGAGAACTGGCATCTGTACCTGTGAGATAGAGATTCTCGATCGGTGTTTTCGCCCCGATCCAAGGTCGATCGAATCGTTGGGGGATGCAGGGAATGCCGTAGATCGAACCCCGATCGCTAGCGTCAAAATACTCGACTGTTAGAGGTGTAGATAATTCGCTGTACTCAATTAGATCTTGGAACCCTGGATAATGCTGCTCTACCACAGCGATCATCTGCTGAGTCAGTTGGGCTTTAAATTGCTGGTATTCCTCGCCCCGATTCCGCCAACGGGTATTTTGCCAGACAGAAAAGTGATCGTAATTTATAAACACGATAATTTCTGCTGTGTGGGCTTGGGCTTGGGGATCTTTGAGGGAGGGAAAAGAAAGATAACAAGCTGGAGGTAATCCCGATGGGGAGTTCAGGCAGTCGTGGAAAGCGCGATCGTGGTCGTAACTGCTGTAAATCCAATGGTTTTCGCCCCGAAACCCCAGACTGGTAGGGGAGGATTTCAAGCCTAGATAGAGAGTAAGCACGCTGCATCCCTTCGGAAAAGAGGCGATCTCGTCGCGGTAGGTAAGGCGGTAACTCGGCGGAATGAGTTTGAGGTAGGTATTTACCGCCCCTGCATCGGAAATAATCACAGGTGCGTAATAAGATCTAACTTTAGACTCAGAATCGTGGCTCGATCGCGCTCTGACACCCACTGCCCGTCCATTATCGATTAAGATGTCAACTACTTGACATCGCTCGATTGCTCGACCGCCAGCCCGTTCGATAATTGGGAGGATGTTGCTGGCGATCAATTGTCCACCACCAACGGGATACCAACCGCCATTGAGATAGTGACTGGCAACTACTCCGTGTATCCCAAAGCAACTTTGACTGGGGGGCAAACCATAATCACCCCATTGAGACACTAGTAAAGCTTTCAGCCGTGTATCCTGAAAATGACGAGCTAAATATTCCTGCGTTGTCATCCGGGCAATTTTACCAAAATAGCCTAATGTGGGGACGATCGCGCGACGTAACCACTGCGGAAATAACTCGCCCATCGTATCAATCCCAAACCACATTGCGGCTCGCTGAAGATCCTGAAAATACCGCTCGATCGCCAGTTTTTCTTCGGGAAACATCCGCATTAAATCAGCTTGATATTTACGGCGATCGCTACTAACCTCAAAGGTAAAATCAGGATAGACAAACTTCTCAAACACATCTGGCATCTTTTGCCACTGCAACTTAGCATCAGTCAGATAGTCAAATATCGCCCTTCCTGTAGATCCTACTCCCATATCTCCCACATAATGCAGCCCCACATCCCAATGGAACTTACCGTGACGGGCAAACTCATGGGTAAACCCACCGATTTTAAAATGCTGTTCTAACACTAGTACTTTCTGTTGATTCAACTTAGCCAGAATCCCCGCCACAGTCAAACCACCAATTCCCGAACCAATTACAATTACATCAAACCCCTCTATCTCAGGCATATATCTACTCCTGCTAATTTATTGACCGAATTGATAATTGATCGAGCTGGAACACGTGACAGTTGAATTGGTGAATTTATTCCATATAATTCTTATTATCGATCCTTTTGTAGGGACTAGACTGAATTTAACTAATTTTTTAGTCGATATTTCCTCACAAGATCCTCACAATTTAATTCTAAGATTGAGATAGGTAAATTCAGAGCAAAATTGCAAGCAGAACGACTAATCATTTGAGTTTTGTATCAGTTATTAAACATAATTACAGTCACAGGAATTTTTATTATGTTAACTAAAATTGACATCAACAAGTCTGTACCGCAAGAGCGATGGGTGGAATTCTTCGACCAGTTTTCCGATGGAAATCGCGGGCGGCATATTTCCATCGAGATTCTTGATTCAGAACTCGGTGATGAAAAACTGATTGAGAATGCACCTTTAATGGCGATGGTTTACGATCCGCCAAATAAGGGCGATAAATTAACGATCGAAACTGGTAAACATGAAGTAACTTACGCTCATACCGTCGATTCACCAACGGAGGTTTTAACGGGACAGGATGAAAACGGCATCATGCTAGCGGTGCAGATTCGCGATGGTGCTGGGTTAAAAACATTGATTAAACTACAAGCATAATTCTCCAAAATTTCCCATGTTGAATCGCCCATGAAGTTTGTAGCAGAATATCGCGATGCCGATCTAGCGAACCGTTATGTAGACGCAATCGCCACCATTACTACCCGCCCTTGGGCGATTATGGAAATATGTGGCGGACAAACCCACACGATCGTCAAATATGGGATCGATCGATTGTTACCAGCAGGCATTCGGTTGATTCATGGACCTGGCTGTCCGGTATGTGTCACCCCTGCCGAAATTATCGATGCGGCACTGGCGATCGCCTTTCAGTCTAGAATCATCTTCTGTTCCTTCGGGGATATGTTACGTATTCCTGGTTCGATCGGGGATAGCACAGCCACAGATTTGCTGGCGGTGAAGGCGGCTGGGGGCGATGTCCGCATCGTTTATTCTCCCCTAGATGCCGTTGAGATTGCCCGCAATTCTCCAGATCGGGAAGTGGTATTCTTTGCGGTGGGGTTTGAAACCACTGCCCCCGCGACGGCGATGGCGGTTTATCAGGCAAAACAGTTGGGACTGAAGAACTTTTCGTTATTAGTTGCCCATGTTTTAGTGCCCCCAGCGATGTCAGCCCTATTATCGAATCCTGACTGTCAAGTTCAGGGTTTTCTAGCGGCTGGGCACGTCTGTACGGTGATGGGATACCACGAGTATGAATCGATCGCCGATCGATATCAGGTGCCGATTGTCGTGACTGGCTTCGAGCCTGTGGATCTGTTGCAGGGGATTTATCTATGTCTGCAACAACTAGAAACGGGACAAGTGCGGGTAGAAAATCAATATAGTCGATCGGTACAAGAACAGGGTAATCCGATCGCCCAACAACTAATTCAAGAAATCTTTGAAGTCGTCCCGCAACAATGGCGCGGATTGGGCATGATTCCCCAAAGCGGTTTGGGTTTGCGATCGGACTATGCTGGATTTGATGCCTTGAAAAAAGGATTACTACCCTTAGCGATTCCCCAATCGACTACAGCTTCAGAATGCATCAGCGGTCAAATTTTACAGGGCATTCAACAGCCCCATGATTGTCCGGCGTTTGGTACGCGCTGTACGCCAGAGCATCCTCTCGGTGCGCCGATGGTGTCATCGGAGGGGGCTTGTGCTGCTTACTATCGCTATCAAGGATGGATCGGCTAAACCATCACACCTAGCGTTCTGGTTCTCGAAATGACTTTTTATCAGCAATATAAGCCTTAACTGCAAAATCGAGTGCTGACTCAATGCATTCGATCGCCACCAAATAACCTTTCCGTTGGGAAGAGATATTAAAATATCTCAAGCGGCACTGGTCGCTTGAAGAATGAGTGATAGAATGAGCTGGCCGAGCTTTAATAGTCGTAGATGAAGTGTCCAAAATGCCAGAGTGAGCAAGTCGCAAGAAACGGTAAAACTAGATTAAAAGGTGGAAGCCAAATCCAAAAGTACCTGTGTGGGGGTTGTGGCAAACAGTTCAATGAACGAACTGGAACAG
>JBGSPI010000064.1:0-54003 GCA_041738715.1 Chamaesiphon sp.
CCATCACCCCAAGTATTTCCTCTTCCACAAATCATTTGATAGCTACTATAAGTCAAGCAATGTCCGAACCGTTTTTTGCCATAGATTGATTTACCCGCAACACAGATATATCTTACCTCTGGATAAAATGCACCTGGATAATTATCGTTAACAAAATCGAGGTTTTTCTTTACCCATTTTTTACAACTAATTTGAGGCGTACCTAAAGTAATCAAAGTGGCGATTTTAGCTTTAGCATTCCACAAACCTACTGCGTCAGCAGTGACATCACCATAAATTATATAGGGTATTTCTCCCAGGTAAATTAGACTAATCCACCCTCCGGCTGAATGTCCGATCAGATTAATTTGCTGGCTATTATTGTCTAGTAAAGCTGCATTAACAGTTCGTTCGCGCAAGCGTACCGGAGGTAATCGAGTTGTCGCAAAATCGGCACCATCGATCGACCGCCGAGTGTTGGTAGCCAATCTCGGATCCGTAGTGGTACCGTTGTTGTCGGTGTACCTATTTCGGTTAAAGCCTGTTGAAGTGGCAGATAGACATTAGCACTTTCAAAGTAGCCAGGTAAGATAACGGTGGGTAACATTCGATCGATACAAAGATATTGTAAGACTGCAAACCTAATTGAGATCGAGATTATTTCGATTCAACAATTACCCCATCCACCATCCGAATGATCCGCTTTGTCCTAGCTGCGACATTAGCGTCATGAGTAACGATCGCGATCGTTGTACCTTGTTGATTTAACTCTGTTAGCAAATCCATAATCTCCTTAGAAGTAGTGGAATCTAACGCCCCAGTCGGTTCATCGGCGAGGACTAAGGCGGGATGATTGACTAAAGCACGGGCGATCGCGACGCGCTGTTGTTGTCCGCCAGAGAGCTGATTAGGGCTATTCTGAAGTCGATCTTTCAAACCGACTTGGACTAATGCTGCTGTAGCTTGTTCGATCCGTTGGGACTTATCGACATCGGCATAAATCATCGGTAACATCACATTCGAGAGGGATGTGAGTTTTGGTAAGAGGTTAAATTGTTGAAATACAAATCCAATATATTGATTGCGAATATCGGCAAGTTCATCATCATCGAGGGTCGTTAGATCTTGACCTGCTAAGAAATATTGTCCACTGGTAGGTCGATCGAGACAACCGATAATATTCATCAGGGTCGATTTTCCCGAACCAGACGCACCCATAATCGCGACATATTCGCCCTCCTCGATCGATAAATTAATCCCCTTGAGGACTGGCACATCGATTGTTCCTAAATGATAAGTTTTAGTAATATCTTCGAGAGAAATCATACTTGCCATAGTCAATTAATCCCCATGTAATGCCAAGATCGGGTCTAATTTAGCCGCATTACGAGCAGGTATACCGCCCGCGAGGACCCCAACAATCAGTGAAATAACAAAACCCAACACCACCGACCATAAAGACACCACGAACGGAAATTTAAATACTGTCGCGGCGGTGAAAGCAATTGCGATACCCAATGCAATCCCAATTCCACCACCGATACACGAAATTACGATCGATTCCATCAAAAATTGATTCAAAATCGCGCCGCTAGTTGCCCCGACAGCTTTTCGCAAACCAATTTCCCGCGTCCGTTCCATCACCGAAACCAGCATAATATTCGCGATGCCAATGCCACCGACAATGAGTGAAATACCAGCGATCGCCCCAATCATCAAGGTAAAAGAACTCATAATACTCGTGAAAGTATTAATGATATCCACTTGATTGGTAACGCGAAAATCATCCTCTTTGGGCGGGCGAATATTATGCCGTAGCCGGAGGACATTCGTTACTTGAAATTGCGCTGCTTCGAGTTGGTCAGCATTACTAGATTGGAGCAAGAAACCATTAATAGCCGTGCCTGTAAGCGAATTGTTACCGACAATTTCGGCGGACATATTAGTCAGTGGTATATAAATCATGTCATCCGCATCTTGCCCACCGATCGAGCCTTTCGACTCCATTACGCCAATCACACTATATCGGTTGCCCCGCACCCGAATATCCGCACCAATCGGATTTTCGGATGGCGAGAATAAGTCATTCCGAACCTTGGAACCAAGGACAACAACTGGTTTGGCGATATCCAAATCCTCCTGGCGAAAAAATGCTCCTTGTTGCGTGTGGAGATTTCTCACCACTGGCAAATTCAAATCCGCGCCCAAAGCACTTGTCGAAATATTGACATTACCCCGTACCACCTGAATATTCCCGCGTTGTAGATATGCAGCCACCGCTGTAGCGGCGGGGACTTGCTTGGCGATCGCCTGAGCATCTTCCCAAGTCAGAGTACTAGCCGAACCAGCCCCCTGACTAATCCCGCCCGTTCGCGCCGATGCCGCTGACACCTGGAGAATATTGGTACCCAATCCCTCAATTTTCAACTGGGTATCTTTTTGTACGCCTTGCCCGATCGAAGTAATCGCAATTACCGAGGATATCCCAATAATTACGCCCAACATCGTCAAGCCGCTGCGGACTTTATTACTCCACAAGGTTTCTACTGCCATCAAAAATATTTCTAGCAGTGATATTTTACGTTTAGTACGACGAGAGGGACGAATTAGAGATTTGTTATCGGGGAAATCCCCTCTTGGGAGGGGTGCCCGAAAGGGCGGGGTGGGTATAGATCTACGCATGATTCAAGTATCCATAAATGGTAGTTTCTAAGTGTGTAATTTCCGACTACCGTCCACGCCCACCCCCGCCACCTGTAATCGATGTAACCTTACGAGTTCCGGCGGGAAAACTGAGTAAAACCCGCTCATCCCCAGTCAACCCCGACTTAACCTCAGTCTTATCATTAACAGTCGTTCCCACCACGATCGGCATAAACACCGGATCGCCGCCTGTTTTCGACACATATACACCCTGCGCTGTTTTATCTTGGACGATCGAAGCTGTCGGTACAATCAGCACCTGATTCAATTCTCCGGCTTTAAAATCGATCGTCACATTCATCCCCTGATGAAGCAATTTTTGGGAGTCAGCAACCGCTACTTTTACCTCAAAACTGGTCACATTTTGTTGCACCAATGATTGGGTAGCAACTTGCGTCACCTTGCCCTCAAAGGTTTTGCCAGAATAAGCATCCACCTTAATTACCGCCACTTGCCCGACGCGGATTTGAGCAATGCTGGCTTCGGCTACCTGTGCCACGATTTCATTGGTGGATGCTAGGGACAGAATCGAAGATGAGGTGGCTGAAGTCACCGCACTACCCGCCGTTGTAGGGGTGACAAACGCACCAGGATCGGCATATTTACGGGCAATGATTCCGGCAAAAGGGGCGCGAATTACGGTATCGTCGATATTCCGTTGAGCGATCGCCACCGTACCCTGAGCCGCCATAACTTGGGCGCGGGCTTGGGCGATATCTTCGGGGCGCGATCCGGCTTTGAGGAGGTTTAATGCTTCTCGCCGCTGATTGACGACGCTTCTAGCTTGGGCGATATCTTCAGGGCGAGATCCAGCTTTGAGAAGGTTTAATGCTTCTCGCCGCTGATTGACGACGCTTTTGGCTTGGGCGATATCTTCAGGGCGAGATCCAGCTTTGAGTAGATTCAGGGCTTGTTGGGCTTGCTCTACCTGCGCTTGGGCACTATCACTGTTCGATCGAGCCAGACTCAAAGCTTGTTGAGAGATGGCTCCCTGTGCTTGTAATTTTTGGTTGCGGCGCAGATCTTCTGCTGCTTGCCTGTAGGTAGCCTGAACCTTATTGAGGTTTGCCGCAGATCCAGCGATATCTTGCGATCGATTCCCCGCCATGATCTTATTCAAGTTAGCGGTGGCTTCATCAACCTGAGATTGTGCCTGGGCGATATCTTGCGATCGATTTCCGGCAATTAGCTTTTGCAAACTAGCGTTGGCTTCGGCAACCTGAGCAGTAGCCCCAGCGATATCTTGCGATCTGTTCCCCGCGACCACCTTATTCAAATTCGCCTGAGCACCGGCAAGGTTGCCCTTGGACTGGAGCAATTGCCCTTGAATGTTTGAATTGTCCATATAGGCGACAATTTGCCCTGGCTGGACAAAATCACCTTCTTTGACCAGCAAACGTTTTAAGACACCAGAAGTTTTGGGGCTGACATTGACCGAACTTTCGGGTTGCACTGTGCCATTGGCTGACACCAAAATTGTCAGATTACCCCGCGTGACTGCTGCCGTCTGAATTTTGTTTTGCGCCCGCTGTCTGGGTACAGTTACTAATTGGTTATAGCCAACATAGCTACCAATCCCAATGAATGAGATTGCCACCAGTGACCATATTAGCCATTTTTTGATTTTTGGCTGGTGGATCGTCTCCGACAGAGAATCGATGCCCTTCTTTAAATTCAGACTAATACTCAACATTGTCACCTCTAGTTTTGGTGTTAGGCATTGGCGCAGTTTCCACCAACGCCTTCAATTTCGGATATTAGCCTCGACCCATACCATTATTGACTCTTCGACTCACTTGAATGTAGGTTCTATAGCCACGTCGCTGCAATCTGTTGGCGGCGTTTTGGGCATCGCGACGATTTGCATGGTATCCCTCTAATGTCCACTGGCGAACGCGAGGACTACGGTAATAAACAGAAAACTGTCGGTCGCGATTTTGGTTGCGCCGAAATTGGGCAATTTTCGAGTCCAGCAGAGGCTCCGCCAACGACATATTCGGCTCCAGATCGAGGTTTTGACCGATTTTTTTTGAATCCAGTGCATGTGCGGTAAAGGGCGTAGTCACTACGAATCCCGTACATACCAGTGCCAGCAAAATTATCTTTTTCATAAGATTAGTTTTAAAATGCAAAGTTTGGGTCGATTGATTAAATTCAGAATTTAATTGATTGAACATACTCCAAAGTTAATCGATGCAATTGACAAATCACTCTCTCTAAAGGCATAGATAAAAATATCTTAATAAAACAGAATGATATTGCATCAACTTTGATCGCTTAATATAAGCAAGTTGTACCCAGCTTTAGCTCACTTTGAAGCTTGTAACTATCTACTCAAAAGGCTTTGAGTCATTAATTCTGTTGGACAAGTTAAAAACATGTTGTAAAAACCTCACAACTTCCTCACATTTGAAAGATATGATAAACGCAGGCAGCTTTTTATAATGAAAAAGCTAGTTTAGTTTCTGTTTAGACAAAACAAACAAAATTGCTCACGTTAACAGATTTATCGACTATATTTGCCACGCCCAAATTTGCAGATCGTGAAGGCGGGAATATTGTAGTAATTGTTGTTGTCAACCTGAGCTACCGCCAATGGTAAAAACATGATTATGGGATCAATTTAGGTGGAGAAACTGGGCAGTCGCAGAAAATTTTCAACTCTCAATCGCCGCAATACGATGGTTGGAATGATTCGGGCAACTATGGGTGCGATCTTCAAATTCGAGGAGACGGAAAGCTGTATATAAATCTTCCTAAATGGTCGGTCTTAATATTTAGGCAGCAATAGATTTAAAAGGGATAAATTCTCATGGTTAGCAAAATTTTAGTAACAGAAAGAATTAGAGAAATTTTGAGTTGGTACGGTAGTGACAATCCTGGCACCCTTACTAACCTGGCGCGATTACTAAATCATGGCAAACTTGCGGGTACTGGTAAGTTGGTGATTCTCCCTGTGGATCAGGGCTTTGAACATGGCCCTGCGCGGAGTTTTGCCGCTAATCCGCCCGCTTATGACCCCCGCTATCACTTTGAACTCGCGATTCTCCAGGGGAGAGGCTCCGCCAACGAAGCTGGCTGCAATGCTTATGCTGCCCCATTAGGCTTCCTCGAAGCTGGAGCGCGAGAATTTGCTGGAGAAATTCCGTTAATTCTCAAAGTAAATGACCATGATGCTTTACTCGATGAAGCCGGTCCCACCCAGGCCTTGACTAGTAGCGTTGAGGATGCCCTGCGGTTAGGCTGTGTCGCGATTGGCTTCACGATTTATCCTGGCTCTGCCAAACGCTTCGAGATGTATGAGCAAATCCGCGCCTACGCCGCCGAAGCCAAAAGATGCGGACTAGCGGTCGTAATTTGGTCTTATGCACGGGGTTCGGGGGTCAGTCCAGCCGGAGAAACCTCGATTCTCTATCGAGAGGCTTCGCCAACGATGTCATTGCCTATGCTGCTCAAATTGCCGCCCAGTTGGGAGCACATATTATCAAGCTCAAACTCCCAAACGATTGTATCGAACAGCAGGCGGCGAAGGATGTTTATGAAAAAATGCAGATTCCGATCGCGACCCCGACAGAAAGAGTTCGTCACGTTGTCCAATCTGCATTCAACGGTCGCTGCATCGTGATTTTTTCTGGTGGAGCTACCCATTCAGATGATGCGCTGTTGGAAGAAGTACAGGCTATTCAGAAGGGAGGTGGGTTCGGTTCGATTATTGAGCGTAATTCCTTTGAACGCAATAAACCGGATGCGCTGAAACTGCTCGATTCGGTTATGAAAATTTATAGCGGCTCCTAACAGAATAACTCACGTTTGAGAGGTCGATGATGCCAACTGCAACAGATTTTAAAGACTACTACGCGACCCTGGGAGTGCCCAAAACAGCAACTCCTGAAGAAATCAAACGAGCTTACCGTAAGGTCGCCCGCAAGTGCCATCCAGACCTCAATCCTGGCGATCAAGATGCCGAGGCAAAGTTTAAAGATCTCAATGAAGCAAATGAGGTACTTTCTGACCCAGAAAAACGGGAGAAATACGACGAGTTTGGTCAGCATTGGAATCAGCCCAGATCCACTGAAAACCCATCATCTAGGGGCACAACTGTCTCGAATGATTTTGGTCAGTATGGTGATTTTGATTCGTTTATCAACGATCTGCTGGGTCGTGGACGTAGAACTTCTACTCGAAGTACAGGTGGCGGCTTTGACGATTTTGGAGGTGGCTATCGTTCTCAAGCTCCCGCACCAGATACCGAGGCGGCGATCGCTCTCACCTTCTCTGAAGCATTTCACGGTATCCAGCAACGGCTCCAACTCGACGACGACACGATTAACGTCCGCATTCCCGCAGGTGCTAAACCAGGTAGTAGGATTCGGCTCAAAGGGAGAGGTCGCCCCAGTCCGTTCTCACAACAGCGCGGCGACTTGTATTTGACTATTGAAGTATTGCCCCATGCCTTCTTTCGATTTGAGGGTGATAACCTGGTTTGTGACATGCCCATTCGCCCTGATGAAGCGGTATTGGGAGCAGAAATCAAAGTGCCAACTCCTGATGGTAACGTGACGATGAAAGTCCCTAAAGGCGTAAAATCCGGGCAATCGCTGAAACTACGCGGTAAAGGTTGGACGTTACCCAAAGGAGGGCGTGGTGACTTATTTGCCAAACTTCAAATCGTTACGCCGCAAGAGCTTAATGAGATCGAGCAAGAATGTTACGAGAAAATTCAGGCAAATACCACCTTTAACCCCCGCGCCCAATTAGAGGAGATTAAATTATGACCTTTAACCTATCAACAGCAGTGGTTTCATCTGAAGGAGATCCTTTATATACCTTTGAATATGCCGCCAATATCGCCCAAACTTCGATCGCGGTCATACACGTTTATGTCCAATTGGGCGTAATCGAACCTACAGGCTCGATGCTCCATTCGCACGAGATTGCCCGCATCGCTCAGATTCAAAGGTTGCGGCAAGATTTGGGAGTGAACTTAGTCGGAGCCGCGATCGTGCTGGATCTAGCTCAGGAGGTCGCTCAATTACGCGCACAGCTTGAGGTGTATCGATCGCAGCCCCCAAACACACTATGAAGCCTCCAAACCAACAGCCCGCGTTAGAACGGGAGTGCAGCGAAGTCCTCCAACAGTGGGAAGATTGGTCAGAAACGTCAATGTTGGTGCTGAGTTTTGCATGGTTGGGATTGTTTATTATCGAGCTAGTTTGGGGGCTAACTCCAATCTTAGAAGCGATTGGAACGACCATTTGGATCGCCTTTATTCTGGACTTTAGCATCAAATTCATCCTCGTTCCGCGCAAACTCATCTACATCAAACATCACTGGGTAATTGCTCTCTCATTGCTGATTCCAGCCTTACGAATCTTTCGGATCGTCCAAGTTATTCAGCCCTTTAGATCGATTCATGGCATTCGAGGACTCCAATTATTACGGATCACGATCGGCACTAACCGAGGAATGCGCTTATTCGGTGCCAGCGTTCAGCGGCGCGGATTAGGTTATGTGGCGGGATTAACTGTAATTGTGACCCTGATTGGATCGGCCGGCATATATGCGTTCGAGCGCGAAGTTCCCAATGGGATGATTACTGACTATGGCATTGCGTTGTGGTGGACAGCAATGGTGATGACGACGATTGGATCTGACTACTTTCCGAAAACGGCAGAAGGGCGGATACTCTGCTTTTTTCTGGCATTGTATGCGGTGGTGGTATTTGGCTATTTGACGGCAACTTTGGCAACATTTTTTATTGACAGAGATGCCGAAAATGATGACGCAGAATTAGCGAGTGCAAAATCGATTAAAGCATTGCAAGCAGAAATCACCGGACTGCGAACCGATATTCAAGCATTAGTCAGCCGAGATATCGATTCTACAAAGCAGACGCTACGCGATCGATGAATGAATGAATTATATTGTTAGAGTTTTGCGGGCTTAAATCTGCTTGTTTTACCTCTCTCAATAGGAAGAGATTGTAGCTAGAAGTTAGAAACTAAAATCTATATTTCGACAGTTTTGTCAATTTTGAATTTCTAATATAATTATTGGTGCAAGCCATAGTAAGAACTGCTGTCAATAATCAAAGTTTTTTTAGGATTATAAATGAGGGATATATTCCCTTTTTAGCATAATAGTAAGGAAATAGTCAATGAGTACTAAAGTAGGAATATGGATCGACCATCGGAAGGCGATCGTGGTAGATATTACCGAGCAAGGAGAAAAGATTGAGGAGATAGTATCGGGGTTTGAAAAACAGCTTCAGCGGGCTGGCGACCGACCACTTGAGGGTAATTATGAATCAGTTCAAGTACCTGCTGACGACCGCCGTCAACGAGATTTTACGAAACATCTGAATATTTACTATGCTGCGGTCATTGCAGCTATTCGGGATGCTGAGTCTATTCTCCTCTTTGGGCCAGGTGAAGCAAAGGGTGAACTAAAAGAGCAACTTGAAAAAAACAATCTTAGCAGACATATTGTAAATATCGAAACAGTTGACAAGATGACGAATCCTCAGATCGCTGCGAAGGTTCGAGAGTATTTTGCCAAGGAACATTCACCAACAAATTAGGTGACGATCATCGCGGTTGCGATACTGGATCTCAATTCGCGATCCACTAGCGATCGCCCAGATGTTTTTGATGAACAAGATAATTCTTGTCTCATTGGTATATACGGAGGTTTTAGTAATGATAGTTACACCGCGTTGATCTATATCCTGCTATCTGTTTCTTCATGTAATTTAACTCGTGGAATTAGACCATAATCAACCTCTAACCCTGACCACATCAATGGGGCAAACTCTGACCGCCAAAGATGTGACTAACGAAATTTCTCAGGGCGCAACTGCGTTAGCTAACATTGGTGAATATGACATTCAAGCCGTTCTACCACAGTTGCAATCTGAAATTCCGCTAGAGCTAACTTTACCGATACTCACTGGCGAAGCCATTGAGTTACAAGTTCCATCGATAGCAATTCAAGAGTGGCAAACAATCGCCAATCGTTAAATTAATCAACAGTTGAGCAACTAAATCGAGAACCTTAATTTAGGAAAACTCATGATTTACATGTCGTTGATTTACGTATTTTCATTAGTTGGCCCCGCGATCGCCGCGATTGCATTTTTCCGACGACTTTCCACCCGTTGGCACTTGTTTTTGCTGAGTGTTTGCGTCTTTTATGGAATTTCGCCACTGCTCGTGACTTGGGGCGCATTTGGTTTGGCTAGACGCTTAGGTTGTTCGGCGGAAGCTGTCCGCTTTCATTGTCCTGAACCAGTTTGGCTGGGAGACGCTATTTCTGGGTTAGCGATGTCGCACTGGCTAGCAATTTTTGCCATTCCATCAGCGGTTGTAGGCGCGATCGGGCTGCTGCTTTCCTGGATTTTAAATCATCAGAGATCTCGAACCACAACAGACATTTCAGGGCAACTTCCGGCTACTTTTTACCGAAGTCGTCGCCACAAAGTCATTGCAGGCGTATGTTCAGCCCTCGCTCAACGCTGGCATCAGTCCCTGCCATTGATGCGGATTGTCGCGGTTGTGTTAGCGATCGTTACTCCTGGATTTATTTTTCTGTACTTGTGGTGTTGGTTGGCATTTCCCAACGAGCCAAGATCGCCACAGCAACCTATAGGAGCACAATCATGAGTTTACATCACGATTCTCCAAAGGAGACGCTCTGCGAACGTCAAATTTCTCGCCACCCAAAAACCACCTTTGCGGGACAGTTAGTTTGCCCCCATTGCCAAACTGCTTTTGCCATCACATGGCGGCGATATTGGTCTGCACCGTGGGGAAATTATCGGTGTCCTAACTGTCGGCAAATATCCCATGCTACAGCGAACATCTGGTGGGTATCGACCATCATCTTCGTCAGCATGGCATTAGTTGGAATCGTTGGTGCTTTGTTCGGGGCTTACGTTTTTCATAACGGCTGGATGGGTGTATTCTTCATTTTTACGGGTTGTTTAGCCGTTGGCTTCCCACTCGATAAATGGATCGATGGACATTTGAAACATCTAAAAATTCGTTCATCATGAATGACGACAAGAATGGTATTCATCGAATGTATGTTGGGTATCAAAGAAAGAGCCGAGAAAAATAGAGTTCCCTCGTTATCGTCGCTATAGGTCAGTATTATGTGGATAAAATTGATCATAATCATTACTGTTTCAATCATTGTTTTGTTTGGACTCGTAAGTCTTTATGGCAGATATAAGTGGCAATCAGGAACCGATAAACTACGCGCCAAATTAACAGGTGGAAAACAAGCTATTACTCTCAAAACCTATGATTCAAAAGAGCTTGAAGGCTTGCCATATCCAGTTCAGCGATTTTTTCGTGTTGTATTGAAGGATGGACAACCGATCGTGGCGGCGGTCAATCTCTCTCAGCAGGGACTATTCAATATGAGTGAGACGAAAGCAAAGTGGAGTCGATTTACGGCTACTCAATTTGTAACAACTCAACGTCCAGGGTTTGATTGGGATGCACGGATTCAGATGGCTCCAGGCTTTAGTGCCTTTGTCCATGATGCTTATATGTTAGGAGAAGGCAGCTTACACGCATCATTAATCGGTCTTTTCACCGTTGCCGATGTGCGCGGTACTCCTCAAGCCGCCCAAGGTGAGTTACTGCGATTTTTTGCCGAGATGCCTTGGTATCCGACAGCACTATTACCCAGTCAGGGTGTGCGCTGGGAAGCGATTGACAATACATCTGCTCGCGCTACGTTGAGCGATGGTGCAACAACCGTCTCCCTCGTGTTTCAGTTTAATGCTGAAGGAATGATCGATACCATGCGGGCTGAAGCGCGTTATCGTGACAAGCTAACTGCCATGCCTTGGAGTGGAAGGTTTTGGGACTATTCAACTCGTGATGGGATGCTGATTCCGTTAGAAGGCGAGGTGGGATGGGAGTATCCAGACGGTATTCGGCTCTATTACAAAGGAAAAGTTACAGAGATTAATTATGAATTTGCAACCTGAAGGGGTGATGAAGTAGACATAGAAAATTCCACATCGATCGGATCATCGAAGTAACTCAAAAATGCTAAAAACTATGAATAAAACAATACATAAAGTTGGGTTTTGGTCGGGACTTATTGCATTTATTTCAACAGTTGCATTTGTTATTGTTCAGGTATTGCAGCTTTTTGGTGTTCTCAGTTATCCAGTTGATGAAATTTTAATTTATGGATTTTCTCTTGGCATCGTGATACCTTTTTTGCTAGAAATGCTGGCACTTCACTATATAGTTCCACCTGAGAAAAAGTTCTGGAGTCATGCGGCTCTAATTTTTACAGTTTTGTATGTGGCATTCGTCACAGCTAATTATGTCGTTCAACTAGCAACAGTAATTCCGATGACACTTCAAGGAGCTTCAGATGAGATCCCGATCTTAAAACAAACTCCACATTCTCTCTTCTGGGACTTTGATGCGATCGGTTATATATTTATGGGATTCGCAACCTTATTTGCTATTCCTGTATTTGAGCAGCAGGGATTTCAAAGGTGGGTCAGATATTCTTTCTTAGTTCATAGTCTGGTTACACCTTTAATTGTATTTGTTTATTTCTATCCAAACTTTTCGGAAAAGTTACTTTTGATGGCAATTCCGTGGGGGATTACCGCTCCCATGTCAATGTTGCTACTTGCCATCATGTTCAAGCAAGATTCTAAACTAATTACTCAAATAAATGAAATATAAATGCGGTGAAATTATTATCATTATTGGTGCGGGAATTGCTGGACTGGCGGCAGGTTGATATGCCCAGATAAATGGTTATCAAACTCAGCCAGTAGGGTGGGCAGGTGCCCACAAACAAACCTTTTCGGAGCAATAAATTTAGCTTGTTTGATCGAACTTGGCATACTCAATCTCGATCTCTAATATTCGATGATTCGGTTTTCACGATCGATCTTAATATTTTGGCTCGATATATTGTTTCTAATGACAATCGATCGTTAATAATGATATCGATCGTATTTATTTGAAAGCGATCGCTATTGACGATCTCGATCGCCTCTAGTAGATTACGAGATTGTTAACCGTGAAAACCAAGCTTCTAAATCGGCAATTGAGGTAAAACTTAATAAATCTTCACCGAGAGATTTAAGTTGTTCGATCGTTAGACTATTTACACGCGATCGAAATCTTTACAGTCGATCGTAATTGTTAAAGTTGGTCGATCTTTCTGTTAGATTCGATCGATGATTATTTAGATCGATCGACTGTTGAATTGGGAGGATGAAGATTTTTTTCCGTTAATAACTCTCGTAAATTCACTACCCCTTCCCGATTTAATTGTAGCCGAACTAATGTAGCTCTCCCCGTCGGACTAATCCCAATTAGCTCGGTAAAATCATTACTCCACACAAAATGTTCTGCCCATAATTGTTGGCGCGGATGATATAATGAGATGAGTTTTCCATCAATTGGATCGATTGCTTCTGTCAGATTATACTTACGATTGTTGCACCCTTGACAGGACAGAGCGAGATTATCGAGATCGTAAGTCCCACCTTTAGACAAAGGGATAATATGTTCGATGGAAAAAGGATCTGGTGAAAACTTGAGTTGACTCTAACAATACTCACAGCATCCTTGCGCTCTTTCGGTGATAAATTCCTTCTTTCGAGCAGTTATTTCAGCCATTTAATGAGACTCTGGAATTCCCAATTCTTGCATGACTGTAGATAAAGATTGACCGCGCAGATCTGACAGTTCGATTAATGCTTTCATCCGGCGAACGTTAGCAACTTCCAATCGATCGCTAATTTCGACTAGTTGCTGTTGCTCCGCATCTGTCAGAGTTTCAGCTTGGCGTTTAGCAATTAGTGTATGGTATTCATCCCAAGTATCTGTCGAAACTCCCAGATTGATTTCTTTAAGAAGATCTGATTCTTTACTGGTTCCTTTTTCCAACAAAGTCAATCTAACTCGTTTACCAGAAAATTCATTAGCATTAGCGAGAATTTCTTCCCAAGTCCCTTCTATTTCTAGAGTCGATCGCATAAGAGATCTATCGATAGTTATTCATAAATTTTAACTTATCTGAGCTAAACCGACAACCGATCAACAGAAGTTTAGAAAAGTCAGAAATAGCATCACCTATGGCTACGATGCACTCAACCGTCGCACCCAAATCATCGATGCGCTAGGGAATACTCAAGCATTCGAGTACGACGAATTAGGTAATCTCATCGCTAGCACCGCCACCGACAGCCACACGGGTGAATACCACACCACCCAATATCAATCTAATAATCTGGGCTGGAAAACCCAAACCATCGATGCCGAAGGGCGAGTATTTAAAAACTCTTACGACGCAGTTGGCAATATTAAAACCCAGACTGAAAATGGATTGAGAGCAACGACATCTACTTATGATGCACTCAACCGTCAAACTCAATCTACCACTGTTTATGGAGCGGATACCCTCAATTCCTTCATCAATTATGATGCTGTTGGAAATGTTATCTCCTCTACAGATGCCGAAGGAAACACTACCGAATATCAATACGATGCACTCAATCGGCGGGTGCTGACGATTGATGCCAAACAGCAATATACTCAAACTAATTATGATGCGGTTGGGAATATTACGGCAATAATTAACGCGCCTAATACTTCTCGTCAGATTAGCTATGTTTATGATGAGTTGAATCGGGTTCGAGATGTTATCGATGCTGAGGGGATCGTTACTCGGAGTGAATACAATCAGTTTGGCGATAAGATTGCTATAACCCATAACTATACTGGCATAGTTAACGATTCTAATTCTCGCACGACTCGGTTTGAATCCGATAAGTTAGGACGGAAGGTTAACACTATTGATGCGGCTAATCATACTACTCAAGTTGAATATGATGAGGCTGGTAATGTTCGATCGATCGTTGATGGTAATGGCAACAAAACTAAATATGAGTATGACAAATTAAACCATCAGACGACTATTATTGATGCGAATGATATTATCACTCAAGTTACTACCTATGATGGGTTTGGGAATATCACATCGATTGAAGATTCTGGTGGTAATCTAACTACCTATAAATATGATTTAATCGATCGTCAGGTGAAGATGACAGATCCGCGTGGTAAATCTTTGCTCGAATCCCTACGGACTTTTGTCCGTCAATCAGACTGGCTCGACACGACTAAGGCAGATTTAGACCAAACGCACCACAAATAAAATCTGACAACCATTCATGGATCTTGATTCTAGGATTTACCTTGTGGCGGGTTTGCACTCAAACTGCTGTAAAAAGTTATGATTCGTGATAAAAGATAAATCTGACCAATGAAAGCACGACATAACTCAAGAGGGCATAGACAACAATTGCAATCACAATATTGACATCAAATATATATGTGCTACCACCAAAAGTAGGACTAATGAATAAAGTCGAAAATGGTGCAATAAAAGGTGATGATAAATTATTAATCAATTGAGCAAATTGATTGTCGGGATTGGCCGCAAACAAACGCAGCAAAAACCGCAGCCCAAGTAATATTTCTAGTAGTCCTAATAGCCAGTAAATACTATTAACTATCCAAACAAAGGGAGTATTTAATCTAGCAATTCGCAGACGTTTCTCCTCTTGATGAAGTCGGAAAGCCTCTTCATCATGTTGGAGTTCTTGTTGCCGTTCAAAATTGGTGTCATCCTGGACATTTCGATTCATGATTCGACCTCACAGTTAGCTAATGATGCCATATCAATTACAAAGCGATATTTCACGTCACTTTTTATCAATCGATCGTAAGCTTCATTTATTTTCTCGATCGGAATGAGTTCGATATCCGCAGTAATATGATGCTTGCCGCAAAAATCCAACATCTCCTGCGTTTCTTTAATACCGCCAATCAGAGAACCGCTGAGACTGCGCCGACCATAAATCAGGCTACCTACATTCAGCGAAAGTGGTTCGGGTGGTACGCCGACTTGGGTGAGATTGCCATCGCGCCCCAATAACAGGAGATAGGCATTAATGTCATGTTGTGCAGATACGGTATCGAGAATGAAATCAAAACTATTCAGATGTTTTTTCATCTCCTCTGCCTCATTGGAATTGACCACTTCATCGGCTCCCAAGCGCAGAGCATCTTCAATTTTGTTCGGCGAGGTGGTGAAGACGACTACGTGTGCGCCCATTGCCTTTGCCAATTTCACCCCCATGTGCCCCAGTCCACCGAGTCCAACGATGCCAACTTTCTGACCTTTACTAACCTTGTTGTGGCGTAATGGTGAATAAGTAGTAATTCCGGCGCATAGCAGTGGTGCGGTGGCGGCGAGATCCAGATGCTGGGGAATTTTCAGCACAAAAGCTTTATCCACCACAATGCTCTCAGAGTAGCCACCATAGGTAATGCCGCCAGTATGCTTGTCGGGAGAGTTGTAAGTCCAAATCGTAGCTGAGCAGAATTGTTCTAGATCCTCCTGGCAGTTGGCACAAGTAAGGCAGGAATCGACCATACACCCCACCCCAACGGTATCGCCTTTCCTAAATTTATGGACATCTTTGCCAACTTTCCTGACCCGTCCGACGATTTCATGACCAGGGACACAAGGGTAGGTGGTACCCTGCCATTCGCTGCGAACGGTGTGTAAGTCTGAATGGCATACACCACAATAGAGAATGTCGATCTGGACATCATGTTTGCCAATATCGCGACGTTCAATCTGAAAGGGTGCGAGTGGATCTGTGGCATTTTGGGCGGCGTAGGCATTAATTTTCATTGGCGGTGTTCGTGATAATTTGTTGATTTTTGGATTGGCTATATCCCCAACTTTTCCAAAGGTCGGGGATATGTCTTCATCCTACTTAAATGCTTTAATTAACGCCTCAAACTCCACTCGGAGGGACTTGTCATGAGCCGTTACGGGTGGAATCTGTCGATCGATATGCAAGAACTCATACACCGCCATCTGCGCCGCTCGTACCGAATATTCGACGGTGAAAACGACATCATCGGGAATCTCCACAAACTGACTGATGAAAGCCAGATTGCGTGAGTTATCGGGAATCGGTAATGGTCTGTCGGTATGTAACCGGGGCATGAACATACTAGTGATATATGGCATCCGGCAAGGAATACAGTTAGCTGATGCGAGGGTGTCTAAATCGAAGCGGAGATGACCGCAGAGTTCTTGGAGGATTTCGGCACCATTGCATTCATCCATCGGTTTGGGCACAAAATTACCCACTCGATCTGGAAATAAGGCATATCCCCAGAACACCTGGACATCGGCAGGTTGATCGATAAAATGGGGTTGATAGGCTAGGACGATCGACATCAACCAGTTAGAGTCCTTAAACGTAACTAGTCCCCCAGTTCCCGCTTCATTACCGCTAAATTTGAACATCTTGTCGAAAAATTCGGGGTTTTTCAGGGTGATGGTAAAAGACTCCCAACATGACTCGGCAATACTGCTATTAAATACAGCCGGATTCCCGAAACCGGAGTTTTCGGCTGCCAACCTTTCCCATAGTTGCCAACTGCTACAATCTTGTTTGATGAGCTTCGGCGGCGCACTTGTCATCGAACCCAGGCTGGAAGCATCAGTCATCGAGCCATTCTGGAGGAAAACTAGGTCGCCGTTTTCAACTGCAATGGTTTTACTCTTCCCACCCTGCTGATAGTGAATTCCTGTCACCACCAACTTATTTGCGGCGATGTGTCGATCGAGATCCGTTACCTCGCATCCCACCATCAAATTGACATTTTGGGTTGCTAGCCAACTCTGCAAGGGACGGACAAATGAATCGTACTGATTGTAAATAGTCCGTTTCACCCCGCCCAGGGTTTCAATTCGCGTGAACTCCAGCATAAAGCGATGCAAGTACCGCTTAAATTCCACCGCACTATGCCAAGGTTGGAAGGCAAATGTCGTCGCCCACATATACCAAAATTCTGTCTCAAAAAATTCTGGAGACAGCCAATCAGTAATGCAACTAGCACCCAACTCAGCTTCACCAGCGAGACTGAGTTCTAACAATTCCTTACGATTCTCGATCGAAAAGCCCATCGAACTAACAGGAACTTTTGCCCGCCGACGATCCACTAGCCGCGCCATCGAATTTGATTTATGCTGCTCGTTAAACTCGATCGTTTCGTCAAATACCGTTTTTCCTGGCAAACTCAATGAAGGAATCGACTTAAAGAGATCCCAAGTACACTCATAATTGTCCGTCGTCAACATCCGCCCGCCACGGAGCGAATAACCGTCTTTCGGGTTCCCCGATCCATCCAAACTTCCACCCAAGATGGACTTTGCTTCGAGAATATAAATATTCTCACCTGAAAATGCGCCGTCGCGAATCATAAAGGCTGCGGCGGCTAAAGAACCAATACCACCACCCAGTAGATATGCTTTAGATAGATTACCCATAATAATTAACTCCCAAAAAGCTTGGTTTAATTGAAGCTGAAATTTAAATCTAACGATGTAAATAGCTGAAGTAATCATTTACAAGACTGAGTTCTAACCCCCAGTTCTTAGGTTGTTTTTTGAGAATGGCGATCTAAAATACCCACCGTGACAACCCAATTATTAATTATTAATTATTAATTAATTTAAATAGTCTGGAATTTAACCAATGTTTTTCCGCCAGCCGCATCACTAATCGAAACTGCCATCATCCGACCGCTTTCGCTCTGTGCGGTCAAAACTTCGGTTGGGGCATCAACTGTATGGGCATAAGTTACTTCATCTTTACCGATTTCAATTACTAGATCGTTGCCCTTGCCCTGTCGATCGTACACCATCGCCATCAATGGTGCGTTCTTAATTAACTCCTGATCACCAACTTCTGGATTGATGATTTCGATCGAGATATGCCGTCCCCGATTACCATCGGAAAACTGGTCGAAGAACTCACCCCATCGTTCCTGTTCCACAGACTTGGTTAATTCAATTTTATTTATCATAAAACTCCTATGAAGATTACCGTAGTTGGCGTATTATGCCTGAAAAAGAATAGCTAGTTAGTTGATATTTCCAGCAAATATTATCAAATTAAATCAATAAATACAGCAAGTATCGTGCTAGGTTTTGATGAAAATTAAGCATATAAGTATCTAAATAACAGCAGGCAATTCTTAGGATATGAATGCAATTCATATCCCAAGAATATCGCTATTAACTGTCAATCTTTAGTTGTTTACTCACACTGTTGGATTGAATTTTAGTAGCTCCTACACATTAATTTATGCAGGCATTAAAACTGTATCAACAATGTGAATAACGCCATTATCAGCAGCAACATCAGGGGTTGTGACTGTAGAACTATTTATCTTGACACCGTGGGAAGCATCAATTTTCACATCTGAACCTTCAACTGTTGTTGCTGATTTTAGCTTGACAACATCAGCCGCCATTACTTTCCCTGCAACAACGTGATAGGTAAGAATTTTTTTAAGTTTGGGAATATCTTTGAGTAACCCTTCAACAGTACCCTTCGGAAGTTTGGCAAATGCTTCATCAGTGGGGGCAAAAACGGTAAATGGACCTGCGCCTTTAAGCGTTTCGACTAGCCCCGCAGCTTTAACTGCCGCAACTAGAGTAGTGAAAGAACCCGCTTTAACAGCAGTATCAACGATATCAGCCATGTATTTACCTATGTTTTTTGGTATCTGCAACCACAATATCAGTTCGATTCAGATCTTCACATCTATCAAATTGATGAGTTGTGAGATCGCTATTAACATCAAAAGATAGAGAGGATGGCAATTCATACCAAGCAAGGAAAGGATATTCATGATGCTCCCAATGATATCCAAAGTGATAGCAGGTCAAAAATGACAAAATTATCGGATAATTGCTGCTGATTGCACGATGGTGATTTTTGGATTTTTCCGCTTGCTCTGGAGGGATCCGATGTGGTAAATAAGTTCCAAAGAAAAATAATTGCAGTGTACTAAGTAAAATTGGTATCACCCAAAATAGCAGCAGATTTATAGCGGAAATATGCAACCCAAAATTAAGAATTGCAAATATAATTCCGAACCAGAAGAACTGAAAAAGTATTTGCCTCAAATCTAAATACCCAGTGATAAATTTCAAATACCAAGACAAGATATTTTGATGAATTCCATCGTGAAAATCTGGATCGCCCACTCGCCCAGGATAACGATGGTGCTGTTGATGATTAGCTGCAAGTTTCTGATAGGATAGAAATGCATATAGCGTTACTGCTATTTGTCCAACTAAGTCATTCGATCGACGATTTCTTGGCATTACAGATCCGTGGATTGCATCGTGAGCCACGATAAATAAGCCAGTCTGGATAAATGTTCGTCCTAAAATCGCCAGTAAAATTAAGATAGCGATCGACTGCGTAATGTCTATCAGTGATAGAAATACTAGGCTACCGATCCAGATCGACACGATCGCAACAGCAGTCAAAAGTCCTGTTAATGGCTGTGATTTTAGGTCATATTGCATGTAATTCTGCCTCCTTGAGCAGCACCATTGTTTCTGCACCGATTCTACCAAATTTAGGTTCTATCCCTAGTGGCATTTTGACTAGATACGTCCAATCCCGATCTTCAAATTTGAAGCTTTCAATGATACCTTCACCGCCTGTAAATGTTACCAATTGACCATGATTAAAACTATGTATTTTAATTATTCTTATCATAAATACAACCTCTTTAATTAACTATTAATATCTTGATGTCATTAGCAGACATCCCCGAATTCTTGAAGAATTCGGGGATGTATAACTGCCAAGCTAAATAAGTTTGGTTATTTGACTATAAAGCATCGATCTTTTTAGCCAGATCGATATCCAGCATACTGATTCCGCCTGCATCATGGGTCGTCAAATCGATCACCACACTGTTATAAACATTAAACAATTCTGGATGGTGATCCATCTTTTCGGCGATAATTGCTACCTTGGTCATAAAGGCAAAAGCATCGACAAAATCATTAAACTTGAAAGCTCGGTTTAACTTGCCATTAACCACTGTCCATTCAGTTAGTTGAGCGATCTCTTCTGTTATTTTTTTATCCATCATATTTTCCTCTTTACTCATATTCAGCTATTTGGAGCCGTTAGAACGGTTCATTTTATTTCGATCGGCAGTGCCTTGGACTTCATTTAGTGCGCCTTTAGAGCGTTCCTCAATAGTTTCTAGTGATGTTGCTGGCTCCTCAAGTGCTTTTTCGGTATTCTGTTCAATTTTATCTAGGTGGACTGTCCCTTTGTTTGAATCGCTGTTGACAACTGAGGGGAAGTCACGTTTGATATTCTCAATCTGGACTGTTTCTGCCGTAGGCGTATTCTTCGCTGATGCGCCTGTGCAGCCGCTGGCAAACACCATCACAGCAGTAAGCAAGATAGACATGAACATCTGCATCGGGCGCAGGTTGGCTAGCAATGTCGAAATATATTTCATCTTAAAAATCCTCGAAATTAATAAAGAACAGCACTCGATTGAAAATCTCGTTTCGAGAGGCTTCCGCTTTGGCAGAGCCTACCGGAGACACAGGCAGAGGCTTCGCGGTGCTAGTGTTACAAAGTCTGCGCCAGTCTTTTCGCTCGTGTCATTTGTAGTTAGTGATTTGTTGTTTAAGCGCGTTGCCGAGATTTAGTCCCGTCAACGCGATCACTAGTAACCAGGCAGTCACCACAATTAGGGGTATGTTCGCTTGCCGAATCGAGATCGCCACCAATGCCCAAACAATCACCAAGACATAGGCAGTGTCATGGCGTTGGATACTAACCACCGCAGCAATTACCGCCGCGATTGTCATCATCACCACCGTCCACACACTAGACTCAATCCCCCACCCGTCCCACTTGAGGCTATATAACCCGATCGCGACATTCACAACACTAGCAACACTAATCCAGCCGAGGTAAATGCTAATTGGGATCTGGATAAACCAGCGTTCTTGTCTCGCAACTCTCTCCCATCCAATTCCCAGGCGTTGGTACATCACTATCAGCGGGATCAGAATTCCCAACATGGCGAGATTAGATAGTGGAAACAGGCGATTGAGGAAAAGGTAGATCCAAGCGCATTGGGAGATACACGCGATCGTCAGGAGATAACCACTGCGCTGTAAACGAGGATTTTCTCGCTGACTGGGTTGGAGTTGATAAATACCAAAGGCAATCAAACCAATATAAATCAATCCCCAAATGGCAAAGGCATAGTTGGCGGGAATAATCTGGACGGACGTAAATAGAGTATTGGAAAGAGTCCCAACCCCAACCCCCTTGAGCGGGAAAATGTTTGATAGAGTATTAATCCCAATACTGCCAATGATGGCGGCGAAAGTAGTTACTTGCCTTTGTAGATCTGGATCGGCACTTTGGTTAGAAAGTTTCATGACAAACCATCATACCGTTTAGGATCTTTCTTTTGTTTTTTGGTTTCATCCGGTGGTGCTTTAGGTTTTTTGGCTTCTTTGTTCCCTTTTTTCTCTTTTGACATCACAGTGCTCCAATGATATTGATTACTTGTTAACAAGGAACAGGAGCGATCGCTCCTGTGGTTAAATCCCTCACCTTTTAGGTGGATTGTTGTTAGAGTGGAAATCCCCTCCCTAACAACCCAATTATTAATTAATGTAATCTATCGAACTAAACCCAGATCCACTAATTCTTGGGGAGATGCGAGTAAGTCAATACCCACGAACAAAATCCGATCTTCCCCATCGAGCAGAAACCGCCATGCTAGATTAATCTCCACACGATCCCCAAACCAAGGAGTTTGCACTTTCCCCGTCACTTTAATCTGGGTAAATCCGTCCTCTGCAAGCTCAGAGACTCCCCGCTCTGGCAACAGCTTGAGTCCGTAGCACTCCTCGTGCATATAGTCGAGAATGTGCTGATGACCAACTATCGGCTCTTGGAAAGGAGGTTTGAGGGCACCATCTTCGACAAATAGAGCCACGGCTGCGGGGAAGTCAAAGGCGTTCATATTCTCCATATAGCTGATGACAGTGGGATTTTTGATGCCTTTAATACTGACCTTGGTGCGTGGTGCAGCTTCTTGCGGGGGAATCACAGGTTCTTTCACTTGGGGCGTACCACCCATCGCGGCGAAACCCATATTGACAACAATCTCCTGTAACACAGTGAGTTGCTGCCCGCCTTCAAGTCGATCGATTATTTTGAGCAAATCGGCTGCTGGTGCAGACAGTTTATAGCCTTTGGGAATAGGTGCGACGATGCGCTGTTCCATCCACTCGCTTAACTGGTACCAAAAACCCAATTTGACATTAGTGCCAAAAGCCGAATAGGTACGAGAGATGGGCGTATCAGTATGATTGACGAGATCGCACATTACTTGCGTTTGTGCCAGTGCTGGCATCTGCTTAATTTCAGTCAGCGTATTTTCGGCAAATACCATGTTGGCTGACGAGATAGCAGCGGGAGTAATCTTAGTCCCCATCTCTGTGTAAGCAAACCACAGCAAAGCTAACTGATCCTCGGCTTTGAGTCGATTGTAAGATTTAACGATCGTCGGAATCGCATCATCAATTAGAGTATCTGGGAAAATCGAATTGGCTCGATCGAGTGTATATGACATGGTTGATTCCTCCAGAGAATTACGTTTGAGAGTTTGGTAGAACTGGGGCTTTAGCAAGTTATTCTCACTTTTTACCCGATTTAATCAGATATTTTGATCGCAGATTACCGATGATGTAGAACTTTGCCAGTCGCGGTTTTTTGATACCACCACTCTGTTCCATCTTTTACTAAAATTCCGATATCTGTGGCTTTGATGTTTGGATCGGATTTGATTTTTGACAGGATATTATTGTTGATTTTTATGGGTGTTTTCATGATAGAGATCCCCAAAGTTCACTAAGAAGCGATCGCATTGGCTGTTTTTAAGTCTTGTTCTGGTGTCCAAACAGCTTCTTCACCATCACCAAAGTAACCATCAAATTTGGTTACACGCACATCGCCGATTACTTTTACCTGGCAGGATAGTCGTCGATCTTTGTGACCGGAATGGGGCGGAAAAGCCATCCGATTTGTTTCCATTTTGGTGGGTTCAGAAACTGCGCCCTCAACTTCCACCAAGCAAGTACCACAGATACCATGTCCGTGACAATTGAAGACTTTTGCACCTTCACTATAAAGCTCGATATTTTGTGCGAGTAAGGCTTCGCGCAGATTAGTTCCTTCGGCAACTTCAAAAGTCTTGCCTTCAGCCATGATTTTTGGCATATTCATTCTCCTGTTGTATGATAATTTGTCAACACTTCGACGGGATTCAGTTCAAGCTATTAACTGTCAACTGGATATTCTCCCTGGGATATTAAGTTGGTAAAAAAAATTGGTGGAATCGTCATCGATGTTGGAGCTTTCAGTTCAACTATTTTTGTTACTGCTGGGAAGCTACCAGTGTTTTTAATTCCATTAAATTATGCTAATTTCGATCTGTCGATCGTCCTTTCACGATAAGGCAGGTTCCTTCGTAAATACATCAGTCAATAGATAGATATCTGCATCCCGTTTTGAGATATCTATCTATCAATAGGCATAGATTAAAAATAACGAACTGATTAATTAACGTGCGTTCTGGTTAAGTATATTTGCCCCGTTCCAGTCATACCAAACTCTGATCCCGAACTAACTCAAGCGATCTTACCTCGCCCAGTCAGACCCGCCACCATTTGAATCAGTTGGACGGTATCAATCGGTTTGGCTAGATGCACTTGAAAACCAGCATCGATCGCGAGTTGGCGTTCTCTGTGGCTGACATAGGCGGTAATTGCCGCTGCTGGAATATTTCCGCCAGATTGAGCATCTAATCCTCTGACCTGACGAATCAAGCTAAACCCATCTGCTTCGGGCATTCCAATGTCGGCTAAAAGTGCATCATACTTGCCCTCAGATGCGCTCAGAGCAGCGATCGCCTCCCTGGCGGAACTGGTAGTGGTCACTTCGGCTCCGGCGTTTGCTAGGACGTATTCGAGCAGATCGAGAATATCGATCTCGTCATCAACTACGAGGATGCGTAACCCGGTGAGGGGGGCAACTGTCTGGATTGGGGTATTTACTGACTCCGCTGTCATGGGTGCTGGATCGGCGGTAAGATCGAGACGTAGCTGGACAGTCATGGTGGTTCCTTGTCCGATTCCCGCGCTCTGTGCCTGGACGTTACCACCGTGAAGTTCGACAATGTGACGGACGATCGCTAGTCCCAAACCCAATCCTTGACTACTTTTGCTACTGCTGGAATCACCTTGATAAAATCTGTCAAACACATGGAGCAATAATTCTGCGTCGATCCCTTGCCCATTATCACTGACTTTAATCTGGGCATAGGTTTGAACGGCTTCGAGGGTAATATTGACGCGACCACCTGTGGGTGTAAATTTAATCGCGTTTGTCAGCAGATTCCACAGCACTTGTCCTAACCTATCAATATCACCCATCACCATTGTTGGCATTAGGTTTGAGCTAATTGTAATCGATTTGTCTTTTGCCGCAAGTTCGACAGAGGCGATCGCTGAATTGATCGCAGCGACTAAATCCAGTCGTTGAAGTTTGAGGTGTAATTTACCACTGGCGATCCGCGAGAGATCGAGCATATCCTCGATTAGTTGGGATTGGGCTTTCGCACTGCGATAGATCACGTCTAAACCACGATCGATCCGATTGGGATCTAGTTTGTGGCTCTGGAGAAGTTGCGCCCAGCCGATAATTGCTGTGAGCGGGTTTCGCAGTTCGTGGGAGAGGTTGGAGAGGAAATCATCTTTGGCGCGGTTGGCTGTCTCGGCGGCTTGACGGGCTAATTGTTCTTGGGCGAGTAGATGCGTTCGTTCAGCTTCAAATTGTTTGCGCGCAGTAATATCTTCGATCGATAGCAAGACTCGCGGCGTATCGCCGTCGGCAATAATCTTCAACGCATTCAGCAGCATGGTTTTCTGCCCGATCTTCTCGAATAGATGCTCAACCTCGAAGTTGTGGAGAATCGTATTATTGGCAAAAATATCCTCTAGGATCGATCGCAATCCAGGGATATTCCACTGTCCATTGCCTAGCTCGAAAATCGTCGAGCGGGCGGTTTCGAGTTCGGAAACCGCGAAGGTTTCGCAAAATGCTCGATTGGCAGTGTTGACGCGGAAATCTGCTTCGATCACCAGGAGCGGGACTTGAACTGTTTCGACGATCGCTTCGGCATAATTCCGCGCGACTTCGATGATGGTTGCACTGCGTTTGAGTGCATCCACGTCGAGTAGTACCAAAACTACGCCATCAATGCGATTTTCGATGGTACGATAGGGACGGATGCGCAGCGTGTACCAATATCCGTCCTGAGTTTGAACTTCTAGATCTTTTACAGCGAGAGTTGCGAGGACTTCGAGAATTAAGGCATCTAAATCGGGAATATTTAAGTTAGTTCGGATATCACTTAGTGGTCTGCCGATGTCGGTGGCAATCAAGTTAAATAATTGTCGGGCCATTGGCGTGAACCGACGAATTTGTAAGTCGTTGGTTAACATCAAGATCGGGATGTTAATACTCGCGAGTAAATTAGTCAGATCGTTATTAACTAGATCTAGTTCGGCATTACGACGGCGCAGTTCATCATTGGTGGTGTGTAGTTCTTCATTAGTTGCCTGAATTTCTTCCTTGGCGGTTTCTAATTCCTCATTTGTACTTTGCAATTCTTCGTTGCTTGACAAGATTTCTTCATTGGCAATTTTTAGATCTTGATTACTATATTCTTGCTCTTGAATGACTGCACGTAAATACTCCTGTGTTGCTGTCCGTTCTTGAATTGCGGTGGTAAGTTCTTGTCTGAGGCGTAAATTTTCCTGTTCTAAGTCTCCCTGGAAACTGATTGAATTGGTCTGCTGAAAGTTACTAACAGTTGTAACTGGAGCATCTTCAAACAATATTAAAAAGCGGCGTGCTGCCACTGTGGGAATATTAAAGGGAATTACTTGGAGATTAAAATTACTGCAACAGTCATCTTCCTCACAATGTAGCCCGTTTTTGGTTACGGGTGAATTTTGTGTTTGTGCTTGATAAATAGCCGCCCTAAGTTCAACTAATAAACCAGAGCGCACTAGATTAAATAAATTGAGATTAGCAACTCCAGATACTAGTTTCAGATATCTATCGATCTCACCACGTAACTGCAATACCTGCATTTTATCATCAATCACCACACCCACCGGAGTATATCGATCTGCAATTAATCGATCGACCTTTTCTTGCAGATCTAAACCTTGTGTTGACGCTGGAATTAACTGACGATTATCTAGTTTATTTACTGCCTTAACAGTTGGATAACTACTAGGCGTAAAGGAAAATGTAGATTTAGTTGCAGTTGGATTTTTTTGATAAACTCGATTCTTTTTATCGATAACTGTAAACAGATCGGCAGATTTCCCTGTACTTTCGGATGTGCCGAGTAATAAAAACCCAGTTTCATTCAGACTGTAATGAAAAATCGGCATAATTCGCTGTTGCAGAGCTTCATTGAGATAAATTAGGACATTTCGACAGCTAATCAAATCGACATTAGAAAAAGGTGGATCGCTGCTGAGATCTTGACGGGCAAACACACATAATTCTCGCACTGCCTTACAAATCCGATAACCACCCTCAATTGGGTGAAAAAAGCTTTGTCGTCGCTCTGGCGAGACATCCACCATCTGATTTTCAGTATAAATTCCCGATCTGGCTTTATCGATCGATACCTCGCTAATATCTGTCGCAAAAATCTGAATCGGCGGCTGAGTAACTCGCTCTGCCAAAAATTCTAACAGGCAAATGGCGATCGAATAAACCTCCTCTCCCGTCGAACAACCTGCCACCCAAATCCGAATCGGAAACTCCACAGATTTATGCTGGGAAATCGTTGGAAAAACCTTAGTTTTCAACAGTTCAAAAGCTTCACGATCGCGGAAAAAGTTGGTGACATGAATCAAAATTTCTTCATATAATGCCTTAACTTCCGCTGGATGTGCCTGTAAATATCTGACATAATCCGCTAATTGTTCCAACTTACATAACAACATCCGTCGCTGAATCCGCCGATCAAGCGTCTTCGGTTTATAATGACTAAAATCAACACCCGTACTCGATCGTAATAACGAAAAAATCGTCACCAAATCCCCTGGCGGTGCCACCGAGTCATCACTTGAAACTAGCAACTGCGGCAAATCCACCATCAGATTCCGACTGAGATTGACCAATTCCTGGGCGATTTGCTCCGGCGGTAAAACGAAATCGACATTCCCCGTCGCCACCGCCGTATTCGGCATACTATCGAACTTCGCCGTATCTTCACACTGGGCGAAAGTCAGCCCACCCGCTGCCTTAATCGCCGTCAAACCGAGCGAACCGTCACCATCACCACCGGATAATACCACCGCGATCGATTTACGACCACGATCTGTGGCGAGTGAGACGAAGAAGGCATCTCCAGGCATGTATTTACCAAAAACCTTCTCCCGAGGCGATAGTTGCAACACACCCTCCTCTAGCACCATTTTAGTGTTCGGTGGAATCACATACACATGGTTTGGCTCCACGATCATCCCATGCTCCGCCTCGCACACCGGCAGTTTAGTCACTCGCGCCAGAATCTCTGTCAGTAAACTGTGATGGTCGGGTGACAAGTGCTGAATCAATACAAAAGCCATGCCTGTATCAATTGGCAGATGCTCTAATAGCTGGGTAAATGCTTCTAAGCCGCCAGCAGAAGCAGCAACACCGACGACGGGGAACTTTGTAGCTTCAATCTCGGTTTCATCAGGGTTCGCTGGTAGTGGTGCAGACATAGGATGAGAGATTTATTCAAAAGGCTAAATATTTAGAAAGCTAGAAGTGGATCTATTAACTTTCGCCAGGGGTATCAAAAAGCCAGACCCAATTATTTTCCAAAATTTAGTGCTGCATTAGTCTTTAGTAAGATTATAGCTTCAGCCATCGAATTAAGCTTCTATTTTGCAAGTATTCAGATAAATATCCACAGATCTGACTAGTTTTACTTGAAAAAACAGTGATTAAATTAATTGAGGTGTGGATGATTGGCTTGAAAACTTGAACTCGCGCCCCAAGCAAGCATGAAATACAATTGCAATATTAAATTTTATTTAAGCTATTCTTCGGCTATTCAACCCATTTAGTTATAATAATCAAGACTAAATTAACCGATCGTCAGTAATTTTGCCACTAGTTTCGATCGATTAATTTGCGAGGAAGATCGACGAACCATGTTTTTTGATGAAAAGATTTTAATCAGCGCAAACTAAAAAAAATAATTATGTCTGAACCTAACGGTGTAATGATGCAGTACTTTCACTGGTACACACCAGCCGATGGTAGCCTCTGGAATCAGCTTGCCGAGGAAGCAGAGCAATTAGCGGCTGCGGGTATTAGCTCCGTGTGGTTGCCACCTGCCTATAAGGGGACCGCAGGGGGGATGGATGTCGGCTATGGAGTTTATGATTTGTTCGATTTGGGCGAATTCGACCAGAAAGGCTCGGTTCGGACTAAATACGGTACGAAGGATGAGTATATTCATGCTATTCAAGTCGCCCAGGCAGCGGGCATCGGCATTTATGCAGATGTTGTATTCAATCACAAACTGGGAGCAGATTTAGAGGAGGAGATGGAAGCAACTCCATTTAATCAGGAAAATCGAACTGAGACAGTCGGTGAATATCAACATATTAAGGCTTGGACGCACTTTACTTTCCCTGGACGTGGAGGTAAATATTCAAGTATGGAATGGCATTGGTGGCACTTTGATGCGATCGATTACAATGTTTATAATCAAGGTGAATCCGCAATTTATTTACTCAAAGGCAAATCTTTTGATCGCAATGTTGACCTAGAAAAAGGTAATTTTGATTACCTGATGGGTTGCGATCTAGATATAGAAAATTCCGAAGTTGTTGGCGAACTCAAGTATTGGGGTGAATGGTTTTATGAGACAACTCATGTTGATGGCTTTCGATTTGATGCGGTCAAACACGTATCCGCAGAATTCTTTCAGCACTGGCTCGAACACGTTCGCCATCATGCCAACCGGGATCTATTTGCTGTAGGTGAATATTGGTCTTATGAAGTAGATGCTCTGCATAATTTCATCGAATCAACTGATGGCAAAGTTACTTTATTTGATGCGCCCTTGCATTACAATTTTCACGTAGCGAGCGAAGTTGGCGCAACTTACGACCTGCGCCAGATTTTCGACAATACTTTGGTGCAACAGCAACCAGCACTAGCTGTTACCCTAGTCGAAAACCATGATTCTCAACCACTTCAATCCCTAGAATCGATCGTTGAAGCTTGGTTTAAACCGCTTGCCTACGCGCTGATTTTATTAAGAGCAGCCGGATATCCCTGTATTTTCTATGGTGACTATTATGGCGCACATTATCAGGATACTAAGGATGGTAATGAGTATGAAATTTGGATGGAATCTCACCGGTTTCTGATCGACAAATTTCTCCACGTCCGTCAAAACTACGCCTACGGAGAACAACAAGATTATTTCGATCACCCTAACACGATCGGTTGGACGAGATTGGGTACTGACGAACATCCTGGGGGGATGGCAGTGGTACTAAGTAATAGTGAAGGTGGGGATAAATGGATGAATATCGGACAACCCAATTGCACCTATCTAGATATTACCGAACACGTGCAGGATGCAGTCACAACGAACGATGATGGTTGGGGCCAGTTCCGCTGTAATGGTGGGTCTGTTTCAGTGTGGATTAAGAGCTAAACCATAAATTGTACCTATTGGTATTAAGTAGGTAGGTGGAATTAAATACCAAACCCCTGTAGGTTGGGTTGAGCCTCGAAACCCAACACCAGCAAGGTTGTGTGCATAGTTGGTATTTTATATTTAATTAAGCCCAGCTACTTAGTAGTGATGAAGATCCAGTCTCGATCGAACAGCCATTAGCAATTGTGCGTGACATATCTAGGTGCTTAGTCTACCCGCCACCAAGCTGTATTCAGCTATGGTGGGGGCTTCAAATCCCTAGACTTCGTGTTTCAACCGCCATTGCCTCCACACAAATTGCTTTATGTTTTGGACTTACACAGCGTCTAGAGGTTTGACAAGCCGTCTTATCCTGACTCTCACACCGCTTGCACGATGTCCACGCAGCCGCCCTGTGTCCCAAGGCAGAAATTATTTTAATCGGAAACCCACATGGTGTTTGATTTGTCCAGTGGCGGATTTCATTTAGTGGCTATTCGGCTAGTACTTCGTAAGCCTTTTAGACAGTCCACGAGGTCATCAACCTTCAAAACCATTATACCAATTTTGCAAATGCTAGATCTTGCGCCAAAATGCACAGCGAGTTCGTTCATACATCCCCCTCCGCTGCTTGCTTCCGTTGGCGGCAAATAGCGGTGGGGAGATGCAATCTCTCATTCGCCTGCTTTCATCCCACCGCCAAAGTGGGTACACCTATGGCGGGGGAATTCCCACAGTGACACTTAAACTTCGTTAAAAATTGAAAGATGACGGCAAATAATCAGTGGCAATTTTGGATCGATCGAGGTGGTACATTCACAGATATTGTGGCGCAACGCCCCGATGGTGAACTGGTAGTTCATAAGTTGCTCTCAGAAAACCCCACGCGATATGCCGATGCCCCGATCCAAGGGATGCGAGATCTGCTCGGATTAGCCCCTGAAGAGCCAATTCCGGCTGAAATGATTTCCAGCACCAAAATGGGCACAACCATCGCTACCAACGCCCTGTTAGAACGGTCTGGAGATCGAACATTACTGGTCGTCACCAAAGGTTTTGGTGATGCACTGAGGATTGGCTATCAACATCGTCCCCAGATCTTTGCGCGGCAAATCGTCCTGCCCGAAATGCTCTACGATCGAGTAGTCGAAGTCACCGAACGCCATACAGCCCAAGGCGAAACATTAATCCCGATCAAAATTGACAATGGACTGAAAATATCTCTCCAAACTGCCTATGATGATGGGATTCGATCCTGTGCGATCGTCTTGTTACATGCCTACCGTTATCCCACCCACGAATTACAACTAGCCCAAATCGCCAAAGAGATCGGCTTTACCCAAATTTCCCTCTCTCATCAAGTTAGTCCCCTGATTAAATTCGTCAGTCGCGGTGACACTACCGTCGTCGATGCCTATCTCTCACCGATCCTCCGGCGATATGTTGATGCCTTTGCACAGCAGCTAACACCCCCTCCCCCAGTCCCCCAGTCCCCCGAGTCCCCCAGTCCCCCCGTCCCCCCGTCCCCCACCATCTTCTTCATGCAATCAAATGGTGGCTTGACTAACGCCCAAAATTTTCAGGGCAAAGACAGTATTTTATCAGGCCCAGCGGGGGGGATTGTCGGCGCGGTCAAAACTAGTGCAATGGCTGGATTTAGCAAAATTATTGGCTTTGATATGGGTGGTACGTCCACTGACGTATCCCATTACAACGGCGAATACGAACGCACATTGGAGACAGAAATCGCTGGCGTGCGTCTGCGGGCACCGATGATGGCAATTCACACCGTAGCCGCAGGCGGTGGGTCAATCTTACATTTTGATGCCGGACGGTATCAGGTTGGCCCAGACTCGGCTGGAGCTTATCCTGGCCCTGCCAGCTATCGCAATGGTGGGCCGTTGACGGTGACGGATGCCAATATCATGGTCGGCAAACTGCAACCGGATTACTTTCCAGCGGTGTTTGGCAAAATGGGCGATCTGCCTTTAGATCGGGCAATTGTCAGCGCGGAGTTTAGGAAATTAGCTGGAGAAATTCAAGCGATCGCCGGCGATAATCGATCTCCAGTAGAAGTAGCAGCAGGTTTTCTGTCGATCGCGATCGATAAAATGGCCACAGCAATTAAAAAAATCTCCAGTCAACGAGGCTATGATGTCAGTGAATATGTCCTGTGCTGCTTCGGCGGTGCTGGTGGCCAACATGCCTGTCTGTTGGCTGAGGCTTTGGGGATGACCGAAATCTTTCTTCATCCCTATGCTGGGGTACTGTCTGCCTATGGAATTGGGTTAGCGGATGTTCGGGTATTGAAGGAGGAAGCTATTGAATTACCGTTCATTACCGCGAATATGCCTCAGATCCAGAGTGTACTTGATCGGTTAACGATCATCGGTCAGTCGGAGATGAGAACACAGGGGGTAGATCTTGATCAACACCAAGTGCGGCAACGTGTTTATTTGCGTTATGCGGGCACCGATGCCCCCTTATTAGTGGATTTTGCGATCGAGATCGAGGTGATGCGTAGTCAGTTTGAGGCGATTTATCAACAACGCTATGGATTCACGACGATCGATTCTCCACCGGAGACGCGACAAGAACGACATATGATCGTCGAATCGGTGCTGGTAGAAGCGATCGGGCTGATGTCGCCACCAGGGGAAACAACTTCAATCACAACCCACACTACGCCACTACTAGCCAAAACAACAGTGTCGATCTATACCAAAGATCGGTGGTATCAGGCGGCTGTCTTCGATCGACAAGATTTATGCCCAGGCGATCGAATTATTGGCCCAGCAATAATAATCGAACCTACTGGTACCAATATCATTGAACCTGATTGGGTGGCATTATTAACCGAGCGAAATCATTTGATTTTGACTTACGATCCACAGGCGATCGCCGGAGCGGAAGATCGGTCTTCAACTTCGCTCAGACCTCTCTTGGTTAGTAATTCGAGCGGAGTCGAACGGGGGGTGAGCGGAGTCGAACCCCCCGATCCAGTGCGGTTAGAAATCTTTAATAACCTGCTCAAATCGATCGCCGAAGAGATGGGGATTACCCTGCAAAATACCAGCTACTCAGTCAATATTAAAGAGCGATTAGACTTTAGTTGTGCGATCTTTGACCGATCTGGAGAATTAGTCGCCAATGCGCCACACATCCCCGTCCATCTCGGTTCGATGAGTGAAAGCGTCACCAGCCTGATCTCCGCCTGTGGTGACACCCTGCAACCAGGTGATGTGTACATCTCAAATAATCCCTATAACGGCGGTACTCACTTACCCGATATTACCGCCATCACCCCGATTTTCCTGCCCACTGAGCTAGCTCCGGTATTTTACGTCGCCTCACGCGGACATCACGCCGATATTGGTGGCATCACTCCCGGCTCTATGCCCCCGCACAGTACCTCAATCGAGCAAGAGGGAATTTTAATCGATAATTTCCAACTCGTCGCTGGTGGTCAATTTCGGCGGGCTGAGGTGTTATCCTTACTGGCAGATAGTCCATATCCCGCCCGCAATCCTCAGCAAAATATTGCCGATCTTCAGGCGCAAATTGCCGCGAATCAACAGGGTGTTAAAGCACTGCTGGCAATGGTCGATCGCTACGGGTTAGATACCGTCACAGCTTACATGCAGCACGTGCGGGACAATGCCGAAGCATCCGTCCGACAAGCCATTTCCGTCCTCCAGCCAGGGACATTTACCTATCTAATGGATGATGGCTGTCAGATTCAGGTCAAAATTGAGATCGATCGATCGGCAAGATCGGCAACGATCGATTTTACCGGAACTTCGCCCCAACAGCCCAGCAATCTGAATGCACCCCTCGCCATCTGCAAGGCGGTGGTGCTATATGTATTTCGCACTCTCGTCGATGATGATATTCCCCTGAATGCTGGCTGTCTCAAGCCCTTGAACATCATCGTCCCTACCGGATCGATGCTCAATCCCCAACCTCCCGCCGCAGTAGTCGCAGGCAATGTGGAAACCTCCCAAGCGATCGCCAATGCACTCTATGGTGCGCTGGGTATCATGGCGGCTGCTCAAGGAACGATGAATAATTTTACCTTTGGGACCGATCGATATCAATACTATGAAACTATCTGCGGTGGTGCTGGTGCTGGGGCAGATTTTCCTGGTACGGATGCCGTCCAAACCCACATGACCAACTCCCGACTGACAGATCCAGAAGTATTAGAGTTGAGATTTCCCGTCCTGGTGGAGAGTTTCCAGCTGCGAGCGGCTAGCGGTGGACGGGGTAAATATCCTGGTGGGAATGGCGTAATTCGGCGGATTCGCTGTCGCTCGGCGATGACAATGGGGATTCTATCAGGTCATCGATTGGTGCCACCATTTGGATTGGGCGGCGGTGAGCCAGGATCGCCAGGTATAAATCAGGTCGAGCGGCGTGATGGTTCGATCGAATTGCTCGGTGGTAAGGCAGAGGTCCAGATGAATGCTGGGGATATTTTCTCGATCGCCACTCCTGGTGGTGGGGGATTTGGCAGTCGCTCGGATGATTAAATCCAGAAATCACTCAAGGTATTGGCAACATCAGGCTTGCTGACTGTTAAAAATTCTTGAATTGTCATGTTGAGTTGTTTGAGTTTGATTGGTTTGGAGATGTATTCATTTGCTCCGGCTGCCAAACATTTTTCCCGATCTCCTTCCATGGCTAAAGCTGTCAGTGCGATGATTGGAATGTCGGTGAGGCGCGGATTTTGCCGAATCTGGGCGATTGCTTCTAGCCCATCCATTCCAGGCATTTGAATATCCATCAAAATCAAGTCAGGATGGTACTGCCCAGTCATGGTAATTGCTGATTGTCCGTCTGTCGCAACGATCGGGCGATAACCTTTAGCCGTCAGATAACTGGAGATTGTATTAATATTCAGTTCATTATCTTCAACAATCAGAATCAGCGGCTGTGTCGGGATCTCTTCAGCAATAGTACCCGATGGCGAACCACAATCTTGATCGCTCTCGGCTGTCGAGTCGGCAATTAGACAAGTATGGGGCAAAGATACGCTCACACAACTGCCTCGACCAATTGTACTTTCCGTCTGAAGTGTCCCACCATGCAATTCGACAATTGGGCTAACCAGCATTAAACCAAGTCCAATCCGGCGGCTGTTGATCGGTAAAAAAGCTGGGGAGACGCGATCTGGACGATTGGGTGAGATCTCTTTGCTGGTATCAATAATGGAAAACTGAATCGAAGAGTTCGGACTCACTCGCTGCCGCTCTTGATTTCGCGTAACTACCAGTTTGACCTTCCCGCCAACGGGAGTAGAATCGATCGCTTGATTGAGTAGATTAATGAGTACTTGATGCATTCGCTGTAGATCTACCGCAATATAACCAGCAAAATCGGGAATATCTAAATCTAGTTCAATTTGTTTTTGAATGGCATAGTGTTTGACAAAGTTGATACTGGAGGTACAAAGTTCCGCAACCGAAACATGGGTAATTTCTAATTCGAGTTTACCAACTTGCAGTTTAGATAAATCTGCCATGTTATTGATCAATCCCAACAAGTACCAGCCACTGCGATCGATGGTAGTGACGGCATTGAGTTGTTTTGCATTCATCGAGCCAAACACTTCTTCGAGCAGGACTTCGGACATGCCGAGAATCCCATTGAGCGGATTCCGAAATTCATAGCTGAGGGTAGCAATAAATTCCTCAGTAAAGTAGTTTTTCTCTGCTGATTGATGTTGTTTTGGGCGAATCGGTTCGAGTAATTGTGGATATTGTTGTTCGAGACTTTGCTGTTTAGCGATCGCGCCCAATTTAATGTAACAAGCGTAGGCATCTTGCAGATAGATCGCGGCAATTTTTTCCTTGCCCCATTGCCAGTAAAACTGAGCAGCACACTCATTCGCGATCGCGAGTACATCTAGAGACTGACTGGATTGAGCCACCAGAATAGCTCGATCGAGTTTGAGAATATCTTCGATCGACGGTATAAAATCATCGGTTGGTAGAGTTGTGGTGCGATCTTCTGTTTCCAAGAAATCGTAGCTATCTTCAGAATTCATGGTTATTTATTTAAAAAATAATAGATCGACTACCACTGTGCATCACTTTCCCCAGTATTATAGTCGGCAAATAAGTCGATCAACTGGGATCGGCGCAATCTGATCCGGTGATCTCCACCAGATTAATTTACATCGAGACACTCCTGAATCGTCCGGTGCAATTCCCTCAGTTTGAGCGGTTTCGTGAGATATTTATTAGCTCCTGCTGCCAAACATTTTTCGCTATCTCCAGCCATGGCGAGGGCGGTAATGGCAATAATCGGGGGTTGGGTCTGTGTGGATTGTTGTCGAATATACTCGATCGCGGCGATCCCATCGAGATCTGGCATTTGGAGATCCATCAAAATCAGATCTGGCTGTTGGCTGTGATACAGGGCAATTGCTTCGTTGCCATTGTTAGCAACGATCGTTCGATAACCTTTAGCGATCAGATAACTGGAGAAAGTATTGATATTCACCTCGTTATCTTCGGCAAGTAAGATTAGCGGCGCAGTGGGAGCAGTGACAGGGGTGAGGGGACATTCGCGGCGATGGGGAACGAGTGATTCGATCGTCAATTGTAAGTCTGTCTGCGGTAACATGATGCTAAAACAACTGCCTTGCCCAACTGTACTGGTGACATTCACCAAACCGCCATGCAATTCCACAATTTGCTTGACCAGTACTAGTCCTAGTCCAGTGCCTGCGTATTTACGATTGAGATTACTATCAACCTGAATAAAGGGTTGAAAAAGTTTGGGAATATCATCACTAGCAATGCCAATGCCTGTATCACTAATCACAAAACACAAAGTATGTCCAGTGCTGCGATGACAGAATGCCGGAGATTTAACTGAGATCGATAGTGAGATCCTTCCGCCCCGATCGGTAAATTTAACAGCATTACTTAATAAGTTAATTAACACTTGGCGCATCCGCCGTTCATCAACCAAGATTTTATCTATATTTGGCGGGAGATGAGTATGGATTTGAATCTGTTTTTCAACTGCTTTTTGGTTGATGAAGGCTAAACTGGATTTACACAGGTCAGCTAGGGAGACTTCGGTGATGTTTAGCTCTAGTTTCCCTGCGGAAATTTTGGAAACATCGAGAATATCATTAATCAGTGCTAGCAGATGCTCGCCACTCTGTTCGATAGTAGCGATCGACTTAATCTGGCGGGAGTTGAGGGAGCCAAAAACTTGATCCTGCAAGGCTTCAGACATCCCCAGGATGGCATTGAGGGGTGTCCGTAGCTCATGACTCATCGTCGCCAGAAACTCGTCTTTGAGGCGGGTTGCCTGTTGGAGTTGGGCATTAGTCAATTCCAATCGTTCGTTTACTTGATTGAGATTGATTTCTGCTTGCTTTCTACAGCTAACATCCTGATAGGTACCCAATACCCCAATTACTTCACCTTCAGGATTGCGTAGGGGTACTTTATTAGTTTCTAACCATAGATGAGAACCATCGGCTTGTAACTGTGTTTCGATAATTCCTAACTTAGGAATACCTGTGTCGATTGTTTGGCGATCGTCTGCACGATAGGCATCTGCTTCGGTGTTCTCCCAAGGCAGATCGTAATCAGTTTTGCCAACAATTTCCATTGGCGATCGCACGCCCCCGGCGATGGCAAATTTCTGATTACAACCGAGATAAACTGACTGGCGATCTTTCCAAAAAACAAACAAAGGGAAACTGTCAATTACAGTTTGCAGAAACTGTTTTGATTCCAAAAGTGCTATTTCGGCTTGCTTGCGATCGGTAATATCTAACATTACTCCATCCCAAACGATCGAACCATCTGCTTGTAATTCTGGACGGGAGAAAGTTCCAATCCATTTAATTTCCCCTGAACTCATCATCGCCCGTCCTTCCCACCGTTTAGGGGTCATATTTCGAGCAGATTCAGCTACACGCTGTTGAAAATTGTTAATATCATCGGGGTGCATTTTTGCCATCAGACAGTTTGGATCGGTCATAATATCTTCGGCTGAAATACTAAATAGTTCGACGCAACCCGAACTAATATAGGGAAAACAGATGTTACCATCTAGTGTTAACTGAAACTGATAGATCGCGCCCGGAATATTATCAGATAACTTTTGATAGCGTGCTTGTGACTGACTAAGGGCTAACTCTGCTGCTTTAGAAGCAGTAATATCTCTGGTGCGGCTAAAGTTATATTCTTCACCTTCAAATTCAAAATAATTAAGACTAACTTCAACTGGATAGCGGTTGCCATCTTTACTCTGATGATGGGTTTCAACTGAAAATGCCCCAGTTGCTTTAATCTGTTGCCAATGGTTGGGCCAAATATCGGGTGAGGTTTCATCATCAATATCCCAAGTATGCATTGCAGCTAATTCCGTTGAGGAATAGCCTAGCATCCGACACATTGATTTATTGACATAGGAAAAAGAACCATCTGGCTTGAGCAGGGCGATGCCATCAGCAGAATTGTCTACTGCAAATTGGGTAAACTCTAGCTTCCGCTCGGCTATTTTGCGTTCGGTAATATCTAAGGCAATCCCTACAGTTCCGGTAATATTTCCACTACTGTCTCTGATCGGTGTTTTAATTGTTTCTAACCACCGCTCTTCTTGCTGACTCGTTAATACTTTCTCTTCTACTATTTTACGCTGCCCAGACTGCATTGTCAGTAAATCATCGTCTACGTATTTTTGGGCTAATTCAACTGGCCAAATGTCTAAATCTTTTTTGCCAATCAGTTCTGTTGGCGTGTATCCACTTACCTCGCCAAAAACTTGATTTACAGCAATGAATCGGCTATTTTCATCTTTGAGCCAAGCCAAGTGCGGAATATTATTTAGTAGTGCTTCTAAATAACTCTGCTGAAGACGGACATCTGTTGCGACTAACTGAGATTTTTGGTAGAGATTGGCATTATCAATAGCGATTGCGGCTTGGCTACACAGAAATGAAATAATCGTTGTTCGATCTACTGTGAAAATATCTGAAGCTTGGCGATGTTCTAAATAGATCACGCCAATTACTGACTCCTGCTTGACGATTGGTAGAGCAAAAACACTCTGAGGTTGATGTTCGCTCAAATATCGATCGTCAATCGATAATACACCCGATTTTTGTAGATCTAGTCTTTGCCTAGCATCAAAGATTACAGTTTTTTGAGTGTTCTTAATCCAGTAAATTAAAATAGTAAATTATTAATTTCTCAATTTGCAGATGAGTAATGCCTGTGATATAACCAGACTGATGACATCGCTCTACAAATGCCCGATCGTCAAAATAATCACCCTTAAATTCTAGCGGATCTAAGGAATTTCCGAGTAAATTATCAATGCTTTGTCCAAGTCGATTATTGAACAATAACGGCACATCTTGATTTAACGATTCAATAATTTGCCGACTTGTATAAATATGCTCGCGAACTGTATTTAAGTTTTCTCCAGCTAAGTATCGCAGTAATCCCTCAATCACCAAGTTCCAGGCTGCATACTCAAAATTTCCGACTTCAATCCCTGCTTCATAACCTTGATGCTGCATGGCGATTGTCTCTTTCAGAGATATGTCCCATGTTTTAATTGCTGAACTGATAAAGAAAATGCTAGATTTAATCCGATGATTAGATATTTGGTCTAAAATATTGATCGCTGCTCGATTATATTGAATACCGCGTTCGATCTGATTGAGTAGCGTTGCTAAAATCAAGCTATAAACTGCATATCCCGTGCCAGAATATTCACAATTACCATAGCGTTCGGATAATTGGACAAGCTTACTAGCGACGATCACAAATAGATTAGGATAGAGCAAATATGAAATAGAGATTAAAGTATCTAGAAATCTCATACTCTCTTTGATTTTTTGATTGTCAATGTTCGGTCGATTTTTAATTGAGGCCGGATTTTTACCAATTAAAATAGCTTCTGTTTTAACTATCTCTAATAATGCCGTAAATTTACTAACATGCTTGGATAGAGAAATGCCAAGCTCGGCTAAAATAACAATCCCTAGATCGATAGCTTCACTCAATCGATCTGCGCCAATTAGATCTGTCATTTTAATTCGATAAACGCCGCATCGATCTAATGGATCGATCGCCTGTTCTAATACAAGATCGACATAGTGATTGAATTGTGGATCATTAATTAATTGGGCTGTCTCAGCCGCAATCTCATGAAGATCTAAAGCCCATTGATATTGATTTTTCCAATGGTGATCGGACAAAGACTTAATTCCCTGTAAACTGTAATCAAAGGCAATATGATAAGCCGTGTTCAATCTAGCTTTACGAGCAGCAAATAGATTCATCTGCATCAGAAGTTGTTGCTCGATCGGATCGTCAATAATACAAGCACCCGCATTAAATTGATTGACGATTTCTAATAATTGATCGCATTCTGATAGGTTAGATGTTTGTGAGTATAATAACCGTCCAATATTCAAATGGGTAACTGGTTTTTGGTCTTTGGGAATCAAAGAATAGGCAGCTTGTTGGACGCGATCGTGCAAAAATCGATAGATAGAGGAATGTGGATCTGGACATAAAGTGTCCGAGAGGGTGTGCTGAGAAACGTAATTTATACCAGCAAGATCATCCTGTAAATCATGATAGAATTTATAAACTTGACTATTAGGTAAAATCAGCCCAGCTTGTAATCCTTGCCATAGGGCTGTTGCGGTATTGAGTGGCGATTGTTCTGAGACGATCGCTAAAGTATTCAGGTCAAACTGATTGCCAATACACGCAGCTAATTTGATTATTTCTTGGGTTGCAACTGGCAATTTCTGCAACTGAAGTGTCATAAACTCCACCACATTATCCGTCAAGGATAAGGCTTCCACTCGTGTAATATCACATTCCCAATAGCCTTCAGGATTGAACCAGATCTCACCGTCGGTATGCAGTGCTTTGAGAAACTGAGTAATAAAAAAGGGATTACCTTGAGTTTTGAGATCGATTAATTTTGCCAGTGGTTCAGATCGATCTATCGAGCAATGTAAAGTATCAGCAATTAATTGATTAGTATCTCTAAATGACAGCGGTGTGAGGGTAAGAGTTTTGACAATTACCATCGCTTGGTACAATTCCTGCACCATCAACATCAATGGATGAATCGGTGATACTTCATTATCTCGATATGCCCCCAATAATAGTAGATATCCTTTCTCGCTCATCAATAGTTTCATCAACTGGAGCGAAGCTGAATCAGCCCACTGTAAATCATCCAAAAATATGACTAAAGGATGCTCCAGTGTGGTGAAGATCGCAATAAACTTTTGAAATAAAAGATTGAACCGATTTTGTGCCGCCATTCCTGACAATTGAGTAACCGCAGGTTGGGAGCCAATCACTAACTCTAATTCGGGAATTGCTTCAATCAAAACTTGTCCATTCTCGCCAACGGCTGCCAAAATTTGACTTTTCCAACTAGCCAACTGACTATCACTTTCACTCAATAGTTGACCGATTAAATCTCGAAATGCTTGAACAAATGCCGATAGGGGAATATTCCGATTAAATTGATCGTATTTGCCCTTAATAAAGTAACCATATTGACGGGTAATTGGTTTGTGAATTTCATTAATGATCGCCGTTTTGCCAATCCCCGAAAATCCCGCTACTAACATCAATTCCGTCTGACCTTGACTGACACGAGTAAAGGCATCGAGTAAAGTTTGGACTTCTGACTCTCTTCCATACAGATGTTCAGGAATCAGAAACCTGTCACCTAAATCTCGCGATCCTAACTGAAAAGTCGGATCGATTTTTCCCGTCAGTTGATATTGAGTTAAGCACTGTTCTAAATCATATTTTAGTCCCAAGGCACTTTGATAGCGATCTTCAGCATTTTTTGCCATCAATTTGGCAACAAGTTGGGATAATATCGGCGGAAGATCTGGATTAACTCGATTGACTAAAATTGGTTGTTGGGCTAAATGACAATAGATTAATTCATTAATATCTTCCGTCTCAAACGGCAATTTGCCAACCAGCAACTCGTACAATGTCACGCCCAGCGCATAAAAATCAGTCCGATAATCAATTCCCCGATTCATCCGTCCAGTTTGTTCGGGCGAGAGGTAAGCTAGAGTACCCTCTAATCTGCTGGGGCTGAGAATTGATTGGGTTTCACGCGGTAACAGCGAAGCAATACTAAAGTCAATTAGCTTGACCTGCTTGGTGGTAGGATTAATCAGAATATTGGCAGGTTTAATATCTTTATGGACGATCCGTTGTTGTCCCAGTGCGTGGAGGGTATCGGCTAGTTGAATCCCGATCTTCAAGACATCAGGATAGGCTAAAGATCGATCTTGGCGATACTCAGTTAAAGATACACCGCTAAAATCTTCCATGACGAGGGCATAACCTCGATGATATTCCTCTAAACTGTAGACACGAACAATCCCTGGGATGTCGAGATTTTTGGCAATCGTATACTGATGGCGAAAATTCAGCAGTTCTTGGTAAGTGGGATATGCCGAGGACAACACCTTGATTATGACGGTTTGAGCCGCATCAGCTAATTTTAAGTCTATTCGCTGCGCTCGACACACCACAATTTTAGCGTCACTGTAGAGTTGCTCGATCAAACGGTAGCCAGGGATCTGAAAATTGTCACTTGCTGAGATCATTATCGCTTAAGCTGTGGTGGGGGAGTACGGCTGTTTCCTGTCCTTAATATTCCCTCTCACCTGCTGTTTGCGATCGAATCTAATTCCTCAATGATTCAATCGATCGTTATCTGTATAGATCGCACTGTTATGCTCGATCGCTATTGATGCTTTGCTAAATATATTTGTAGTTTCACCCAATCAGATCGATCGAATATTGATAGCCAAGCCAGATCTGATGACCACAGAGTATCTCGCAATTAGCCGAGACACTCTGGATTATAGCTAGTTACCCTAATATTTCAGGTTATGTGTAAACCGACAATGACTAAATATCTAAATCCATCATGTTTAATTTAGATCCATAGGTTTCAATAAATTCCCGGCGGGGTGCAACCCGATCTCCCATCAAGATCGTAAAAATTCGATCGGCTTCAGCAGCATCTTGAATCTCTACTCGTTTGAGTGTGCGTGTATCCCGATTCATCGTAGTTTCCCACAACTGCTGGGGCATCATTTCACCCAACCCTTTAAATCGTTGAATATTGTAGTTAGCATTTGCCGGAAATTCTGCAATTTTTTGCTGTAATTCTCGATCACTATAACAATAAAAGTGATTACGGCCCCGTTCTAGTTTATAGAGTGGAGGACAAGCAATATAGACATATCCTTCATCAATTAATGCCCGTTGATAGCGGTAGAAAAACGTTAAGAGTAATGTCCGAATATGCGCGCCATCAACGTCCGCATCTGTCATCAGACAGATCCGATGATAACGCAATTGTCCGGGTTTAAATTCTTCGCCCCGAACCCCTAATCCTAATGCTGTAATGAGTGCCTGGATTTCGGTGTTTTTATAAATCTTGGAATCTTCGGTTTTTTCGATATTCAAGATTTTACCGCGCAAGGGTAAGATAGCTTGGAATCTTCTGTCCCGTCCTTGCTTGGCTGAACCGCCTGCAGAGTCTCCTTCGACGATGAAAATTTCCGATTCACTTGGATCTTTGGAGCTACAATCGGCTAGTTTACCAGGTAAAGTTGATGACTCTAAAACTGATTTCCGGCGCACTAATTCCCGCGCTCTTCTTGCTGCTTCTGCGGCATTAAATGCTTGAATTGCTTTCTCTAAAATTGCATCGGCAATATTCGGGCGAAATTCCAGATATTCAGTCAATGCTTCTGAAACGATCGAGTCTACAATTCCGCGAACTTCGGTGTTGCCTAGTTTAGTTTTTGTCTGGCCTTCAAATTCTGGATTGGGTACCTTGACGGAAACAATCGCTGTTAAACCCTCACGGATATTTTCGCCGCCGAGATTAGAATCTCCTTCTTTGAGTTTATTCCGTTTTCTGGCAACTGCATTCATCGTTCGAGTTAGGACGACTTTCAACCCTTCTAAATGCGTTCCACCTTCATTTGTCCGAATATTATTGGCAAAGCCCAAAACGTTATCGCTACTGTAGGCATCAATACACCATTGCAGGGCGACTTCGACCTGCACTTTATTCTTCTCACCTTGGATGTAAATTACCTCTTCATGAATCGGTGTTCTGTCGGCATTAATATAAGCGACATATTCCCGAATCCCACCTTCATAATAGTAATTTTCGATCTTTGGTTCAGTTGTCCCTAATAACTCTAACCGATAGTCCGTAAAGCTAATCCGAATCCCCGCATTCAGATAAGCTAGCTCTTTGAACCGACTAGCTAAGGTATCAAAATCGAACTCAATGCTATCTTTGAAAATCTCGGTATCTGGCAAAAATGTCACCGTTGTACCCGTCCGATCCTCTGGACTCGGAACGACTTCCAATTCGGATACGGCGATGCCTTTCTCAAATCGCTGGGTGTGGATTTTCTGATTCCGCCAGACTTTAACTTCGACTTGGGCTGACAGGGCATTGACTACCGAAATCCCGACTCCATGCAATCCACCAGAAACTGTGTAACCACCATCGCCAAATTTTCCCCCAGCGTGAAGAACGGTTAAGACTGTTTCGATGGTCGATTTACCTGTCTGGGGATTAATTCCCGCCGGAATCCCCCGTCCGTCATCAACTACAGTTACCGAACCATTGGCATTAATAGAAATATCGATATTTTTGCAGTGACCAGCTAGTGCTTCATCGATCGAGTTGTCCGCAACCTCGTATACTAAGTGATGGAGTCCTTTTGGCCCTGTCGAACCAATATACATCCCCGGTCGGACGCGGACGGCTTCTAGTCCTTCCAGAACCCGAATGTTGCCGTCATCATAATCACTGGTCATAAACGATGCTCCGATAATGGGTTACAAGCCGCCTTTAGCCGCATTGATGATAAAATCACTCCAAAATTATAACACAAATAGCTTAGAGACGACGCTGGGTAGTTCTGGGAATATTTTAGTGTAGGGGTTAGGGGCTAGGTAATAGCGAGTAGTTGGAATATTTAGGCAGACAGAAGTGTGATGTTGATAGTGATCTGTGGGGCGACGGCGACAGGAAAATCGGGACTGGCGATCGAAATTGCCCAGCGACTCAACTCCATAATTGTTAGTGCAGACTCACGCCAAGTGTATCGGGAGTTTGATATTGCAACAGCGAAGGTTTCTAGTGATGAACTGGCATTAGTACGCCACGAATTAGTTAGTACATGCGATCCTGATTATACACTGACTGTGGCTGAATATCAATCACAAGCGCAGAGGGCGATCGCCAAATTTCAACACCAAGGCGGAGTCCCGCTGTTAGTGGGGGGTACGGGACTATATATTAAGTCGGTGGTCAAGGGGATGAAAATGCCGAGAGTCCCACCACAGCCGGAATTGCGATCGCAATTAACTAGATTAGGTCAGGGACAATGCTATCAGATTTTACAACACGTCGATCCTCCAGCCGCGCTCAAGATTCACCCAAACGATCCGATTAGGACGATTCGCGCCCTGGAAGTCTACTATGTTACCGGGCAAACTATCTCTAGTCAACAGGGTGAAGATCCACCGAGTTATCCGATCCTCCAAATTGGGTTAGATTGTGCAGATTTGGATCGACTTACTTGTCGAATTCACCACCGGACACAGCAAATGCTCTCCTTGGGTTGGGAGGCGGAGGTAGCCGATTTGGGGGGTAAATATGGATGGGATTTGCCGTTATTAAATACGCTAGGCTATGCTGAAATGCGCCAATATTTACAGGATAAAATTAGTCTAACTGAGGTGATCGATCTAACTGTTTTACACACACGCCAGTTTGCCAAACGTCAACGCACTTGGTTTCGGGCACAGCCCGAAATTGAATGGTTCGATAGTGACGATCAAATGCTCTGCGATCGAGTCTGGAGAAGGATTCAGGACTGGATCTTTAAGTGTAAAAACAATGCGAGACAACTTAACTGAGTTGAGCAATTCGATTAAATGCTCGATCTACTTCTGCCCACAATTGCCGATTGTGCGGATCAACTTTGAGAGCCTTTTTGAGATAAATTTTTGCTTTGTCGAATTCTCGCTGTTTGATTAATTTATTGCCAAATTGTGAATAAATTATACCTTGCCATTGACAAATTTGATGATCTAGGGAGAATCTTCGAGCTAACCCTTCAATTAAGACGATCGCTTTTAAAAATTGCTGTTGCTTTAATAATGACTGTAATTCAGCATACAATTGCCACTTTAACTCAATCTCTTCTTTGGTCATTTCCGGCATTTCTGCTGGTGATTCCGGCGTTGTTGGGGGAGTCCGATCAGTTGTAACCTTGGTTGGGGATGATTGAACCGAATTGGGAATGGATGGATTGAGGCTGGTTGTGGGTAGTTGTTCCAGCAGCATTTGATAGGCTTGATTGAGGCGAATAAAGCGTTGAGGTGCCTGGAGATCGTGAGGATTGAGATCGGGATGAAATTTACGTGCTAGCTGACGGTAGGCGGATTTCACGTCATCGAGAGAAGCCCCTCGATCTAGCCCTAATAACTGATAACATTTGTCCAGATTGGTGATGGATGCAAGCATGTATCTACTAGAACGCTCCGGGATATACATTTTTGGTCATACCTGACTAGTATTCCCATTTCACCAGGCAAGATCCGATCGATCGAGTGATTTAATCTAAAATTGCGACAGTACCTTGAGTCGGATCGTACAATCCACCAACTATTTTGAGATCTCCAGCTTGGATCAGTCGAGCTAACAGTGGAGTGGCGGAGAGTTTGGCTACTCGATCGAGAATATTGGTTTGAGCGTCGGGGCGAATTGTTGCTGATTTCCAAGGCGCAGACTTAGAAATCAGGATTTTATTGTGTTCGATCGCAACTTTCATCCGCTGGGAAGTTTGACAGTCTGGCTCGGCTTCAGTTGTATCGCCGAGGACAATCACTACAGAGATGCCCAGAATCAGAACGCCATATTCAATCCCGCTAATTTCCTGAGCATTAGTCATTTGACCGGGTGAATTAATCACAAAGAGCTCACCAAATTTCTGACCGAATAGTTCTTCGATCGAAGTGTTGATTTGAGCGTAATTTAAGACCGCCGCAAAGGGTGTTTGTCCTTTGGCGACTGCGGAGAGGCGAACTGAGTTTGTCTGATCGTGTTCGTGACCTTCAACAAACTTGTGATTCCCCTCGACTAATCGCTCGATTGCCCGATCGGGAGTATTTGCCAATTGACGATTTTTTGTCTCCACTCCGTCAAAGCTAAGTCCTCTGACGTTGCGTTTAAGTAAGCTAGGGTGAGTAAATTTTCGATTAGTATTTGCAGTGAGCATGATGATGAATAACCTTGGTAGTGCAATCTCGTTATCAAAGGATGGAGGTTAATTGGTGAGTTGAATCGATAACTAATTCTTGATTCACCATACACCTAGTGTACTTGCCTAGATCGATAAATCACCTCTGCTAAAGGTCGTATCTTCTACTGTCAAATTTTCACCTTTACTCAGCAATAATTATGAGGTTTGTTTGGCTAGTTAAGACAAAAGCCTACTCAATTAAATTGAGTAGGCTTCTGTTTAACTAATTTCAATTATTGTCAATTAGATCGATCGCAATTTGATGGCGATCTCGATCACTATTTATCTTTGATTTGTTCTAATTTACGCAATACTTCAGCATAGCCAGCTTGATTATTTTGCGCCTGGAACAACTTAGCCGCAGTTCTTAAATCCTGGGTAGCCGCAGGAGTAGCTTGCAGTTGAGCATGGAGTAGTCCTCGGTTACTATAAGCTAGAGCATGAGCAGGTTGGATCCGAATCGCGGCATTATAGTCGGCGATCGCTTGTTGATAATCGTTGAGTCGATATTGAGATAAGCCGCGATTAAAATAAAACTCTGCATTACTTGGTTCGAGTGCAATTGCTCGATCGTAGTCTTGAACTGCCTGACGATATTCACGAATAGTATAATAGGCAATGCCTCGATTGAAATAAGCAAGTGCATAGTCAGGCTTACGGCGGATCGCCTCGCTATAGTCGGCGATCGCGGCTTGTCTGTTACCCATCATGTAGTGCAGAATTCCCCGATTATTGCGGGCTTCGATCGATTGTGGATTGAGTGCAATTGCCCGATCATAGTCAGCGATTGCAGCTTGCTGATTGCCGGCCTCACCATTGAGTACGGCACGATTAAAGTAAGCATTGGCATAGTCAGGCTTGAGACTAATCACCCGATTGTAATCACTAATCGCCCCAGATCGATCGCCGAGGGCCTGTTTGGCGATCGCTCGGTTGAAATAAGCATTGAGATAATCTGGCTTGAGGGCGATTGTGCGATCGTAATCAGCAATTGCGCCTCGGATATCGCCCATTAGCCGCTTGGCTTTGGCTCGACCATAATAAGCATTGGCATATTTTGGTTGGAGTTGAATCGCCGTATTATAATCAGCAATCGCGCCTTGTCGATCTCCCAGATCCAGTTTGGCTAACCCTCGATTGTAGTGGGCATCTAGACTGTAAGGGCGCAGTTGAATCGCCCGGTTATAGCTAGCGATTGCCGCTTTCTTGTCACCACTTTGGGCAAAGAGCATTCCTTGTCCGATATGCAACTGGGGATCGTTCGGTTGGATTTTGATCGCTAGATTGAGATCTGTCAGCGCACCTGCCCGATCTCCTATTTCTAGTCGGGCAAACCCGCGATTACCATAAGCCTCAAAAAATCTCGGATTGAGGGCGATTGCCCGACTGTAATCGGCAATTGCCCCAGTTTTATCGTCGATCGCGCTTTTGGCGATGCCACGATTGTTATAAGCATCAGGAAAATTTGGTTGGAGTTGAATTGCTCGATCGAAATCGGCAATTGCCCCGGCTGTATCCTGGCTGCGGTAACGGCGCATGGCTCGTCGGAAATAATCTTGGGCAGATCTTGGGGTCGCTGCTGACTGTTTAGTCACTTGCTGTGTCTTCACCTTTATCGGCGGCTGATCTTTAGCCATCACCCGATCGGGAGTCAGGGTGTAAATCACTGACACCAAAAATGTAAACACGAGGATGGGAATTTCGTACATCCATCTGGCGGCATGATTTGGTGTATCACTTTGAATCTCGATCATTTTAATTACCCACTTGAATCAAGTTAGTCAGTCCCATCACAATCCTGTGCGAGTAGTCGATACTGGAATCTGGTTGTTCTTGTCTATCTTACAGTGTACCTAGTGACTACTACAAATCGCGATCTCAGTTACTTAAGTAGCTCGTAATCTAATTGCAACACAGCTATTTACAGTAATAGTGATGATTCTAACAAATCCCTGGCTAGAACTTGACTACTAATCCTTAATTATTTCTGAGGATTGGGACAACCAGGAGCACCAGAGTGTTTCTTCTGGTCCTAATTCTAGATCGACGATCAAGCAATGAGAGCCGGAGCTAAACTGAAGCACCCAAGGCAATCAATGTGCTATATTCAGCATCATTTACGCCAGTGATTCCAGCAATCTCCATGCCTTCATAGGGGCGAGGTGGAATGAGAGTAGCAAGACAATCCAGTGTTGCCAGATCCCAAAGTTTGAGCTTACCATCAAAGCTACTTGTATGGATGTGACGGCGATCAGAACTGAAACAAAATGAAAGCAATAAATGCTCGTGAGCCTTAATCGTCGCCAGACACTTACTAGTGACTAAATCCCAGATTTTGAGGTTGCCCCTGGCATCACTGCTAAATAATCGATTAGTTTCTGGATCGTAATCTAGACAAAAGATCTGACAATTGTGAGCCGTCCAAGTGTGTAAACATTTCCCCGTCATCACTTCCCACAGCCGGATTTTGCCATCTTCATCACCAGTTGCCAATCGATCGACTCCCAGCCATACCACTGACCAGACCCGATACTCGTGTCCAAATAGCTGTTGCCAATGGATCGCCGTTTGACAATCCCAAAGATTAATCGTGTGTGGATCGCCACAGCTTGCCAGCCAGCGACCATCTGGGCTAAATCGAACTTGCTGTACAGATCCAGTCCCCTCTCGCTGCAAGACGTGCAGACAAACTCCCATCGTTGTATCCCAGAGTCTCACAGTGCGATCTCCACTAGCACTCGCTAGTAACTCACTATTGGGACTGTATGCTACCGACCAAACCAAATTCTGATGTCCATAGAGGGTCTGGATACAATTTCCCACCAACGGGTTCCAGATTTTGATAGTACCATCGCAGCTAGAACTAGCTAACCGTGATTTACCTGGGTCGAAAGCAACGCTTAAAATGCGGTTGGCATGACCTGCTAAGATTCGGTACGGCAAGCACTGGGATTGGTTATCCCCCACCCGCCACAGTCGAATCGTTTGGTCTTCCTGTCCACTAGCAAGCAGATCCTCTCCAACCATCGCTACGCCCAAAATTTGATTGCTATATCCTTGCAACAACTGAGTGCATCGACCTGTCTGGATATTCCAGAGCCGGACAGTATAGTCATCAGCCCCACTAGCTAAGATCTTCCCACCGGGATGAAACGCCACTGACCAAATGCGATTAGTATGTTTTTCCCAAGTCTGCTGACAATTTCCCGTGGCAACATCCCACAGTTTGATTGTTCGATCGTAACTCCCGGTGGCGATCGATTGACCATCGGGACTAAACGCTGCTGCCACAACAAAGTCTCGATGTCCCGCCAAAGTCAGCCGACAGTTACCCGTCGTCACATCCCAGAGTCTTATTGTCAGATCAAAACTCGTACTGGCAACTGTCTGTCCATCAGGACTGACTACAACTTTCCTGACGGAATGATGATGAGCGTGCCAAGTTTGGCGACAATTTCCCGTTGCCACATCCCATAGTTTAACTGTCCCATCTTCACTACCACTGACGATCGTTCGGCAATCAGGGAAAAAAGCTGCCGTCCATACAGACCGCTGATGTCCGCTCAAGCTGCCAAGCGATTCACCCGTGCTCGCCATCCACAGCTTGATTAAGCCATCTTCGCAACTAGTTGCCAATAACAGCCCATCTGGGCTGAAAGTAACCTGATTGACTATGCTGGGTAGGGTGATGACATAGAGACAAGCTCCTGTCTGGATCTCCCATAATCGCACCGTTCGATCTTGTCCCCCTGTCACCAAGTGGCGACCATCGGGACTAAATTCGATCGACCATAACCAGTAATCATGACCGCGTAAAGTGAGTAATCGCCGATGATCCGTAATTTGCCAAATCTGGATTTCCCCATTGGCATCACAGGTTGCCAGGAGTTCGCCGTTGGGACTAAAGGTGACACAAGTCATCCCGCCAAAGGTTTGGGCAAGGCGACAATCTTGAAAGTGAGCAGCGGTACAATCGACGTTGTGTAAGTTCATATCGGCTAGATACGCTTGCCGAATCGATGCCCCACTTAAATTAATGCCGGTTAAATCAATGTCGAGATAATGACAGAGATTGAGACAATTGCCGATCGCATATCCCCGGCGATGTAAATTCCGCTCGCGCAAGCTGTCAAATAAACCGATCACCTTGTCGCGTACACGCTCGGCGGAGGACAATTGTTTAACTAGTCGTTCATTCAATGGTGCCAAAATCAGCCGCATTTGCCGTTCGCGGATATATTCAGCCGCCGTCGCTTTCATCAATGGATAATCGGCGATCAGATCGCCTGTACCCTCAATGATCTCTGTACATAGCCGATCGAGCAAAATATTAGTGATGAACTCCAACACGATCCGATGTAGCCGAAATCCATGCGTATGTCTCTCGACCAGGGATTTCCGTTGGAGCATTAATAAGGCTGTTTGCATCTCCTGACGCATTTCACCCTGACCAGTTTCGGTCTGTAACTCATTGATGTCAATACTCGTCTGTTGAATTGCCAACCAGTACAAAATCTTTTGGGCTAGTGGTGTCAATCGATCGAATTGTGATGCTAGACATCGATCCAATCCATGAAAATTACTCGCACCTTGTTGGAGAAACAAGTCAATATTGCCACCGAATAAGTCCTGAATCTCTGCCCCCACAACTTTTAGTGCTAGGGGATGTCCGCCATAGTTATCGATTAAAGGCTTGAATAACGGCTCGGCTGTTAACCCTTTATCGCGCAGTAATTCCCCAGCCGCAGTTAGTTCTAATCCGGTTAGAGCTAGAGTTCTGACTGGCAACTTTTCCCCCGCTAGTGCCGCAATGGGGGCTGGTTTTTCGCGAGTTGTCACTAGCACACAGCTTTGATGATGGAGTTCTCCTACCGATTTTAATAATTCGAGGTGATCATTTGGTTCATCTTTCGTCGTGTCTGACCCTAGTACTGCATCAAAATGATCTAGTACGACCAAGTACCGCCCCCTGGACAGTAATCCGATCAGATTGCTGATTTTTTCGCTGACATTTCCGCCTACTCGCCTTGCTCGATCTGTTGGTGGTAATCGGTCAAGGATCTGATTGATTAATTCCGTTACTGGTGGGGCATTGTGCAAGCTAATCCAAATCACTCGATCGAAATTCGTTGCCACTGTTTCGGTCAGTTTCACCGCTAGGGCAGTTTTGCCAATTCCCGCCATACCACAAATTACTATCAACTGACACCGTTCGGTCTGGATCCAATTAGCTAATAAGCTGAGTTCGGCAACGCGACCATAAAAAACGGCAATATCTGTGGTGGCATCTGTTTTGACGAAAATCGGTTCCCCTCGCTCGACCTGCTTGGTCACATCTGCGGCTGTCTGCTGTTCTTGTTTTTGCAAATAACGATCAAAGGCACCTAGCAAGTTTCCTTTGGTCACTTTTTCACCAAATGCTGCTGACAGCAATGACCACAACTGACCGCCAGTATTTTTCAAATAACCGCGATCGTAGCCTGCGGTGATGGTGATTTGCTTATAGGTTTGTCCCAACCACGCACCACGAAATACTACTTCTTGGACATCGATGAGTTTGCCATTCGGCACTAATTGTTTGACGATAATCAGCGCGTCTTCCAGAGTGAGCGGCATCGATATTTATGGTGTGAGCGCGATGAGATATTCGATCTCGGTATTTTGTTTTGCCAGAACTTGACGAGCACTCTGAGGTAATACCTTTGTTCATTCCAACGGTCTAAACTAAAAATATTTTCGATTAAGTTTTCCAAAAAATCCGATTTAAATACTTGTATATCCCAATTTTGGAGAGTTTAAGAGTTGGTTCTGGTGACGATGGATTAGTAGCCAGTAATGTATTAATTGCTTACACTTCTGACACCTAAACTAATACCTAATATCCTATCATAAGCGATATCGATCGTCAAATATCGCCGGAATACTCATAGTTCTAAACTCCGAAATTTTTGGTTGTTGTCCCGCGAAAATTGATTGCTTGCAGATCGGGATAGGTTTAAATTGAGAATTGCTGAGTATTCCCAGCAATTCTCAATTATTACTTACCAACAACTAATTAGACCTCTTGCGTGAATAGGGAGAATTGGGGTAGAAGTAGAGAAAAGGGGGAGAAACCATGACCTATGAACAACTAAAGCAGCTAAAGCCGGAAGCATTCAAAAGAAGATGTGGATTGCAGATAGAAACATTTAATCA
>JBGSPI010000066.1:0-31018 GCA_041738715.1 Chamaesiphon sp.
TGCTTTTGTGCCATTTTTACTGATTTCTAACAGTTCTTGGCGTTGCTCTTCGCTTAGTTTTATTCGATATTTTAAATTTGGGTTACTCATAGATATATTCTACAATTTTTACCCACAGTTTTAGTCCGGTCACGCCAGTAGAGTAACCAATACACCTAAAGCTACAAGCAAGTGTTGATAACGCACGATTTAATCAAGTGGAAGTAGCCATGTATCCTATCACTACCGTCGCGAACCCATCCGTTGTTTATGCAATTCTTAAAAAAATGTGTTAGCTATGAATGCTGCCATCGGGCATCTTCGCCCCCCGTAAATCGGCATGGGTGAGCAGGGTACCTGTTAAATCTGCGCCTGTTAGGTCTGCATTTTGGAAATTGACTCCCCGCAGGTCAGCATAACTTAGATCGCACTCGCGTAAACTAGCGGCACTAAAATCGGTAATAAAGAGCAGATCTTGAATACTATGACCGTGATGAGCGCGAGTCAGTTTGGCGTTATTTAGGTTTGCGCCATGCAGACAGGCTCCACCCAGATTAAGATAACTCAGATCGGCTTGCTGGAGATTAGCCCCACCTAAATCAGTGCGGCGATCTTCGCTGGCACTGAGATCGGCATCAAACAGCATGGCTCCAGCTAGATTTGCTCCAGCTAAATTTGCGCCTGATAGGCTAGCTTTGGCTAGATAAGCTCCGACTAACTGCGCTCCGACTAACTTTGCCCCACTCAGATCTGCTTCCCGCAGGATCGCTCGATCGAGATTGGCTGCTGTGAGGTCTGTGCCCCATAATAAGGCTTCACTCAGGTCTGCACCTCGAAAATCAGCCTGACTAAAGTTAGTCCTGCCTAAGCGGCATTGTCGCAGGTCTGCATGACTGAGATCGATGCCACTGAGTTCTGCGGCAATTAGATCTACTTCTAATAATTTACTACTGGCAAAATTTCTCTTACCTTGGGCATATTGCTTGAGGAGTTCGGCTCCGTCCATAGTTACGCTCATTGACTTGATGTAGAGTTTAATTCTGATGTCCGCAGGTTGAGAAAGCTTTGGGCTTGTTGCTGTAATCGATTGCCAATTCGATGATAGGCTAGTTCGCAAAAATCAAAGACGATCGGGTCGATAATCTCATAGTAAGCACTGGTGCCTTTGGTTTGGCGCGAGAGAATTCCGGCTTGGGTGAGTACTTTTAGATGTTTGGAGAGATTTGCTTGCCCTAAACCAGTGGCGGCAGTTAATTCCATTACGTTCATCGGACCAGACTGCAAGCAATGGACGATGTGTAATCGACTACTCTCGGAGAAGACTTTAAAGTAGTCAGCCATGAAAGCCAAAGTGGTTAGATCGAATTGGGTTGACTGGTTCACTGACATGGGAGTTTTGGCTAAGTGACACATTCATTATGAATAACTATACCTAATTATAACTAAGTAGTTATGCAAATTCGTAGACTAATTGTAAAAATTAATTACCAAACAGCTATATCGATTCTCAGTCTTTAGACTATTCTCGACTATTTTGGTGGTGTGAATTTTATAAGTTTTCCGCTTTGATCGAACTGCGGTTGAACTAAACCACTGAGATTTTCATTGCGATTACTACCATTGAAGCTGATTTTTCCAGTTATCCCAGTATAATTGGTTCTGCGAATAAATCTTGGCAACATAGCTCGAATGTTTAGATCGGGCAGATCGGTGTTGACTAGATCGATCGAGTCAATCAGAACATTAGCTGCATCATAGGTTAACACGGTGCGATGAGATATTTGCCGGTTGCCATCTGACCACCATTTAGGGCTACGACTATATATTTCAGGTGAAATATTAGTTCGATTGACAGCCTTATTCCATGTGAAAGTAAACATCAAGTTTTCACCTAATTCTGGCTGCTGTTCGATTTGGGTAAATAGCCAGGGTTCATGGACTACTTCATTGCCAATAATAGGAATTTTACCTGCATTAGTTACGATTAGTTGGCGGACATTTTCCTGATCCACTCGATCGATGAAAGCATCAGGAGCTAACACAATCAATTGAGATCGATTATTTTTGAGGTCTTTTAAAACCTTACTGGCATTTAATTTTCTATTTGTCAATTGGCGCAGATTAATTTCTATGTCGTTTTGCTGGGCTTGGTGGCTTAAATTTTCTTTGAATGTAATTGAAAAGTTTCTAATCCCATGTAATAGCTCTACTTTTTTGATATTTCGTTGCTGACAATATTCAATAATTTGTCTGACTTGATTACTATTTTCATTGACAGTTTTGAAGAAAAATTGATAATTTTTACCAAGATCGATTGCCGTACTAGTCGCAGAAATTAGAGTCATTTTTTTTGCTTCATATATTGGCAAAACACTTTCGGTGACGTATGAGCTATAGTGTCCAATCGTACCTAAAATCGGTCGAGCAGTTAGATCCTCAACAACTTGTTTCGCCTGCTCTGGTTCGTTAAAGTCATTAGCAATCATCACTTCTAGTAGCCAACTGGGAGTATTGCGATCGTTCCATCTTCTTTGAGCTTCGGCAACCGCAGCGATGAGACTAATTGGTAAATATGTTTCTTCATTTGCCTTTAATGATGCTGGTATTACCACAGCAATTGTTTTAACCTGTAGTGATGATTTACCAGTGGCGATCGCTTGCGCTTGCGCGAATTTGATTTTGGCATTAGATAGTGCGATCAGAACTTCAGGATTTTTCTGATTGCTTTTCCATGACTTTTCTAAAGATTCGATAGCCTTCAAATAATTAGGAGTATATAACTTCAGTTCAGCCATCCCTTTCTTGGCATCAAGATCGAGATATTCATTGCCCAAGATACTTTTTTCTCCACAACTCAAATATGACAAATTCTTGATAGTTGAATCACAGGCATTTTCGGTTAGTTCTGTCTTTCTGATCAGCGCGATTATCATCACTAAAATTAGTGAAGCACTAAATATTGAAGCAATTTTCCAATGTTTAATGATTCGATCTAGCAAAAATTGTAATCTAAATTCAGGTGTGATTGATATCGGTGATGATTTAGTAATGGGATTGAGGATATAGGCATGTTGTTCCGGTGATTGAAAAATCACCGGAAAAGTTGAAGCATTAGGGCAGCCATCATTGTTTTTATATGCTTCAACAATTTCATGGAGATGCTGGCGCGCATGACTGAGCGCGATATGAATTGGTACACCTGGCTCAATAGCTTTAGTCAAAAATTCATTCAGAAATTCTCTAGCTACATGAACTGGTAATATTTCTCGACTAACCATTAAATAAGGAATACCCAGATCACTTAATTCTTGGGCAATTCCTAACCCGTCACAACTGATAAATGCAGCAAAAATTAGTCCTCTAGATTTTAATCCCCTCAAAATATTTTTAAAGTTGCGATCTTTCTGAAGATTGATATGCTCTGTTTGATTAATTGAAATTTGAATGGCACCATTTGTTGATTCAGAGTGACCGATAAAAAATAACACTTGAGGTGAACTATTTTTTAAAGTCCTAAATAAACTTGCCGTGGCATTTTCTTCAGCACCTCGATTCCAATAAATTACATCTGCTAAATTAGTATCTTCTAGTTGCTTTCCAATGGCTATCTGCTGTTCATCTAGATTGATATTTGGGTCATAACCCCGCACTACTAATACTTGCAGCCGTTGACTAATTACTGCTGGTAAGGCATGACTAGTCGTACTCAGTGAAATCTCAGCATGGGGATAATATTCTTGAAAAAAATCCCACGCATGAAAAGGCAATCGTTGTAATGTTAAATTAAGTGCTGGATCGATCGTATCAACATTTAAAATAAAGCAGAAATCACTGGGGTTTTGACAATAATCTCGGCTAGATACCGTGTGTAATAAGGCATTCTGGATTTTGGCAGCGTGACCAACCCATTCATTAAATTCACGGATTAATTCATTACCGAGTTGTTGACACTCCTGTAAAATGCTCACATTAGTTTCAATTTCAATTGGTGGTGAAGATGGGGTCAAAGTAGCAATTCCACTAAGCCAAGCAGCATATTTCTGTTTCCACTGTCGATCCTTCTGTTGGAGTCGTGATGACAAAGGCGGAAGTTGGCATTTGTACTGTTTCGTTCCTGGTAATAATGCACCATGAGAATTATCTCTAGCGGTGAGAGTGATTTGCAAATGTTCGGCACTACCAGTAATATGAAAATTGACGATCGGCATATTCACTTCCGAGATGATTGTGACTGACTAGTCTACTGTGAATGAGATTGCTGCAATTTAAAAGTTTTCATTTCCTTCACTTCGTCTAGTGTAATACAGGATACAAATCGATCGCCAGGATCGGCGGCAAAATATAATTGAATACAGCTATCTTTAATATCTGTTCTGGCTGTGGCTATATAAGGTTCGCCGTGGGGATTGGTGAGCAAATTTTTACCAAACTCGTCTTGAATGGTTAATTGGAGTCCAGGTGGGAGATGAGTTCCGGTTGCTGAATAGAGTCTTACTAATACGGCTGTTCGATCATTTAGGGTAGGAATCATCGAAATCATTAATGCGATCGAATGTTCGGTAAATTGAGGTTCCAGTTGACGAATTCTGGTGGTCAAAAATGGATGTTCGGGTTGAATCGTCCACAGATATTCGGCGGCTCTCCACCAAATTTTATCTGTTCGACAATTTTGTAGAAGCGGGATCAGATGGTCGATCTCAATCGGTTCTTCTGGGATCATTAGCTCTGTTTGAGCATAATATAGTTCGGTAATAGCAGTCTTTATTTCGCGATCTGAGCTAAGAAATACTCCTTTAATTTTATTAAGTGTTGGCAACTTTTTCAAGACATTTAAGACTGGAATTGCTTGGGGTGGATTGATGAAATTCTCAATCAATTCCCACCCGTCAATAATAGCTGATTGAGTAGATTTCCACCAAATACTCAGATCTATTTCTGGATTTAAATAACGTTCTAACCAGTAAGATTCATTGATGATTGCGCCCCAGTGAGTAAAAGGTAAATCCAATCGTGGGGAAAACCGAGACCTACGCGACTGAAGTTGGTGAATTAAATCTTCCATCTCCAGGGTTGATAGTTGGTATTGAGTATCAATTTTTGGTTCAGATAATCTATCTAACTGGCAATAATCTCGGAGTAAATCTAGATTGGCAACTATTTGTGATTGCGATACATGATAATTACGGAAAATCCGATCAAATCGTGCCTGATTTCTTAAATCATCATGAGTAATAAATCCCCATAGATGTAGATATTTTTGTTCTAGATCGATGCGAACTGGTACGTAATAGCTGCCCATCCAATTCGGTAAATCTACCCATTCTTGTGGAACTTCAAATTCTTCAATGTCGATCGCATCACTGGGAATAAATACAATCCGAATCTCACCTACTTGCCAAACAAATCCATTAACTAACTTTGAGATTGAGGTAAAATTTAAGCAACTAGGAAAAGTAAGTTGCACAGTTAAACCCAGGGTATGATTAATCCAGTGTTGGATCGGTTTAAGACATACTCGATTGAGATCGACTTGACTGGGAGACAATCTCTGTAAATCCGCTCCAACAAGCGGAATAAATATATGTTTAGGATAGATTTTTTGTAGGGTAGTGATTGGTGATAGCATAATCATTTTAGGTGAGATATAATATAATTCGATTCAGCGAAGTTATTAGGGCTATACGATGGTTGTATCTGAATTGTGATTTAGCAAGATACTCTCTCAGTTATAATTAAGATTCGGTTTGTAAAAGTACAAATTTAGGATTTGCAGTAGAGTGGTCCACCATAAATCTTCGGCAACATCAAGATTCAAATATTCCTGAAACCAATTACTTAGCAAGTCGATCAATTGAAGCTGTTGTGAGTCTGAAAGTAGATCGCCTTCAGCTATTGCTAGTTTGGTTGCCAATGTGGATAACTGCTCAGAAATTATTGATTCAAAGTATTGTTCGAGCAACTCACCCATCGTCTGATCGATCTCTTTTTTGGTCATGACAGGCGGTGAATTTTGGAGTGCGCTATGAATACGATCGAAGAGATATTTACGACCATTTGTGAGTCGTAAACTGACTGAGCCAGGATTAGGATTTAGTTGAAAGTTTGCTTGGAGAATTTTACCGATCTGACTTTGGTTAAAGCCTAATCCATAATATAGCCAAAACAATTGTTGATGTGAGGGAATTTGTGTCAGCGGGTGTTTCCTACGACAGAGGGCTTCAGTTTCAAGATTGATCACTTGCCATTTGGCTTGAGATATTTGACATTCGAGTAGATCTGGACTATTGCTAGGAATTGTATCAGCCAGAGATTGAAATTCATTGATATGAACATCTAGGTCGAGTAGTTTAGAGGACAAAGAATCACGCACTATCTTACCAATCTGTTCGAGTCTAGTTTTGACATTCATCTCACCGAGGAAATCAATTGCCTGGATCGATCGAATTTGATAGTTGTGTTGGATTGCTTGGAAATCAGTATTGACCATTCGATGTGAACTTATCCCTGTCTCTCGTCTGTAAATCGAGAAACATTGCCATAGAATTAGATACTCTTCTACATCAGCTAACTGAGCATCAGCTAGAGCCTGTCGAATTTTGGTAAGTGAATAACGCGCAGCGACACCAAGATTACTTCTGCCAAAATTTGGCTCACCCAAAATCTGGCGTAAGTCGGGTAAAATCGAGTATTTGATTTGTCGATCGAGGTAAGCGGTGATATGCTTGAGCTTACTGACTAGTTCAGATTGATCGGGCGTAAAATTGACGAGGATTGGATTGACTTCACTAAAATTGCTAATCTGATGGTAGCTAATTGTAATTATTTCCTGAAATAAACAGAAAGATTGTAGCTCGATCGGAATCGATCGCCAAATTTTCCAACCCACGGCAACACAACGGTGCATAAAAAAAGCAATCCAGTGCCGCTGGATGGTAGAATTTTGAGGATGCGATCGCAACATTGTAAATAAATGCTGGCAAAAAGATTCAATTAGCGTAGATCGATCCAACTCCTGCACTGCTTGAACCTGGAGAAACCAGCGATTGAAATGTTGTTTAACTCGAACTCGATCGCGAATAAATTGAGATTCGATCGGTTCAAACGGATAAATCTCGCGACACCAACATTCGATCGATCTAACTAAAATCGGACAAACCCGCCACCGCAACCAACTAGGTACAGTCGGATCGAAATCGTCGTGAAGCGTATAAAAGGATTCATCAGGCATATCATGGATCGTGAATAGTGTGAGCCGCACAAAATTTAATTGGGTGGATCATCCTCAACTTATGCACCCACCAGCAAAATTATTGACCTATCCCCTCCCTCTCTGCTCGATGAAGACAAAGAAACAATTTGGACAACACTGGCTGCGGAATGAACAGGTTCTGGATAAAATTATCAAAGCAGCACAGATTGCGCCTACTGATCGCATTTTGGAAATCGGTCCTGGGACTGGAATTCTTACCCGCAGACTGATTCCAGCCGCAAGTGCAGTTGTCGCTGTAGAAATCGATCGAGATTTATGTACCCTGCTTGTCAAAAAGCTTGGCAATGTCGATAACTTTCTGCTCCTCCAAAATGATTTTCTCAGTCTTGACTTAGCCAGCAGCCTAACCGACTTCCCCAACTTTCAAAACACCAATAAAGTTGTTGCAAATATTCCCTATAATATTACTGGGCCGATTCTCGAAAAACTACTCGGTAATATTGTCCACCCCTCAACCCAACCATTTGACTCGATCGTCTTATTGGTTCAACGGGAAGTAGCTGACCGACTATACGCCAAACCTAGCACCAAAGCCTTCGGAGCCTTATCAATCCGCGTTCAATATTTAGCTCACTGCGAATTAATTTGTCCCGTCCCCGCTCGTGATTTTGTCCCACCGCCGAAAGTTGATTCCGCCGTCGTCCGCCTCACCCCCAGAAAATACGCCCTAACAGCGAATCACCCCAAACTATTAGATAATCTAGTCAGACTCGGCTTCAGTACCCGTCGTAAAATGCTCCGTAACAATCTCCAAAGCGCGATCGATCGCGACGCATTATCAGAACTATTAATATCGCTAGATATTAACACCGAAACTCGCGCCGAGGATTTGAGTTTAGAACAGTGGATTCAGTTATCTAATTTGGTGAATGATTCCACATCCCTAGGGGCCGGTTGATGTAATCAATCAGATTAGCATCAAAAATTTAGCACCAACCCGCCCAACCTACCAATGTCAAAAGTTCAGATGAAATCTTATACATTATTAGCCCCAGCCAAGATTAACTTACACCTAGAAATCCTGGGAATTAGACCAGATAATTATCACGAACTAGTGATGATCATGCAAACCATCGACTTAGCAGATCGAATTGAAATTAGATCCCACAGTACCGACGAAATTATCTTACACTGCGCACATCCTAGCGTACCAGTCGATCGCACCAATTTAGCCTATCGCGCTGCTGAGTTAATGCAGCAAAAATTCCCGTCCGCCTTTACCAAATATGGTGGAGTCGAAATCACCCTCCACAAGCATATCCCGGTCGCCGCTGGGTTAGCAGGTGGCTCCGGCAATGCCGCCGCCGTCCTCGTCGGCATTGACTTACTCTGGGAACTCGGACTCACCCAAGCCGACCTGCAAATATTGGGGGCAGAATTAGGCTCAGACGTGCCCTTTTGTATTTCTGGGGGAACAGCCATCGCTACTGGCAGAGGAGAACAGATTGCCCCCCTACCGACCTTAGAAGGGATATATGTGGTATTGGGAAAATATCAAAGTCTAGAGGTATCAACTCCGTGGGCGTATGCTACCTATCGGGAAAAATTCGGTCATGAGTACGAACACGAACCCGCCAGTCTGGCAGAGCGATCTCATCACGTCCATTCGGGAGCCTTGGTTCAAGCAATTGTCGCCAAAGATTCCGTCAAAATCGGCAAATTACTATATAACGATTTAGAGAAAGTAGTTTTACCCGCTTATCCACTCGTCCAACAATTACGGACAGAGTTTCAACATCACCCTAATTTGGGGACAATGATGTCTGGTTCTGGGCCAACTGTGTTTAGTTTAGCGAAGTCCCTAGCGCAAGCTGAAGCAATTTATCACCAAGTTCGCGCTACTATCACTGACCCAGATCTAGAGTTATTTGTCACTCAGTTTGCCGATCGAGGAGTCAGGTTAATTGATCATTAGGGATTGGCTTTAACCGAACGGATCGATAATACCACCACCCAAGACAATATCTCCATCGTACCAAACTGCTGCTTGCCCCGGAGTAATCCCAAATTGCGGCTCATCAAACACCAACTTCACCTTACCTCCTGCCAAGGGAATCACGCTCACAGGTACAGCCCCACAACGATATCTCACTTGAACTTCTGCGCGAATTGGTGCCGTTGGTTGGGGAATCGAGACCCAATTGACCCGATCGACGGTACACTCAGAACTATGAGTTTCTGCCCGCGAACCGACAACTACACGATTTTGCAGCACATCAAGGGCGACAACATATAAAGGTTCCGGTGCCGCAATCCCAATCCCGCGCCGTTGGCCGATCGTATAATGGTGGATCCCCAGATGTTGCCCGAGGACAGCCCCTTGAGTATCGACGATATCTCCAGGACGTTGGTTGATATACTGGTCGAGAAAAGTTTTCATCGAACCGTGTTTTTCGACCAAACACAGGTCTTGACTTTCGGGTTTATCGGCGGTGGATAGATTCAATCCTGCGGCAATTTCTCGCGTTTGGGTTTTCAGTGTATCACCCAAGGGGAATACTGTAGCTGCTAAGATATCCTGCTCCAAATCGTAGAGGAAGTAAGTTTGATCTTTCGATCGATCTACCGCTCGGCGCAATTGGTAGCGAGCCAGATTATCATCATAGGTAATCCGTGCATAGTGTCCAGTGGCAATATAATCGGCTCCCAATTCTTCTTTGGCATACTTAACCATTGGGCCAAATTTTACCGCCTTGTTGCACTGGGAACAGGGCAATGGTGTAATCCCGGCTTCGTAACCACTGACAAGATAATCGATAATATATTTCTCGAAGGTATCGCGACTATCGATAATTTGATGGGTAATGCCCAACTGTTCGCAAATCCGCGCTGCATCTACCATCCCTTCCGAACAACACTGTCCCTTACCCCGCATCAACCAGAGGGTCAAACCAAGGACATCATAACCTTGTTCACATAAAATCGCGGCGGCGACTGAACTGTCTACCCCGCCGGAGAGTCCGACAACAACTTTTTTGATCGAAGACGGCATAAAATTCGCGCTATAACTTGCCTATTGTTAAGGTAACATCTCTCCATCGGCTTTGGGTTCGATCCTAGCTTACTTGAGTACGGAGGGAATGGTCGCCAGAATTTGTTCGATAATTACTGGAGCCGGTAAGTTTTCGGTAATTGGGATGTGGAGATCTGCTTCGGCATAGCGATCGCGTCGCTCCTGATAAAGTTGTTGTAGTCTCGATCGTAGATCGGTCGCCGAACTGAGTAGTGGTCGAGTAGTATCTTGTTGCAACCGATCGATGATAATCTCGATCGTGGGATCGAGCCAGATTGTCAATCCCTGTTGCAAATGCCCCCAATTCTCGCGGTTGATAATGATACCTCCGCCTGTGGCGATGGTCAGTCTGGTGTAGGCGGAAACTTCTGTGAGGACTTGTGTTTCCAGTTGTCGAAATTCTGCTTCACCGACAGTTTGAAAAATTTCGGTGACAGTTTGACCGACTAATTTTTCAATTGTAGTGTCAGTATCGATAAAACCGTAGCCCAACTGCTCGGCGATTAATTTACCCAGCGTACTTTTACCTGAACCCATCATGCCGATCAGGTATATATTTAATCCTTGGAGGTCAAACATCGCAACTAGTGACTACTCAAGATAATTTACTTCTGGGTTGGATCGACTAGTTCCAGTTCTGACAGACGGAATGTCACCATTTTATCCCAGTTACCGCCTTCAAAAATCACCGCAGCTTTGCCATCAGTGACTCGTTGGACGAATCCTTGGAAACCGTAATAGATGTCATTGATATTTTTGACACGAATAATCGAACCGGGCAAAATCATCATGCGATCGCGCTTCACTCTCTTTGGATCAAGTCCTATTTTAGCTTGTTATTGCAATAAAAATCAACAGGGTTGCGGGTGAAATCGACGCAAGCTAACAGTTCATTTGCTCGGTTGTTAATCCGGCGAAATCGATCATAGTTGACACCAGAACTCATGATATAATTAGCCTTAGCTTGAATATCGATAGGAGCTTTAGAGATTACTTCTTTGATATGATTCCGATCTGCGATACTTTCGATTCTTGGCGATAGAAAAACCCCACCAACTGGAATAATTCGGTTAGGTGAAAGTGTTCTAAACGTTGAATTTAATCTTGTTACGTTACAAAAATCTACGCCAACATCAGCTTCGCCAGATTTGACCTTGGCTTGAATTTTTGACAAGCTATTCCCAAGGCTAACTCGCATTCTTTTGCCATACAAATCGTATAGCGGCATGACAAAGATCGAAGAGTCCTCACTCGGCAGAGCGATTGTTTGCTCGGATGAGAAATCCTTACTACTTTGAATTTTACTATCTTGATTCACAAAGAAACACACATCTCGATAGGGATCTTCATTAGCGAACATTCTCGCAATGAATTCATACTGATTATCCTCGGCAATCAAAGAATTAGTCGCTGAAAAAGCAAAAGCTATATCCCATTTCTTCTGTCTAATACTATTTTGAGCATCGCGGATCGTCGCGACTGATTCGAGCTGGACTTTAAGACTATTTCCATATTTTTTGCGTAGTTCTGTTTCTAGATAGGATCTGAATTGTGGATAGTCTCTTGTTTGGATCTGCGCGCGAGATAGGGTTCGACTGATGTAGCCAATAGTTAAAGTTTTATTTTGTGAGAATGGCTGATCTCGGGTGATCGTCGATCTAAATTCAATTGGGCTATTGTAAAATTTATTCCAAGCAAAATATCCAGCTAATCCAACAATAGCAAGCATGATTAAGCTGGCAACTTTCCAGTAAGGATCGGGATTTTTATTGATATCATTTATTCTAGCAGATTCGATAACTTGAAGATTGTTCTCTCGGCGATCTCTTGACGAAATTGGAGCTTCAAGCGCACTTATGATCATATTTTGAGGTTGTTTTTTCTGTGTCAATAACAGATCGATCTCTTCAATTAATTCTTCACTACAATCAACAAACCGTGTCCAATTCCATTTTTCACTATCTAGATCGTAAAGATGTTGATAGTCTTTACCTGTTAACAAAGCAATGGTCGTCACACCAAGACTATAAAGATCCCACTCTTTGCCAGTTGGGAGATTAACCACCGGAATTTTTTCTAGTTGTGAACGCAAGCGTGGATGAGTATCACCACCAACGGCAGTAATCAAATCGACAATAGCTAGAAAATTAGTCAGGATATTTTTGTTATCTTGATTGACAACGATTGCTTCTGGAGAAATATTACCATGAGTGATATCTTTTCCATGAAGATAACTTAAAAGAGGTCGAAGTTCTTGCAATAAGTTTCTAGCTTGAGCGGGAGTATAAGGAATTTGATTGATAGCGCAATCCCATTCCTCTAGTTCTTGGACAATATCTAAACTATTTTCTGTCGCGACAACATCGATTACTGATTGGAGATGAGGATGAGTCAACGGCAATAGTCGATCGATCTGCGATTGTACTGATTCAAGTAGTTGCGCTGCTAATTTTGTCGAATAAGATTGGAGCAAACAAGACCGATTTGGATCGGTTAAAGTAGGACACTTGACCCAATAAAATTTCCCCTTGGCTGAAATTTTAATCGTACTGATCGGTTGGTATTTGTTCTGATCCATATAATCGCATCCAAAGCAGGACGTAGGAAAGTCGGCATTCTAACATTTCGATCGGGGTGAGGAATTTGGCTGAGAGGTTAGAGGTGAGAACAGCGATGCTTTTACTCCGATACCGTGGTACAGCAACTCTCTAAATCATAACGATTATTTGATCCTGAATTTTATCAATCCACCGATGCCAGCCACAACACCCCTCTGACGCAAAGATATTGTTACAGTAAGTAAAGTAGCTCAGAATCGATCGCTAAAATACCCGAAACTTATGACTTCAGTACCACGTATCTGTATCCTCGGTGGGGGATTTGGTGGTTTATATACTGCCCTACGGTTAAATCAACTTGCCTGGGAACCAGGTAAACAACCTGAAATCACCCTGATCGATCGTCAAACCAATTTTGTATTTACACCCCTACTCTACGAACTCGTGACGGGTGAAATGCAGGGCTGGGAAATCGCACCTCCCTATGCTGAACTATTAGCAGGTACGAGTATTCGCTTTATTCAGGGTTCTGTAGATCGGATTGACAAAGTGCAAAAATCCGTCACCCTCGCCGATGAAACGGAAATAAGTTACGATCGATTGGTTTTGGCGTTAGGTTGTGAAACTCCCTCAGACAGTGTCCCCGGAGTCACCGAATACGCGATTCCCTTCCGCAGTCTTCAAGATGCTTATCGACTCGATGAAAAATTACGGTTGCTGGAAACATCTCCCACCGAAAGAATTCGGATTGCGATCGTTGGGGCTGGATATAGCGGTGTCGAACTTGCCTGTAAACTTGCCGATAGGCTCAAAGACAGAGGACGCATTCGCCTGATCCAATCACGAGATACAATCCTGCCCAATGCCCCGAAATTTAACCGAGATGCCGCCCTCAAGGCTTTAGAACAGCGAGGAATCTGGGTTGACCTCGAAACAACCGTTTCGGAAATTACCACCGACTCGATCGGGCTAATTTATAAGGGTCAGACTGATATTATTCCTGTCGAAATTGTCCTCTGGACAGTAGGGAATCAAGTTAGTCCTGCCATTAACCAATTTGAACTAGCCGTGGACGATCGAGGTAAAATCGTTGTAAATCGACAGCTTCAGGTGCCAGATTCTCCCGAAATCTTTGCACTGGGAGACGCAGCCGCGACCGTCGATCCTGAGACCACAGCTACTCCTACCACTGCTCAGGCAGCATTTCAACAGTCAGATTTTGTCGCGTGGAATGTCTGGTCTTCACTAACCGATCGACCACTCCTTACTTTCCGTTATACTGACCTCGGCGAAATGATGACCTTGGGTACCGATAATGCCGTGCTGTCTGGTTTGGGGATTCAGTTTGATGGGCCACTAGCCTATCTGACCCGGCGATTAGTCTATCTCTACCGTCTGCCCACTCTAGAGCATCAGCTTAAAGTTGGATTTAATTGGCTGACACAACCCTTAGTTAATTTGTTGTCAACAGTTAAGTAAGTTGCGAGTTGGATGATCGGGAACTATTTTAGGCGGATGGGGGATTAAATCGATACTTTGCAAACACCCTCTTCGCCTGCGCCAATCTCTAATTGCTTTCACAGGAGGTTTAGGACAAGTAGTGAAATTATTATCTCAGCGTTTATGCTCAAGAAGAAAGTTTATTCTGTTAATTACTAGCTCAATCACTGTATTGACGATCTTCGGATTAGAAGAATTAAAGGTACTGAGTTATCTAATTTATCCGTTCAAGAAAAAGCAGGATCGAGTAATTGATCATCAAACTAGAAAATTTACCATTATTGGTAAAAGTAGTTTGAAAGAGCGAGCAAAAGCGAAAGGACTGATTTACGGAGCTTTCCCGCAAGCAGATCATCAGGACTTTATGCGCGATCGCCAACTACAGTCGCATTTTATTCGCGAATGCGCCATGATAACTGTCGGTCACTATTGGATTACTACTCGTCCGAGTGCCAACACTTTTGACTTTTCTAGTACTGACTATTTTACTCAGTTTGCCATCAAAAATAAAATGCTGGTGCGGGGACATCCCCTCGTTTGGCACGAGGCTTTACCTAAATGGTTGCCAGCCACTCTTAATAGTCGCAATGCAGAAAAAATATTAACTCAGCATATTCAAACAATCGTGAGGCGTTATGCGGGCAAAATGCACTCATGGGATGTGGTAAATGAAGCTGTGGATATGGGAGATCGCCGCGCAGATGGACTCAAGCAGACTCCCTGGCTCAAGTTTTTAGGAGTAGATTATATCGATCTAGCCTTTCGATTAGCTGCTAAAGCTGACCCCCAAGCTAAATTGGTTTATAACGACTTTGGGGTCGAATATGATACGCCTGGTGATGATGGTAAACGTGAAGCGATCTTAAATTTATTACAGCGGCTCAAGTCGAAAGGAACCCCAATTTATGCCCTGGGTCTTCAGTCTCATTTAATCGGCGATCTGAATAGTTTTAATCCGTATAAATTTAGAGAATTCCTTAAAAATGTTGCTAGCTTGGGTCTGAAAATTATGATTACGGAGATGGATGTAGTCGATAATAAGTTACCCAAGGATATCAACAAAAGAGATCGAATTGTTGCGGCTGCTTATGAAGATTATCTCTCAGTTGCTTTAGCTGAACCGGCCGTAATTTCGGTAGTTACCTGGGGACTGAGCGATCGATATACCTGGCTAGCTGGATTTAAACCTCGTGCCGATCGGGCAGAGGTTCGCCCCTTACCATTCGATCGCAATTTTAAGCCTAAATTAGCCTGGAATGCAATCGCCCGTGCTTTCGATCGTGCGCCTAAACGCAAGTCTAATTAATTAATTGGGAGTAGAGCAGTAAGCAGAAGTGTTGAATCACCCAAAGCCTCTCTGCTAGGCAACTTGGGTATTTGAAGGTATCAGACGATCGCTAAATCAGTCGATCTAGGCTATGTGAAACAGGCTGAAACTGAGTTCCAGAGCGGTTCAACACTTATGAGCAGTAAGTTGTTAGTGTGGAGATTTCAATCTATGTCATGTGTTAGATTTTGTTACTTGCCAAAGTAGATTGTTGATCTTGACTATTGGCAGATTGTATGATTTTTCAACATTAGCTTTTAATTGTGAAGATTGAGACTCGACCAAAATAAATATATCACTAAATTCAGGATGAGTATCGATCTTCTGTCGATCGTTAACTACCTGAAAACGCATTTTATCATTAACAAGATGGCCGAGAATTTGTACGGAAGTCATATCAGCATCTGTAATCACTAGTGCTCGCTCGGATCGATTGATATTCATTGCCATATTTGGATATTCTCCATACAATTCGGGAACTTTATTCCACCACATTTGCGACTGAGAACTAATGGCACAGGAGATAACTTCAATCGTGATTAATCCACAAGCGATCGAAGACCAGATTTTTTGTTGCCACTGACGATGGGAAATTAGGGTAGTTTTAGCACTGAGCAAATATGCTACGGCTAATTGCATCCCGATCGTTGATGGTAGAATATATCGAGTCGTTCCATATCGCTTACCTAGTCCAAAATCTAATAGCATCAGTGGCAAACAAATCGACCCAATTAAAGTGATGATAAATAACCACACGGGTTTAGATGTCTGCCGACAGATAAAATAAATAGCATAAATGATTAGCACAAACACGATTAAAACTAACGGCATTACTCCAATTTTGAGAGCGAAAGAATCATTTGGACCGATGCCAAAATCAATAAAGGCACGACTAATAATTCCCACCCATCTAATTGTGATTTCGAGCAAAGTTTGCTTTGTATTCACCCAGGCTAAATTACCTGGGGTGGGATGAGTGATAAAGATCCATATCCACGGTATGAAAGTCAACACACCCACACCGACAGCAACCATATAATTAGTTAACTGTTTGGTCAATTTCCACCGTTCGATCCAAATTACATATATACTCTGAGCGACGATTGCAAATCCAAAAAATAATTGTGTATATAATCCCAGTGTTAAAGTTGCTGCATAAATTCCCCAACTCTTCTTAGTTTGACAACGGACAGCTCTAAGTAGTGCAGCACTTGATAGTAAAACGGCCACGATTGACAAACTATAAGGTCTAGCTTCTTGGGCATATACAATATGCACAGGCGAAACAGCGACAATCGAGATTGCCATCCACCCGACTAATCTAGATCCAAATAACTCTAAACATAACCAATATAGACAGGGAAATGATAGTAAACTAATGAATGCCGAAAAACTTCTAATAACTGCGATCGAATTACCAAAGAGTTCTACCCACCATCTCACTAGCACAAAATACAATGGCGAAAGTTGAGACTCTTCAGCGATTAAACCTTTAATTGTGTCTAAAGTATTTTTTTCTCGATCGGGATATTGATATTTATGCAGATCGTTGATACTAATTAAACTTCCATCACGTAGTCGTCGATCCATTTCTTGCTGTAAGTGACCGGACATTCTTAATGAAGTATAAACTTCGTCGCACCAATAAAGTTTTAGATCGATATTCGCAAATCTAAAGAATACTCCCATGATTAATAGGATTACCACTAAATAGTTCAATATTTTATTTTTCATGTCTAAGGAATTCAAATATATAAAATATAGATTCAGCTTGAGCAAAAGTATCACACAAATCTTGCGATCGCCATCACTTTCATCACCAGCATAATCTATTAATAATTAAGTCCATGACATACTCTGACGCGCTTATTCCCGTCCCTACTGGCATTTTACAGATACCTGAATATGCTAATTCTTTAGAGAATCAGAATTCTACTTATTTGAAGTTATCACTGATTTTGCCCACCTACAATGAAGGGGGTAATATTCAGCCGATTATTGCAATTCTCAGTCAGTTACTAGATAGCGTTATTCCTGGTGAGTATGAGTTAATTGTTGTGGATGATAATAGTCCAGACTTCACTTGGAAAACTGCCGCAGAATTGCTACCAGCATACCCCCAACTGCGAATCATGCGCCGGATTACCGAGCGAGGATTATCGACAGCCGTGATTCGCGGTTGGCAAGTTGCGCGGGGAGAAATTTTAGGCGTAATTGATGCCGATTTACAACATCCTCCAGAAGTGTTGTTACAATTACTTCATGAAATGGAACGCGGAGCCGATTTAGCTGTTGCTAGTCGCCATGTCGAAGGTGGTGGGGTGAGTGAGTGGAGTTGGATTCGCCGTTTTTTGTCGCGTGGCGCGCAGATGTTAGGATTAATCATTCTACCGGAAGCCATTGGTCGTCTGTCCGACCCGATGAGTGGTTATTTCATGGTGCGCCGGAGCCGGATTGTTGGTAAAACGCTCAGTCCGGTAGGGTACAAAATTTTGATTGAAGTGGTCGCTAGAGGTAAAATTGACTGGATTGCTGAGGCTGGTTATGTGTTCCGCGAACGTCAAGCTGGTGCTAGTAAAGTTACTTGGAAACAGTATCTTGAGTACATTCAACATCTCTTAAAATTACGTTTATCTCGCTCGGCTGTATTTATCCGGTTTTGTCTGGTTGGATTGACTGGTGTTGTTGTCGATCTGGGTGTATTCTATGTTCTCCGCAAAGTCTTGGGGTTGGGATTGACTCGGAGTGCAATCTTGTCTGCCGAAGTTGCCATTTTTAATAACTTTCTCTGGAACGATTTCTGGACTTTCGCGGATATTTCTCGGAGGCAAATTGGTAATCGACAACGACTCAAGCGGTTTTTGAAGTTTAATTTAGTATGTTTATCAGGCTTGGTTTTACAAACATTAATCGTCAATATAGTTTACAATTTTTTCAAGCTTAATGGTGAAATAGAAAAAATTGTTTCAATTGATGTATTGGCAAAATTGATTGCCATTGTTTTAGTCACACTTTGGAACTTTTGGTTTAATATGAAACTTAGCTGGCGAGTCACAGAAGTTGACAGCAGTAATGAGAAAATCAATTAAACTAAATAGGGCGAAATCCTAGTCTAATCAGTATTTTGGCGGATTTCATCATCCCGACAGTATTTGTTATAACAATTAAGTATATCTACGTCGAAAAAATTCATGGAATCTAGAGAATCGATCGATTTAGATCTCAGTCAATATTTATCAACTTTAAGGCGACGGTGGTTGCCAGCAACTAGTATCTTTTTAGCTACGGTTGGGCTGAGTATCTTTGCATCTACATTACTCAAGCCATCCTACGAAGCAGAAGGTAAACTTCTATTTAAAAGTCCAACTTTTAGTGTAGTTGGGAGTAACCTCCTACCAAGTAGCGCGGAAGTCGGCGGAGCAGGTGATTTGAAATCATTAGTCGCGACTCAAAACCCGATCAATACTCAAATCGAAGTAATTTCGGCTAATCCTTTGCTACAAAAGGTAATCTCTCAATTAAATCTTAAAAATACCAAGGGTCAACCGATGACAGTTAAGGAGCTAGAAAAAGCTCTAACTTTCAAAATTGTTGGCGGAACGGATGTCTTGCAAATTAATTACAAAAGCCGCACAGCTAAAGAATCAGCAGATGTGATCAATGCCTTGATGAGTGAGTATCTCAAAAATGATATTCTGACCAATCGGGCTGAAGCTGAGACCACCCGCCAATTTATGACAAAGCAATTGCCAAAAACTCAAGCAGCAGTGAATGAGGCAGAAGCTAAGTTACGCAAATTTAAACAGCAGCATCGAATTGTCGATTTAGGTGAAGAGGCAAAATCGGCAGTTGGCGTGATTGGCAACTTAGATAACAATATTAGTGCCGTGCGCGCACAATTGGAAGAATCAACGGCTCAAGGCAAAGAACTGCGCCAAAAAGTCAATCTCACTGCCCAAGAAGCCATGATCGTCAGTGCGATCAGTCAGTCGGCAATCGTCCAGAAAACGATTACTCAACTTCAAGAAGTCGAGCAACAGTTAGCCACTGAACGGAGTCGGTTTCAAGATGCTAGTCCGATGATTAGCACTCTCCAAAACAAACGAGATAACCTCAATGCACTTCTCCAACAGCAAATTCGACAGACAATCGGAGCTAACCAAGAAATTCCCCAAGGATTACTCCAAATCGGCGATCTGCGACAGAACTTAATTAAAGAATTTCTCCAATCAGAAGTGCAACGCTTGGGATTAGAGCAGCGACTCGCATCCTTAACTAGTTCTCGTGCTGCTTACGAACAGAGAATGAAAGTCATGCCCCAGTTGACTCAAACTCAGCGTGAACTAGAACGTCAAATTGATGTCGCCCAATCTACATCCCAAACTTTACTAAAAAAAGTTCAAGAATTACAAGTAGCCGAAAATAAAAGTACGGCTAATGCCCGGATTATTGTCAGTGCTGTTGCGCCTGATAAACCCAAACCGAGTCCAGCACCAATCGTCATTGGCTTAGGGACACTGGCGGGGGCATTTCTCGCCACTACTAGTGTTTTGTTACTAGAAATGAGCGATCGATCCCTCAAAACTCTCAAAGATGTTCGAGCAGCGTTTGGCTACACATTACTAGGAGTGATCCCGATCTCCACAACGAGAAAAACCAAAAATGATCGAGCGAATGAGGCGATGACTAGCCTAGAAATCGCCGTCAGAGACACCCCAGATTCACTCACCAGCGAAATGTCGCGGATGATTCAAGCCAATCTGAAATTCCTAAGTGTGGATCGGGCATTACAAACGATCGTTGTTACTAGTGCCATACCCCATGAAGGTAAGTCTAAGGTAGCAGCTAATTTGGCAGCTTCGATCGCCGGATTGGGACACCGTGTACTCTTAATCGATGCCGACATGCGCCTCCCAGTACAGCACCATCTGTGGAAACTACATCGCTCCAAAGGTCTGAGCGAAGTTGTGACCGGGAAAGCTGAGTTTAAGGGTGCCGCGTGGAAAGTGATGGACAATCTCGATGTTCTCACTGCTGGAGCAAAACCCGCCAATCCACTAGCTTGTATTGAGTCGAAACGGATGGCAAGCCTAATTGAAGCGGCAAATAATAAGTATGATTTTGTGATTATTGAGGCTCCACCTGTGCTAGTTGCGGCTGATGCCTTAACATTGGGTCGGATGAGTGACGGGGTATTGATGGTTTCCAGACCAGGAGTAATTGATATTCACAAAGCACGCGCGGCTCAAGAAACGATTGCATTATCGCGCTGCCATATCTTGGGTTTAATTGTCAATGGTATCGTTGAGAAAAATGAATTTAGGAGTTATTTTGCCTACGCAAAAGAGTACTTTGTGCCCGAACAACCGACGACATCAGCATTACCAGAAGGCTTGAGTCGTTTAGGTGAAACAATCGTTAGTCGAGCCGCTCAGGAAGCTACCGCTCTGACCAAGACTAAAGGCTCGATCCCTTTCTCTGATTTGTTCTCTTAAGACTGGTATTCGGCGATCTGTAGTTTTTTGTGGAGATTAACGATCGGTGTTAGATCGAGTTGACCGAAATCAGCTACGCTAGAGATTGAAATCGTGACTCTTTGGATTGAGGAAAGCATCTATGACTTTGCAGTTGCAGCGTCCGCTAGCGATCGGTGGGATTAGTCTAGCATTGGGCTTATGGGGTTTTGATAGTATTTATCACAGTCTTTCTGGCTTGGGCGATTTATTCACCATCGGGGCAATTGGGGCTGGCGGTTATTGGTTGTATCGTCGTCAAGGCAAGACAAGCTCAAGTCAATCGCAAGTAGTCAATATCGATCGAGCAACACTCGATCGCGCTCTCACTCAAGTAGAATTGGTCATCAACCAATTGAAGATCGAAAGTGCAAATTCAGATCTGATTCAAAAACTTCAGCAACAGTTAACTCAAGCCCAAACTAATCTAACCCGTCCCGATCGACACATCGCGATTACGGGTGGTCAAAAAGTCGGCAAAAGCAGTCTACTCAAACTCCTCACGACCGAACCAGTTCCCTCCAATACACCACTTAGATACATCGAGACACCAGCCCTGTTTGCGGTTGGGGTCGATCGCGAAACCGCTCAGTCCAAAGCTGAAAAAATTGCTTTCAATGCCGATCTAGTCTTGTTTCTCACCAATGGTGACTTGACGGCAACTGAATATAAATACCTGTCTGCACTCAATCGATTGCACCAGCGGGTGATACTATTACTCAATCAAGCCGATCGTTACTTGCCAGAAGAACGGAACATTCTGCTCCGCAAGCTGCAATCCAGTATGCAGGGAACCCTTAAACCACAAGATGTGGTGATGACTAGCACGGCTCCCGCACCAGTAAAAGTCCGCCGGATCGAAGCAGATGGAACTGTCTCCGAAAAAATGGAACACCCACCTGTCGAAGTCAGTAGTCTAACTCAATCACTTACCAATGTTTTGGCAAATGAGAGCGAAAAACTAGTTTGGGCAACTACTTATCGGCAAATTGATGCAGTCCAAACTACTGCCAAAGCAGCACTCAATACAGTCAGACGCGATCTGGCATTACCGGCGATCGAACAGAATCAGTGGATTGTGGCTGCGGCTGCCTTTGCCAACCCTCTTCCCGCCCTCGATCTACTCGCTACTGCGGCTGTTAATGCCCAAATGGTCGTCGATTTGGGTGCAATTTATCAGCAAAAATTCTCCCTCACTCATGCCCAAGCCGCCGCTGGGGCGATGGGTGATGTGATTTTGAAACTAGGGCTAGTCGAAATCTGTACCCAGGCAGTCGCAGGTTTACTCAAGACTAACGCAGTTACCTTTGTTGCTGGCGGTTTAGTCCAAGGGTTGAGTGCAGCATATCTCACTCGTATCGCTGGGCTGACTCTTGTAGAATACTTTGAAGCTCAGGATCTAATCGCGCCAGAAGCCACCAGAGCTTGGAACCTAGATCTACTTGGCAATACGTTGCAAAAAGTTTTCCAAGCCAACGAACGAGTTGCCTATCTTCAAACTATCTTCACCCAGGGGATCGATCGATTAGCACCTCAGGTAATTAATAATTAATAATTGAGAGAGGATTTATAGGGGTAGATTGATGCCAGTAAATATCGATATTTACTAATAATTGTTGACCAAAATCTACCCTCATTACTAGCCGCTCACAATACATTACAGTTTGCCATTGATTTGAGCATTGAATCCATAGATTTCTCGACTCCCAGTCAGGGCAACTAGTTGGACTTCTTTTTCATCTCCTGGCTCAAATCTAACTGCGGTCCCGGCGGGAATATCTAGGCGCATTCCTTTGGTCAGTTCTCGATTTCCTGGATCAGATCCTGCGATCCGAAATTCCAACGCAGCATTCACTTCATAGAAGTGGTAATGGGAGCCAACCTGAATCGGTCTATCTCCAGTATTTGCGACAGTTAGTCTGAGCGTCGGTCGATCGATATTCAACTCGATTTCACCAGCTTGAGCAATAATTTCACCAGGTATCATAGGTTAGGGAATAGGGAATAGGTGATAGAGAATAGTCAAGAGCATCGCGGCTATCTTCGATCCTCTAAATAATGGGATTATGAACAGTGACTAATTTAGTACCATCGGGAAAAGTAGCTTCCACTTGGACTTCATGAATCATGGCAGGAATGCCTTCCATCACATCATCATAAGTAAGAAGTGTTTTGCCATAGTTCATTAATTCAGCTACAGTTTGTCCGTCTCTGGCTCCTTCTAATATTGCCGCAGAGATATAGGCAACTGCTTCAGGATAGTTAAGTTTTAACCCTCTCGCTTTACGCCGCTCGGCGACTAAAGCTGCTGTGAAAATCAATAGTTTATCTTTTTCCTGTGGCGAAAGCTGCATAATTCAATTAATTGAGAATTGACTTGTTAAATTCATAACTCATTGCCAGACCCTGAGTTGAATGGGTGAGGTTTTTAAAAATGAATGGCGGAGTAAGTGCCATACAGCCGTGAACCATTGTCGGACTTCAGTGGTAGAGTCGCCTCGATAGCGACATAATAAACCTTGCGTCAGACGAGTGACACCTATTTTATCGGGTTCACCGCTAAAGAACGATCGAGCCTGATTGACTAAATCTTTACTGACTGGTTCACCAATCCAGGCTAAACTACCCACGATCGGGTATCCAGCTAAACGATGGGGACTATCAACCATTTCATCACCACAGAGCCACTGTCGATCGATCCAAATTGGCATTCCCTCTCGGTATACTTCTGTCGCAGACTTCCATTCACCGTGGTGAAACTTTTCACCACGCGCCGTTCGCCCAAAGCGGTTGATTTCCCAGCCTAACCAACTGGCACTAGACGCTAAATCTACGTGTAAATGTTGGTGAAAGATGGCACCATCGAAGATAATCGTCTCTTGCGGTAGCCATTCTAGAGTGGCATTTTCGGCGATCGTCTGAATAATCTTTTGACAAGCTAGAGTACCATTACTACCATAGATTTTACCAGCAGCGGCAGTCGTAATCACGACATGGGAATCGGGCTGCAAAGTGACATCGATCTGGAGTTTATCACCGCCAACAACACCTCCCGCAGTGTGCAAAATCACATTATGACAAGTTTGTTCTCCTTCTGGATAGAAAGAACGTTGGACTTTGAGCGGTGCAGTACCCTGGTGCTGAATAGCTTGAGTTTTACCGCGATCGCATCGATAGGTTAATTGTAAACTTCCTTGCCAACCGCAAGTTGAGGAATTAATCAGCATCGTCTACTTCAACTTCGATCATCTTGGCGTTTTCGAGCAGAAATAATCGAGCTAGTCGATTGTAGACACCTGCGCCAATATATTGGGGGTAAGTGTGAAATCGACTATAAACCCAGATTAGTTCGCCCTGATCAAAAATGCGAATATCTTGGAATAAACTTTTGCATTTGGGTTTTAAGGAATTTCCGGCGTTTAAGGCATCTGTCCATCGCTCGAACTCGCGATCGTAATTTTTTGTAAATACTCTAAACATGTGAATTGGTGGTGGATGACAAGGCGGAATAGCTATGTTAAAAAAGACCAGATTGCGCGGGATGAAAGAATTCTAGTATGCTGAAAGCATGACAGATTAATTTAATTAATCCCTTACCTATCAGTATGATTATGTCCTTGTTTCGTCCACTAATTTCGCTGCTCCTCGCCTTTGTCGCTGTATTTGTTGTTAGTTGTAGCGATGGTTCCCAAGCAAAGGCTCCAACCTATACTCCAGAACAAATCACCCAAATTCAAGCTGCAAACAAAGGGCTGACTGCTTTAAGCGATCGAATGCCCGAATTAGCTGCTTTTATTCAAAACCGTGACTGGAACAATGTCAAGTCTTTCATTCATGGTCCTTTAGGCGAAATCAGAACCCGGATGTCTGGTTTATCCAGAGAGTTGTTACCAGGTAGCAAAGAAAAAGCTTTGGCTGTCAGCAAAGAAGTCTTTGTTCATTTGAACAAAATTGACCAAGCTGCCTCTGATAACGACTACAAAAATGCCATCCGCAACTATGGTGAAGCGATTAAAGATTTGCAAACTTTTTCTAGTCTGATTCCTCAAGCTTAGAACTAGTAACTGATCTAGGGTGTGTTATCCCGCAGGATAACGCACCAGCAGATATTTCGCCAAAACAATCAATGCCAACAACCATCAATATTATCGGCTGCGGCATTATCGGCGCAACAATTGCCTATCAACTCAGTGGTTCAACTAAATTTGAAATTACTGTCTATGATGCAGATCAACCTGCGCAAGCCTCAACGGGGGCTGCATTAGGTGTCTTGATGGGGGTAATTAGTCAAAAGGTCAAAGGACGAGCTTGGCATCTGCGCGAGACTAGTATCCGCCGTTATTATGACTTGATTCCCGAACTCGAACGCTTAACTGGATTGAGCATTCCGCACAATCGCCAGGGTATTCTCAAAATCTTGCCAGTAACAGCAGATCCGAGTAAATGGAGACAATTAGCCACCACCCGCAACCAACAGCAGTGGCAATTGGAACTATGGGAATCAGACCAACTAACCACCCAACTACCGCAAATTAATCCCAAACTGATCGGGCAAGCAGTATACTCACCACAAGATTTACAAATCGACCCAGTTGCGCTCACCAATGCCCTGGTAGCTGCGGCAAAGCTAAATGGAGTAGAATTCCATTTCGATCGATCGATCGACTCTATTAGGTCAAATAACCCGCTTCGCTGCGATCTTTTAACCGATAATTTAACTCAAACTAGTAGTGATTGGGTGCTCGTTACTGCGGGATTAGGTTCAACTAATCTACTCTCATCCCTAGCACCCACGATCGAAATTAATCCGGTCTTAGGACAAGCGTTGCAGATTCGCTTACCGCGACCATTGGGTAACGCCAACTTTCAGCCAGTACTTACCTATGAGGATGTGCATATTGTTCCCTGCGCGCCTAATGAATACTGGGTAGGTGCCACAGTCGAATTCCCTGTAGATGGTGCAGTGATTGCCCAAACGGAATGCTTGGCACAACTCCAACAAATCGCAATCGATCTTTGTCCAGATTTAGCCCAAGGAGAAATTATCAGAACTTGGACGGGATTGCGTCCCCGTCCCCATCAACGTCCAGCACCTGTAATTGAGCGCGTCGGTGAGAATGGACGAATACTAGTGGCAACAGGACATTATCGCAATGGTGTATTACTTGCCCCAGCAACTGCACAGATTATCAGTGAAATGTTGCTAAATGGTGCAGGGGGGGAACGAATCTGCTAGTCGAATATGTCAAACTATTAAAATAATATTTTTTCGATCGAACTAAAATATCATGACTAGCAGACGCAACTTTCTCAGTTTAATCGGCGTAGGCACTGCGGCGACATTCTTTGGCACACTAACGAGTTCTAGTTTGGCGAATCCAGTTTCCACCCAGCAAGCTCCGACTAGATCTGGTGTAAAAGATGTATTTAAGTTGCCACCTTTAACTTATGATTACAACGCGCTAGAACCCCACATTGATGCGGCGACTATGAAATTTCACCATGACAAGCACCATGCCGCTTATGTCAAGAATCTCAACGCAGCGGTGGCTAAGTATCCCCAACTTCAAACTAAAACTGTCGAGGAATTGCTGATAACGCTCAATACCTTACCCAAAGATATCCAAACTACTGTCAGAAATAATGGTGGTGGACATCTAAATCACTCGATGTTTTGGCAGATTATGGGACCTAATGGTGGTGGTGTACCCAAGGGCGAAATTGCCGCAGCAATTAATACTAATTTTGGTTCTTTCGATCGATTTAAAACTGAATTTAATCAAGCAGGCACAAAAATTTTCGGCAGTGGTTGGGCATGGTTAGTTAGCTCTAAAGATGGTAAACTCAAAATCATCACCACACCAAATCAAGATAATCCAATCACCCAGGGATTATATCCAATTCTGGGTAATGATGTCTGGGAACATGCCTATTACCTCAAATACCAAAACCGCCGTCCTGATTATTTATCTGCCTGGTGGAATGTGATTAATTGGACGGAGGTGAATCAAAGATTTATCAAATCTTTAAAAGCATAGACTAATCGATCATTAATAATTTCCCCGTGTTTCCCGACTTTTTACCTGCTAGTGTTCAACAATTAACCGAACTAGATTCGATCGCTTTAGCTAGTCAAATTCAACAAGCCAAAATCACCACACCTTTACTCCCGTCAGCTATTCCTACCAGTTATATCCGGCAAGGTGAGGGGGGAATACCACTCGTTTTTTTGCATGGGTTTGATAGTTCGATATTAGAGTTTCGTCGAGTCATACCCCTAATTGCAGCACAACAGGAAGTTTGGGCGATCGATTTACTCGGATTTGGGTTTACCGAAAGACTGTCTGATTGTCCATTTAGTACCACGAGTATTGATACCCATCTCTATGCGACTTGGCAAACTCTGATCCAACAACCGATGATTTTAGTCGGTGTGTCAATGGGTGGTGCTGCGGCGATCGAATTTACGCTCAATCATCCTGAAGCTGTGTCTAGGTTAGTTCTGATCGATAGTGCTGGTGATACTCAACCACCTCAAATTGGTAAGTTTTTAGTTTCACCACTAGGTAATTTAGCCACTAAGTTTTTAGCTAATCCCAAGGTACGTAGAAGTGTGAGCGAAAAAGCATATTTCGACCAATCTTTTGTGACTGAAGATGCTCAATTATGTGCAGCTTTACATTTACAAATGCCGAGATGGAGTCAAGCTTTAATTACCTTTACTCGCAGTGGTGGATATGGATATTTAATCGATCGATTACCAGAAATTGAGCAGAAAACTCTAATTGTTTGGGGGGATCGGGATCGCATACTCGGCACTAAACCTGCTGAAAAATTTGTCAATAATTTGGCAAATTCTCGATTAGAATGGATTAGTAACTGCGGTCATGTTCCACACCTAGAAAAAGCCCAAATCACTACGGATTTGATTTTAGATTTCACTAGTGATATCCTGATTAGTTAATTGTGTGATTAAAAAAGTTTAACTAAGTCTAGCTGTACATTCGAGAATTAATCGTTGGTTTTCGATCGCGTGCGGTTGGATCTCCAGTGCAGCCCGAAATGCCCTAATTGCCGCCGAATAATTGCCCAGGGCAGCATGAGACAATCCTAAACCATGTAGCGCGCCAAAATGCACTGGATTGAGTTCGAGAGCCATCTCACAATCGGCGATCGCATCATAGTAATTCCTGGTGACAAACTGCAATACAGCCCGCCGATTCCAAGCTTCCGCAAAATCTGGTAATGCTGCAACTAAATCATCGAGAATTGATGTGGCTGCGGCGATATCACCTTCGCCTAGTAGTCGCTCGCTTTCCTCAATCTGTTCGAGTGGAATCTTGCCTTTTTCCCAAAACCAAATCCGCCAAATCTGGCTAGTCGCGCGCTCTCGAATGTTGGGATCGCTACTTTTCAAATCTAGGAGTAATTTATCAATTAAATTTTGATTCATAGCTTCCGGCAGCGATCGATTCGCTCAGTACAATAGATATTATGGCACCTCTAACCCCTAACTCCTAAAAAAATGGCAAGTTATCCAGGTATTTCTAGCGAAGCTTTCAAACATCCGCTCGATCTCCAGGCGGAACAATCACTCAGGAGTGTACCCGGTTTTAATCTCGTAGCCAGTAAGTTTGTCGAGTTTATTTATGAACGCCCTCAACTAGTATATTTAATGGGCAACAGTATTCAAGCCGGTCCTCGGCAATATGCGACGGTGTATGGTCTGTTTCGAGAATGTGTTCGTGATTTAGATATCACTCCTGAACCGACATTATTTATTAGCCAAAATCCGCAAGTTAATAGTTATGCACTCGGACAAGAGCATCCATATATTGTCATTAATACCGGTTTATTAGATCTCCTCAGCGAAGCTGAAATTAAAACTGTTTTAGCGCATGAATTAGGACATATCAAATGTGGTCATACAATTCTAATTCAAATGGCCATGTGGGTGATGAATGCTGCTTCAGTCATCGGTGAAATGACCTTTGGACTGGGTAACATCATTAGTAATGGATTAATCGTCGCCTTCTATGAATGGCGACGTAAAGCTGAATTATCAGCCGATCGCGCTGCATTGTTGGTAATGGACGATCCGCGCATGGTCATGACAACCATGATGAAGATTGCCGGCGGAAGTAATAAATTTTTAGATGAATGTAGCCTCGAAGAATTTATCAAGCAATCGCAAAATTATCGCGATTTAGATGAAGATGGCTTGAATCAAATCTATAAAGCTTTGATGTATTTGGGCGTGAATGGGATGTTGAGCCATCCATTTCCGGTTGAGCGAATTCACTTTCTGCAAGAGTGGGCAAACTCGATCGAATATCAAGATATTCGCCAGGGTAACTATCCACGAGTGTCCGTTGAGACATCTAGTACCGATGTAGATAGTAGCGAAGCCGAACGGTTGCGACGAGAAATTAATGAACTCCAGCAGGAAATCGAACGCCGAAAATCGCAAGATCGTTAAATTTACGGCTGGAATGCAATTTACAGAAATTGACGCAATCTAGCAATTAACTGATCCGCCTGTAAAACCCCTTCTACTCGATCGACTGCTTGACCATCCTTGAACAACACGAGGGTGGGCAATGCTTGAATTTGATGCTGAGAGGCGATCTGCGGATACCGGTCGGTATCAATTTTCAGGACTCTGATCTGTCCATTCATTTGAATGTTAACTTGCTCCAAAATCTTTGCCATCATCTGACAAGGTCCGCACCAAGTAGCATAAAAATCAACTAAAATTGGTTGGTCGCTATTTGCGATCGCATCTTCAAAACTGGTGAACTGTTGTTTAACTGCCACGATCGTCTCCTTTAGACAAGATCTAGTAAGTCGATCTTAAACATTTTGGCAAGGATTGAACAGGTTCCGTTGCAAAAATTTCAGTTTAACGCTCTATTATGAGGTAATCCAATGGCTCCTTTCAGTAAGATTTTAGTTGCTATAGATCGATCGCCAGCCAGTGGGGAAGTATTTACTAAAGCACTTGCGCTTGCCCAATCTTCCCAAGCGACGCTGGTGTTATTATCGGCAATTCCTCAAGACTATAATATCAGCTACATCAATCCACCCATCTATCCCGGTGGTGAAGCAATCTCTGTCACCGAAGCTGCAGTGAAAATCTATCTAGAGCGGCAAGAACAAGAACGCGCCCATAACCTAGAATTTTTAAAAGGGTTGGCGCATCGGGCTGAAGCGGTGAATGTCACAGCAGAAATCAATCAACAATTAGGCGATCCGGCGAGATCGATCTGTGAGGTAGCAGCAGCGTTAGCTGTAGACCTGATAGTAGTCGGTCGGCGAGGTTTTAGTGGCTTAAATGAGTTGTGGATGGGCAGTGTGAGTAATTATGTCTTACACCATGCACCTTGTTCGGTATTAGTTGTTCAACTAGCAGCACAAAATCCTGAGTAATCACATGTCAGGTATAAACTGACACGAACTATTACTAAATATTGCAAATTGGCACTGGGAATCTAATTTCCGTGACAATTAACACGAATACTAATCTCAAACAAGTGAACGAGTATGTCTCTAACAAAACGTTGTATTGCCGAGTTTTTTGGCACTTTTTGGCTGGTGCTAGGCGGTTGTGGTAGTGCTGTCTTAGCCGCAGCTTATACGGAATTTAATGCCCAAAAAGTGTCTGATGTTAAAGCTGCGGCGACAGCTTCTTTGGGAATTGGCACGATTGGCGTATCCATTAGACCTCTTGCGTGAATAGGGAGAATTGGGGTAGAAGTAGAGAAAAGGGGGAGAAACCATGACCTATGAACAACTAAAGCAGCTAAAGCCGGAAGCATTCAAAAGAAGATGTGGATTGCAGATAGAAACATTTAATCA
>JBGSPI010000068.1:0-55793 GCA_041738715.1 Chamaesiphon sp.
TTAGGTTGACATCAGATTGGGGTACACCCCAGAATGACAAACTATGGCTTTTTCCTGTTCTCAAGGTACTTCTTTGAAAGCCTCTTCCTGACAGGCTTTCAGCCTTAACGTGCTATTTTGTCCGAATTCTGCGTTTCCCCCATAAATATCAAGCGATTGCTACTAATACACTAGCCGATTTGGTGTGAATTTGTTAAAAACCTAAAATCTAGCGATTCTATTGCGGTCTGTGCTGCGAATGCTCGAAAGTTATTCCCCTTAATTATTCTTGATATCCATCTTCTGACCGACGATCTTGGGGGCAATTATTGCCATAGGCATTAGTAGATCTGAGGTACCTATAGTTACCATTATAGGAACTTAAATTTAGGAGATAAAATCGGCTTAAAGCTTTTCACCAACAGGGTTGTAAGCAATAGACCGAACCGTACACGATCTCAAAAATATCGGTTATTGCTTCTATTCTCAATAAACAGGGGTGGTGGCACTTCATGCCTTTGACAGTAAGGGTTTAGGGCAAAAAGAAAGAGTGAAAACACCCGATCGAGCAGCAATAGAGATCCAAGCAGAACGATCGCTGTTCTCGCCCAAATCGGCACGATTAGGGATTACGGCATAATTTTAGATCTAGTTTCCGATCGTCATATTCTTGAATTTCAGTCTGCATTCGCTCGATTTGAGTCTGAAAACTATTCTGCTGCATAGCTGTTAGTTCAAAATCACCTGAAACTAGCTACTGATAACCATTATAAGAGTTTTAGTTATTGCGAATACTTGAAATTATTACTCAGCTTGATTTATAGCCAAATTTTAGCGAGTAATTACCCCCTAAAAATCACCTGAAACTAGCTATTGACAACCATTATAAGAGTTTTAGTTATTGCGAATGCTTGAAATTATTACTCAGCTTGATTTATAGCCAAATTTTAGCGGGTAATTACCCCCTAAAATATTAACTCAAAAACTCCTGGATCTCTTGAATACCAACGTTTCTAGTAATTAAATTCTTAACGATGGCAACTTTACTAGGTTTTACAGAAAGTCCGCGAGTAACCCACCGCTCGTCAACTTTTTCTTTCCAACTTAGTTTCCATCGCCAATGTTTTGGATTATCGGGGTCACGAATACCATTAACTTTGGGATATTCGACCGCTTCACCGTTCTTGTTTGTCACCTTTTGAGTAAATTGATTGAGCGATCCATTTTTCCCCTTCATCGTCAGGCGCATAATTTTTACTCCTGACTACCAAGACAATCAACGAACATATATAATTGGAGATCTAAATATTTTTTTGTGGCAAGTGTTATGCACTTGCCTTTTTATTTAATCTCAATTATATCATTTTTTAATTAAAATTCGGTCGATGAACCATAGGTTTAAAGCTAGGATTGATGCTTAGAAAGCGGTGCTAATTATTAAGGGAGTATCACGAACATAATCCCGAATCAATCGCCACAACGCCCCCAACAAACATGACACATCGGAGCCAGAAGGGAGCAGGTACCAAGGGACAACTAAAAGCGGCAACGGAGAAGGCAACAATTTGGTAGCGAATTGCGGACAAGATCTCATCATGAGTTACTCCAGCTTTGAAATAGACAACAGTGAAAAGCAACCCAAATACCATCCAGGTAGCCGAATTACCCCAAAATATCAGTGATTCAATATTTCTTTCTAAAGCAATTCTTTTGAGAGATTTCGGTTTTAGTGGGCGGTGATTTTTCACAGATTTTAATTAATTTTTAGGGATATTGTTTGGATTGAGAGATAGAGCTAATTACCGAAGACATTAACTGTCGGCAATTTAAACTCAGAGCGATCTGGAGAACTAGATGGTTCGCTGAATTTCTTCGCCTGTTTGGTAATTTCTAGAATCTCGGCGGTTTTGCGCTCATAGAGAGGAACGACAGTCGATCGAGCCGCCATCAGATCTTGATAATCTAGGGGGAGAAAGTTGCTCTCATCCTGTTCGGATGTTTGATAAAACTTACCCCGTGCGGCTTGGTCTACTAAAAACTTCAGTTCTGCGCCAGTAAAATTGAGGGTGTGGGTCAATAAAATCGACCATTGCTCAAAATCTAATCCACCATATCCTTCTAGGTAACGGGGGTCGAATCGGGAAGCATAGAGCTTAATAATTTCATACCGCTCGTTTTCTTGAGGAAAGCCAACCCAAAAAATCCGATCAAATCGCCCCTGGCGAGTCACTGCTGAGGGGACATTATTTAGTTCGTTGAGGGTTGCAATTACAAAGGTGGACGAGCGTTTTTCTTGCAGCCAAGTTAACAGTACGCCTAAGACTTGAGGATCGCTATCTTTGGAAAAACACTTGTCGAGTTCGTCGATATAGATGACAGCGGGTGCCGCAGCTTCGATCCGGTGGAGTAATGCCTTGAGAACGTCTGCTCCACCCGCTTTAATCGCATCGATGCCGACAATAATTAGCGGCAATCCGAGCTGTTTGGCAGCACATTTGGCACTGTGGGTTTTACCCGTCCCCGGTGGTCCGACGAATAACCAACCTCTGGGTAGAGGGATACCAAATTGACGCGCTTGAGGAGTGAAATCGCGCTTAACCTGTGATAATGCCACTTTCAGGCGATCTAAACCGCCGAAATCGGGTACGTCGGGTTCGGCTAAAAATTCTAAGCCGATTTTTTTGAGACATTCGACTTTATAAGTCAACAGCCGTTGTTCGATCTCTTGCGGATCTGTGGTTCTTAATAAAGCCAACCTCAATCCCAACCGAATTTCCTCACCCATCAATCCCGCTGCAACGGTTGTTAGTCGGGGACTATCGATACCAAACTCGGCTAGAATCGACTGAATTTCCGGGTGGGTGGGCAGGGGTAAATCATGATGGGGAATCAATGTTTGCAGCGATTGAGGCAAAGACGCGCCACCATCATCGACAAATAGGACGGCAGCTTGGGAGTAGTGGAAATTCAGCACTAAGTCGATGATTCCCTGGGTAAGTAATTCACCGTCGTTCCCCTGCATCTGGTGGAGCAATGAGGGGATATTTTCAAACACGAACAATTTGGGGGATTGTCGCTGGGTGATGGCATTGGCAAAAGCTGTCAGACAGGCGGGGAGAATATTGTCCTGTTGGGGGTCTCCGAGGAGGTTCCAGATGGAAATCTGCCAGTTTCCACTAGTCGCAATCTGTTCTATGAGTGCGGGGGTGTTGACTTTCTCGATCGTGGGCACCTTCAGCACTGCCGCCCGATATACTTGTAATCGATCGGTGAGAGTATTCATTAAAATAAGTCGTAAGTCGTCATGGAGGTTCTGAGCGGAAATTTTTAAACGCAAAGAGCGCGAAGGGAGATAATTGTTTTAGCCTCGACCTCCTTTGACAGCCGTTTTAGCTTTAGTTGGGGCTTTAGGGGTGTTAGTTTTGGACGCTCTAGTGGCTTTACCTTGAGCTACAAGCTGCTCTTTTTTAGTCAGAGCAGGGGGGGTTTTGACCTCGATCTGATTCGGCGTAGTAGATGGTTTGGTTCGATCGAGCGTAGTTTCAACAACAACTTCAGTCAAAATCTCAGCAGCAATAACTTCAACTTGTGGGACTACCGCAGTTGATGCTTGTTTAGATGCCTCAGCCGCTGTTTCAGCTTTTTTCTGTTCCCTTTTGGCTTTGGCAATAGCAGCCTTGGCCGCTTTTTCGGTTTTAGCTTCAGCTACAAGCTTGCTAGCAGATCCAACAAGAGCCACTTCGCGCTCTGCGTCGTCTAAATTAGTCGATGCAGCCAGACTTTGGGGGGTAGCCGCATAATTAGCATTCGCTTGTGCCCTGTCGGGAGTGGGCATGGTGGGGTCTTCGGTTAACGTGCTTTCGGCTGATAATTCGGCTTTATCGATGTTTAGTTGATGTTCTAGGGCATTCCAACGAGCTTTTTCCGCAGCGACACCACGATCTAAGGAAGTCCACATTTCGATCGTGTCTCGACCGATATTAACTTCCTGAATATCGACTTTATCGGCAATGGGGTCGTAGGTGAGCCGCATTTGAATATCGCCATCAGGATCGGGTGAGTACAATTCATATTCAGCTATTCCCTGAATCAATTTTCGCCCAGCTTCAGTTCCAGCTCGATCCACACGAGCATTGAGAATAACGAGCGTATCGGTAGTAAAATTGTGAGCGACACTTACATTCGCATTATTATCGATCGAGCGTAAATCGTAGTATTTGATGTTTTCACCTGATTCAGACTGCTGACGAATCCGCTCCGTAACTTTCTGCTCTAAATCTAAATCGCGTTCTGTTTGACTCGCCGATTGTCCGCGAGGATCGGGATTAATCACTGTCGGTCGAAAAGATTCTCGCTCTACAATAGGAACTTGATTAGTCGATTGTGGCATTATTTCCGGCTGGGCTGCAACTGCAACTACTGGTGTTGGAGTGGGTGCTTGTACTTGCTCTAATGGCGGACGTTCTAGTGTTGTCTGTAAATCTTTGAGATATTGGCGAGTTTCATTTGTGAGCTGACATTGTTGAATTGATACCATGCCTGTAGCTGGATTTTTAGTTGCTTCGATCGCGACTTTACCATCAGGTGTTTTATATTGATAAGTGACTGTTCGATCGCGATTTAACTCAGATGAAACTACATATCCTTTCGGGCTAATTAATGGGTTCCCTGGCGATGTATTTGCCTCGGTGAAGGCAATAGCCGTTTTCACGAACACGATATCGCCCTGGGGCAGATTCTTAAAGGCGTATTCATTTTTACCACCACTATGAGCGAGGTGTTCTTGAATATTTTCCTGTTCTGGCGTTAAAGTCTGCTGTTTTTTTCCAAATGGTGGGAACAGCCTTTCTAAGAAAGTTTTTCCAGGTGTTTGCGGTGCTTTAGCTAAGTTTTTAGCTACCACAGCAACAGCCGGAGTATGAGCGGGAACATCGACAGTGGGAGCGGTAGTTTCAGCGATTTTGGCAATTCGATGATTAAATTCGATTAAGTCTTCCTTGGGAACCTTGCCATACACTTCATTGGTAATTAAGTTACCTTTAGCATCGGTTTCGGCAATAACTTTACCGTTGAATTTGATGCGTAAATTAGCACCGTTGGCAATTTCACTTCCTGGCTTACCGTTAACCATTGCAACGACGGCTAGAGCTTCTGCTGGCGAGAGGTTGTTGAATAGTTTTCCATCTTTGATTCCATACAGCAGACGTGTCGATTCCTCAGTTTTCGGTGGCTCTACTTTCGAGATTTCTAATCGATTGGAATTGGCGAATTCGCTAGGTTTTGGCTGGAAATCTGGATGAGTCTTTAGTTCTTGAAACCAAGGATCTTCACCAGTTTCATTCTCTAACTTAGTTGGGGTAGCAGCTAAACTAGGCGGTTCAACTTTGCGCTCTATTGTCAAGCCAGATTCTTCAACTTTCTCAATTGTTAAGCCAGATTCTACACCTGTTTGTTCTACGGCAAACTTTTCTTTGTCTCTATTTAGCCACATTAATAATGCCTGAAGTGCAAATTCGGCTCCGTTTTCATACACTTGGCTAGTTGGTTCTGTTGTCGCGTCGTGGGATGGTTGAATAATCATAGTGTGGGGTAAAGGGGAAGGGGTAAAGGGTAAAGGGGGGTAAATCTGTGAGTTTGATGTTGGTGGTGGTGTCTTTGTTATCGTTGATGAGGTGGAAGAATAGGTGCGCGGAAGCAGAGATGAGGATAGCATTTTAAAATTAACTTTAAAACGGTAGATTCGATTCAATTTCGATGGCTTGAGCTTCCATTATTTCCAATCGATCAATTAACACTTTATTGGCAGTATTATCGAGAAAGTAGGCTAGTTCACCGTTGATTCTTGCGGCTAACCAGGAAGATTCGATCGCTTCAGAGACTTGGAATTCATATAAAATTCCATCGATTAATGAAAAGATTCTGCCAAATTCATTGAAAAATTCTACTGCTCTAATTTGTCCGTAGGGGATGTTTAGTTGTTCAAGCATGGATTCCTCGGAAAAGGGGGAAAGGGGAAAAGGGAAAGGGGGAAAGGGAAAGCAAAAGTTACTTATTACTTATTACTTATTACTTATTACTCACCTCCAGCTCTAAAGTCTCAACTTCCGCTTGTGGAGGTTCGGGGAATAGTTGTTCGACGATGAGTGCCCGTTCTTCAAACATTTCATCTAACTCCTCATCGGTGAGTTGAGGTGTGGTGTGGTTGAGATAATCGACCCATTCACCCCATTTGCTAGATAAATAATTGACTTCATCTAAGTCATCTTGGGAAATTTTAAATTCAATCTGTTGGGGGATGAATGCTTCTTTTTTGCTGCGATAACCAGAGCTAATTACTACTGCTTTACCGCGATCGAATTTGAGCAGTTCTTCTGGGGCTAATAATGCTTTTGTCTGGAGCTGATTCGAGGTTGAGGTACTGCGTCCGCCTTTACCAGTAGAAACCGATTTGCTCTTAATATTTACCTCAACTTGACCGAGGGATTTGCTAATTGTTTCGGCACTATCAAATTCACCAGGATTGAAGATGAATTTTGTGGCGGTATTACCAAAGATGATCTGCGCTAAATTCTCGCCATAAGTTTCTTGGAGTTGGCGGAAGTTTTGGAAGCCGAGGATGGCATTGAAGCCAGCAGAACGGGCTTCAGCTAACCAGTTCGCTAAGGCGGGAAAATAGGCGGATGGTAACTCATCTAAGCCGACAATTAAGGGAGATTTACGGGGTTTACTATGGATGATATTGTTGCTAATCATCATGTGTAATGATGCAGCTAATAATGGGCCGATCGAATAGCGATTGACTTGATTGAGTCCAAAGATCACTAATACTTTTTCATCAACATCCACGGGTAAATTGCTCTTTTGACAGAATGAGCCGATAAAGTCGCGGCGGATAAACTTTTTAAATACATCTTGAGCGGTAGCGACAATACTCGTCTCCGTTTTATTCGCTTCATTGCCTTCACCGTTGCCGTGAGTTGATACTAACTGGGCGAAAGATTGCAGCGTCCAACGACTGATGTTGAGGTCAGAATTGGTTTGGGCGTATTGAATTCGGGCGGCTAAATTGGGTAGATTGATGATGCAAGCAGCGGTGAGTAAATCGGACATACTCGGATCTTCACAGTATTCGCCAATCCATTTGGTAATTAGGAATAAACCTTCAACTAATCCCATCCCCGCACTGGTGAAAAATTCATCTCCACCACTAGAATTCTTATTGCTACAATTCTTGACGATGACTTCGGCGAGTTGAGATGCGCCGATGGCATCTTTGGAATCTTTGATGAAGTCGAGGAGATTGAGAGCGCGAGATTCCCCATATCCAGGGGCGAAGATATAGACTTTGTAGCCCCTTCTGCGGGCGTAGAGGGCGAGGTCTTTCGATTGTCCGGGATATTTGAAGTCATAGACGATCGTGCTGTGTCCCTGGTCGATTGCGGAGCGTAGGAGCGGATCGATCGCTGAATAGGTTTTACCCGAACCCGCACTACCGACGACTGATATACTCTGTTGAGTATCGGGAATGTAGTAGGTAGGTGCCGTGATGGGGGTGCGTTCTGCTTCAGGCTTTTGGGAGTTATCTACCAGCTTTTGAATGTAGCTGCGGTGGGGGACGGGGAATTTTAATTTACTTTTGAGTTGCTTTTTAACTGAAGTGGGGGTATTAATATACAGCGAACAAGCATTTTTTCGAGGATTCTTAATCTGCTTGAGGGCAATCTTTTTAGCGGCTCTTCTTTCAGTTGCTCCACCCCATCTACCAGTGGCGAGTTTTCCTTTATTGTTACGATCGCGTAACAGCCACAGGGCGACTAATGTAAATAAGATAGTCATGCCAGTTGGCGATTTGAGATAATTAATAATTACTGGAAATTGGTCGGTGGGATTAGTGGGAGATGACTGAATATACGATTGGGTTTTGGACATAGCGATCGCCGATATAGCAGTAGTTAATTTGTGCGAGTCGTTCGGGAGTTGGTTGTTTGACAGTCAAACAATTTCGATCGCGACTGAAGATTGGTGGAAATTGAGAGTCGTGCGGATTGAGAAGTAGTTTGAATAATAACTGCTGGGTATCCTGGCGATAGATGCTATACAGACAGCCGCCAATTCCACATAATCTGTCTGAATTGAAGGCGTAGATAGTCAGGGGTGGCGATTGCGCTAGACGCAGGCTTTGCCAACGATCTGGTTTAACTTCTAATGCCTGAATTTGCGCTTCGAGCTTGGTTAAATCTTTGACTTGGAGTAATCCATTGCCATTTTCTTGCAATAGCTGAGTCGCTAGATTAGCTGATACTGGTTGCCATGTTTGAGGCTGTAAATAATAGCCGATCGCCGCCAGGGTAATTGCGGTGATTCCCAACCATAGCCATTTATTTTTGACCATAGTTCTGACTCACTCTGGCGACGATTTCACTGACACTCATACCTAAGTCAATACTTTGAGCATCACTCCCAATCTCGGCATTATTACCCGCAATATATTTGGTGGTGATGCGATCGATTAGTTTTGAGCCAGTAAACTTTGCTCCCGTATCTGGGTCGATTTCTTGGGCGGTAGCATTCAGCAGTTGACCGATCTGTTTGGCATTACCATTGGGTAAAATATTGACGATCGCATTAGTTAATTTTTGGGAATCGATTCCACCAGTTAGTTGAGTGGCAGTTTCCGCAATTACATTCGGTGATTTAGGCACCCCATCGGTGGATTTACGATCGGATGATAGATCGATGCTTGAGTTATCATCAGTCGATGCAGTTGGTGGTGTGGATGGAGTCGTATCCTGAATTTCCTTGCCGATAGCAGTGGCCGTAGAAACGACTTCCCCAGCAGAGATAGGAATATTAATATTGCCCAGCAATAGGGGGATTTGAGAGCCTTCGTGGAGCTTACCGAGGGGAATCGGGCCGATGAAATGGGGCGTACAGCCAAAATCGACGAACCATCCAGACTGACAATAATCGAAATACCAACCGCGATCGATCGTGCCTTCAGTAGCTTGAAAGTTATAATAGACTTCCTTAATTCGATCGCCATAGGGATAAAAACCAGGAGCTTCTTTACCGCCACTAATCGCACCTAAAAGTCCATAACCACCTTTAACCCGTTGGGTGTCGCCATCGACAATCTGGGCACCATTAATCGCTCCCCCACCTAAACTTTGAACTTCAATATGATTGCATTTACTCGCATCGGTACAGACAGCATTCGGTTCTTCTTTACTGCCAGAAATTACTTTCCGATCTGCCACTTCTTTCGTCCGAATCAGATCGAACTTAGCCAATTGATAGCCTGCTGGCAGATTGAATTTAGGCATTTGGGCTAGGGGTAATTGTGCCAATCCAGGGACATCTATTGCCTTCAAACCCATTATCCCAGAGAAATTTTTAATGGGGGTATCCGTTAATCCAGGGATACTGCTGGCAGGATATTGAGCTAGATTATCTGGCAGAAGTTTTTGAGCATAGAAAGGGTTGTTAGCTAAATCCCCAACTGTCCTCGGCGGATTCCGACCACTGAGGATGCCAACTGCATCAAAAATCGGTTTAACTCGATCGATTGGCAGGTTTTTTAAGGCTGGAATTGCTTTAACTACAGAGCCGATATTCTGCCCTTTGAGATAACTAAAATTACTCAATGCCGCACCATTCAAATCGGGTGTTTGAGGGTTAATTTGTTGGGGGGTGAGATCGCCAACTCCAAAAGCAGTATTCCATACGCCCAACGGTAGAGCCTGGGCGGGATTTTGACCTTTCTGCCAGCTAATATTAGCGATCCCGACTTCACTAGCTGCTGCTTGAGGGATTTCGACATTACCAGCACTGTCGAAATTACCTAGTTGCTCCAGAGTCATCGCCCCTGGATTGGGACTAGCAGAGGCAATTGCTTGGGCTGGCAATCGATACATCAGGAGTATCCCCGACAGTACCAGGGATAATCCGAAGCCAAAAGCCAGCCAGTATAGGGGCTTTAAGAGCTTGTTCTCGAACATGGGGGGGTGGGGGTGTTGGGGTGTGGGGGTGTGGGGTGTGGGGTGTGGGGGTGTGGTGTGTGGGGGTGTTTTTACTCCGTTACTCCGTTACTCCCCTACTCCCTTACTCGACTAGGGAACGAACGTAAGTCATGCTAACTCCCGCTGTTTTAACGGCATTTTCCAGAGATACGCCGCTATTTAATAGGTTCAACAGCGTTATCGTTCGACTCATTAATTGGGGGTCTTTGAGTCTCCCCTCTCGCTGGGCAAGCTGCATTCCCGCTTGGATGGCTGTAGCCGAGATCGCAGTCGGCGTTGTGCTGATTGAGGGGATGTATTCGATCAGCGCAGTACCGTCGCTATCGGCACCCTGGAGCGATGCTTGGAGTCGATAGAGGTAGTTGTGGCGTTGCCCTTGAGCGTCGAGAGTTACTACCGTCATCAAGGATTTATTAATTTGGTTCACTTTGGCACCTGGAGCCGAATCGATCAGCTTCAGATGCAGTGCCGAAGCTTCATTTTTGGTGCAGGTAGGCTGCAAACCTTGCAAACAACCATCGCTGTCTAAACCGACGAAGCGAGGATTGTCCAGCCAAACTGTCTCGACTGTTTGGTTGGCTCTAGCAAAGCTAATAGTTAACCCTTGACCCCGATACAGATAGACAGTCATCGGTAACTGAGTGGCAGTTGTGGTGGAAACTTGTTTAATTTCGGTTAGTTGACTCCAAGCAGGTGCAGCAGCGAGTAGAAGTGGGAGGCAAAATAGGGACTGAAGTAATTTCTTCATGAGGGGGGGAGGCTAACGGTGAGTGGTTGGTTGACTGAAATTTGGACATTCGTACCTTGGGGTAGGAACCATAACCGAGTAGCTTTGAGCAACTGTTGGATTTCCGCTTGACTGCGTTGAGTCTGCTGCTGCGCCAGTGGATTAAATCCCCCCTGAAGGACTGCACCGAAAATATTCGGATTGGATTGAGAGCTAGAACTACTGCTAAAACCCCCAATGCCCGAACTAACCGTAGACTGGGTATTGGGTTGAGTCAGCACCGACCCAACATTTTGGAGTGCCCCAAGAATGAAGCTCTTCTGCTCTTGAGCGGCAATTTGGTCGTTGCCAAACTGGATTAATTTAGCTACTAATGGTTCGCCAGTTTGGGATGTCAGCGCGAACGAACCCGCAGGAACGGCTAGTTCTTGTCCGTTGATATAAACCTTGTCGCTAATACCTCTGACCCACCCGTTATCTAAAGCGTTAATTTTGAACGCAATCTGGGTCGCTCCCGCAGGTAGAGCTAGCTTCCCATCGTTGCTAGTTAGCGGTTGCACGAGCGAAATCATCACTGTTTGTCCTTGAGGATCGTTAGCAGCTAATTGAATCGGGTTCAAGATTTGCCCGATAACTCTGGCTCCAGGCACGATGATTTTTGCCTGTGGTGCTACGGTTCGATTGATGACGTACTGTTCGCTGGCTAATGGCTGTGGGATGGGGGTTTGGGCGGTGGCGGGGGCAGTTTGATTAGTGGCGACTACTGCTATGGCTCCCTTGCCAAATCGACCGCCAAAGGTACCAGCGGTGGCTTGTTGTTGCCAGGATAGAGCAGGTGTTGGGTTTGGGGCGGTGGGTTGATAAATGCCGCTTGGAGTTTGACTGTATCCAGTTGGGGCTGTAGGTCGCAGCAGTGGGGGTTTTGGGTTTGCTGTCAAAATTATTGGCAGCATGGGCTGGGGTCGGCTGACAGTGACCGCTGTGACCACAGTTGGAGCGGGTTTTATCGTGCGAGTCAGTCTGACTTTAGAGATATTGTCTGTAGTCCTAATTGGCTCGACTCTAGCGGGAGTATAACTAGGTGCGGGTGGCTCGACAGGTCGCGTCAGGACGGGGCGAGATGCAATAACTTGGGGCGGAGGAGTGTAAGGTCGAATCGGGGTAGCGGCTGCGGCTGCTGGGGTTGCTGCGGGTGTCGGCGTAGCTGCTGCTGCGGCAGATTGTTTAGCGGCTGGATGAGGATTGGGTGTTGCTGCTGTTGCTGCTGTTGCTGCTGCTGGAGTCTGATTTGCAGCAACCATACTCAATTCTTGTCTCTGTTTGGATAAGGCTAATTCAGCCTTAACATCTCCCCCTTCAACTGTTTTACTCTCAAACAACTGGGGGGTTGGTGTGGAAGTCGGTTTAGCGGCTACCGCTTGGGGTTGGTTGCTTTGCAGATACAGGTAAGCAGCAACACCGACGAGTGCGCTCACTCCAGCGACGACAACGCCTCCTTTGACGAGGGGATTTTGATGGGTGGGAATCCGCGCTTCTTCATCGGCGACGGCATCTCTGGTGGCTAAATCATCTATTGTTGTCGGTACGAGTTGTCCGGTAATGGTTGATTCTTCTCGCTGTAAATCAACGTTAAATAGGGTCGATAAATCGCCACTATCATCTATTCTTAAATTGCCACTATATCCAGATCTAATATCTCCAGATTGTTGTTTTAAGGGTTGTGGTTGTAGGTTCATTTTGGTTGGGATTGGGTGGGAGAGTTTGGCGATTGTCCGGGGAGAATTGGTGTTGGAGTAAGCTGATTGGGTTTCAAATCTTGTCGTTCGTAATCGCGGATAGCAAAGATTTCCATTCCCGCCGCACGGGATTCAGCCATCAATTCAGCTACTTGTTTTCTACCGGAATTGCCATCATCAACAATATGTGGCACCGGAACTGCTCGGATATAAATGTCTTTATTGAAACTAATTCTGGTGGGTAAATTATTAATCCCGCGATTAATTACGACGAGATTAGCCACTAATGGAACGCGCCAAGTTCCGGCACCCGTAGCGACAGGATCGCCAATATTTAAAATCTCTAGTCCAGTTTCGGCTTTGGTATCTAAGGCGCGGACTTGCTCTGCCATTGAGCCTAAAACTTGCAGAAAAGCATTCTGAAAATCCGCACTTAGGGCAAAACTAGTCCGCCATGCTAGAGTGGGTACTTTTAGAGTTTTACCACCTTGTTTATCAATAATTTCAATGCCTAAATCTGGTTGAGGATTGGATAAATCTTCTGGTTTCTCCGGTGGTAAGATACCTCTCCAGGTGAACATTTTAGTCATGGTTAACGAGACAAAATCTTTCAGCACTTGGGGAGTCCGTTGGTTATCGTCCAAAGTGGCAACTTTAATTGTTTTACCGTCGGCTAATTGGACTAATGCAGGAGTCGGACGATTGGCTAAACCGTGATAACTTACCCACAACATTAAAATGCCGCATAGATTTACTGCGCCGATGCCGACGGAGGTCATCAGATAGAAGCCGAGGGAATCTGTCGCTGATAATTGAGCGTTACTACGAGCGCGATCTAAAAATGTAATGGCGCGATCGTTTTGATGATTACTACTTGTCATGATTTATGATTTACCAACTTTACTTGCAACTGATTTACCGATAGACATCGCCACAGTTGATGTCCCTCCTGTTGCGGCTCCAGCTAGAGCTTGTCCGCCCAAATCTAAAGCTTTACCCGCTGCACTCGTCGCGGCATTATAGAAGCCCATCCCGCCACCTTTGGCGAGAATTATCGCCAGAATGGGTGCGAAAATTGCGGTGATAAATGCTAACAGGATTGAATTTGTGCTGTCATCACCCAACATTTGACTGGATAAACCCACCATAATCGTGTAGCAAATTTTCCAGTTAATAATCGACCAAAAGCTCGTTAGTAGCGTGATAATTGACTTCATCCCTTGGGGTAATAACGCTCCAGTTACATAAATTGGAGCGATTAATGAGGTAATCATCATCGATCCTTCGGCGGCAACTTGGACTCCTGAAGTGATAATCATCATCAGAAAGAATAGGGCTGACTCGAATGGAGATAGTACCACTTTCATCACTAATTGGCTCGGTGTAGCTAAGGCATCGCCAACTTGGAAAACTGCTCCGGTAGCATCTCCTTCGGCAATTTTATTACTCAAACTATTACTCCAGTCTTGTAAGCGATTGAGTAAATTTTTATTCCTGATTTGTCCGGTTTGAATCCCTATATCGACTTGACTTTTAATGCCATTCAGACAGGTTCTTTGAGTAGCAATATTGGGGTCGCTATTACATCGATCGATACTAGCCCTGAGATCGGTGAGAAACTTTTGTTCGCCCGTTAAACCTGCAAATTGTTTGTTGATTTTATTTTCGTAGTTTAATTTAACCAAAACTATATTATTAACGGTGTTACCAAGATCACGGATACCAATTACCATTGTTTTAGTCAGTGCGCCGCCATTGAGCAGAAACATCACGACGATAATCGGGGTGAATATTTTAAAGAAGTGTTTATCATCATTTGTTTGAATCCATTCAATTAGAATCAATGTAGAAGTAATAACTAGAAATAATAAAGCGACACCGAGCATGGCACCAGAAATGGCACCAAATAAACCACCTTCAAATAATTTTTGCCATGCGTCGTCAAATCGGTGACCAACTACCGCCGAAACAGCCGCATTACCTACGGCAACATCACTGGCAATTTCTGGGGCGGTAAGTTGAGCGAGGAATAAGATATTTAGCATAGTTAACAGTTGACAGTTGACAGTTGACAGTTGACAGTTGACAGGTAAGTCGTAAGTCGTAAATTACAAGTATTTATTAGACAAGTAAATTTAACAAAACAGCGTCCTGCTGAAAATCGAAAGATGGCAGTCAGAAGTCGATAGCTTGGGTCGGTTGCATGGTCGAACTCGGAGGTTTCCTCCGAAGGAAACCCGACCGCACCGACTCCGCAACTGACTGCCAAATTGGTTATCTAGTGCTGAGTAACGGTAGGGGTATCGATTGCGTTTTAGCTACCATCGAATCATTCTGCGCTTGGAGCGAACTATTGTGGTTATTCAAAGTCTTCATCTCTGTATTCACAGCCTGATTAACTCGGACATTTGCCGCTCCTACTTGAATGGTTTGAGCTTGTAAATAACTATAATTAGCCATTTGTTGAGTCGCCGCATTTGTCACCTTCATCCCATTTTTAATCGCTTCCAAACTATTATTTGATTGCAATCCTGCTTGAGTGGCAGTAGTAGCTAAAGCTGCTTGATTGGCAATCCCTGCCAAGAGATTGGCATTTTTTTGTTGCCCTTCCTGGGTGAGTGGTGCTGTACCTACTGCGGCGGCAATATCTGTCACTTGTCGTTCGATTTTTTCACCCTGAGATTTGCTTGGATCGCCCGGATTTTGATTGGGATCTAGTTCCCGTATTTTGGCAAACAATTTATCGAAATCGGGGATGCCCTGCGCTCCTTGAGTAGATGCCGTAATCATTCCACCGATCGATTGAATTTTTTGGGTAAAGGCTTGTCCTTGACCGATCCAACCAACAATTTTGTCAATTGTGCCCTTATTTTCGGGGGAGACTTGAGCAAGAATATTGCCGTATTGAGATACATCAGGTAGAGCCAATGAGCCTAAACCTAAATCGAATGCCATCACTGGAGTAACAGCTAATCCAGTTAAAGAAATTACAGTAATAACTGCAACTCTAGCTTTTTTGGTCAATTTCATAGTTGTAAATTGAGTGATTGTGCGAGAGTCGGACTATCCCGACTCCCACCGCCAGATTCCCGATCTTTAGTAGTCGTAAATAACTCTTTGGCTGTCTCCAATAGGGCGAGAATTACATTCGGTTGTTGTCGCAAATGTTTGAGTCTAACGGCTGTTTCTGGGAGATTATTCACCACCGTTGCCAGTTGTAAGAAACTGGGATAGTAACGACAGGGAGTATCGTACAATCCATCGCTTAAAATCCATTGACTGTAAAAGCCTTCCTTTTTGGGATAAAATCCTTCTCCCGCACACCGAGCGACGATCGATCTGGGGATTTTGAAGATTTCGACAAAGCTATCAATTGCGGTAGTTTGAATCCGCCCAATCAGTCTAATATTCAGGTTGTCAAATACTTTCGCGCCATGTTTGGTTTGAGCGATCGATTTCGGCTCCTGGGCACTGATAATAATCCCAATTCCCGACTTGGCACCATTGGCAAAGAACTTACCAATCTGCTCCGCAATGGCTTCAAAACTGAACAGAATTGGGGCTTCGTCGATAAAAACGATCGATCGCTCAAAACCCAGACTCCGACGCAGGATCACCAGATTAGTCGCCATTGCAATAATCGCAGCATCTTCCTGATTGGCAAGATTCGCCATCGCCACGGCGAATAATTGACTGTCGGATTTGAACGTCGAAGGACTACTCAAAGCTTTACCAATCCTCGATTCTAGCCAACTATCCAACCGCAAATTAATATATTCGATCGCTGCTAATAGTTGGGGGGTAGGATCGCTCATTTTCAGCCGCCCGATCGTGCAAAAGCCGATAAAATCTTTGAGGGTGGGAATTTCTGCCCAAGCTTCACTCCCAAAACCGTGGGTATTAGCCAGGTTATATCGCCGCTGGATCTTAACGTCATCAAAAAACGCCGCCATCGCCAGATTCAGAATCGAGCGTACTTCTTGTTGGTTCGTCTTACCTGCCAAATTAGTACCCAGCACCATTGTTTGCAGAATTTCTAATAAGGAATCCTGGAAGTCGGCTAGTCTCTGCGCTTGAACTTCAGGGGCGAACTGTCGCAGTTGGGGAAGTTCAAATAAATTCAAACATTCAGTCGCAATATTAAAATATGCTCCATCCAATAGGGGCACGTATTCGCTAAATGTCCCCGTGCCATCCTCACGCGGATAGTCAAGAATCGAGACAGGCATCCCGTAGCACAGCGCATCCGTGAGCATATCGGAGACGAGGATCGACTTACCACCGCGTTTGGTGGCAAACACCCCAACATTTTTCACCTCCGTATATAAATCGATGTGGATGGGAGCATTCCCCTCCGCCGCAATCAATTCAAACCCAGTGCTATCTTGACTGACAGTTTTAACCAGGGGGACAAAACCGCTAACTTCACTAGTGAGGACGTTAAACCGCCTGTCGTAGGGTTCGGCATAGAGGAGATCCCACCGCAGCCCTGGGAAGGTTTGCAACCACGGCAACCAGGGATAATCGATCTCTCTCACCAACCAAGCGGGGCGGAGTAACTTAGCCGAGAGAGCGCGACAGGCATCTTCTAACGCTTGGGCTTCATCGCGGTGAATGATACACACCAGGGACATCCGCAGGGGAATTGCCCCTTCAAATAAATCCCGCTGGGCTTCCACCGCGCGTTCGGCGGCAATTGTCGCCCCGACTGATACGGTGCCTTGGTTGGCGGCATCGCTGACTTTACCAATTGACTGTTTGGTGAGGGTACTCAGTTTATCCTGGAGCAGGGCTTGATTACCCTTCACCACCTGGGCGATAATTTCGGTGTCATAGACTTGTTGATCCGCAACTAGCTCCCATAGGTACCGCAGTTGAACTTGATCATTTTTAAACCCGACAGGTTTGTCAGCCAATAGCAGCACCGCCTGATACTTGCTGTTGCAATGGACGTAGTTCCGGCTGGCGACGGGAATTGAGGTTTCTGACTCCATTAATAAACTAATCGGACTGACTTGGCTGTTGACGGTTTCGTGGAGATCTTCACCGTTAAATGTCAGGTACTGGGGGACAGGAATCGGTTGAGACTGGTTGAATCGCCCCCACAAGTCCGCCCAAATCTGCTCCACAGTCTGGGGGACGATGGTGAGTCCCATCTGATTGGAGAGGATTAATTGCCATTGTTTCAAGCCATCCTGATAGCCCGAACCGAGAAAATTGAATAGTTCGTCGTATTTACGGACGCTATATTCACCCGTAACGTTTTGGCGAAAAAACTTGAGCACAGTGGAGATTGATTTCTCGATCGCATCTCGTTCTCCTTCGTTTGATTCGTAGGTATAAGTACAATAGAGGGTTAATTTTTTAGGTTTACGTAACCCATTTTCCCGCAGGGCTTGAATCCGCTCCTTCTTGGAGTAAATTAAGCCTCTGAGTAGCTTAGAATTAGCTGCTGATGGGGACTTGTTAGCTTTAACTCGTTCTATTAATCGAGATAATTCTAACTGACGATCGATATCTTCACTGAAGCTTTTGAGGTGAATAGTCAGACTTTCTTTTTCAGGTAAATCCTTAAATCCACCTTCTAATCGCTCGAAAATATCCTCAATTGCCTCCGCTGATAAAGTTGGATGAACCCCCCGACAATCAAACGCAAATGTCAGCTTATAATCACTTTCCTTTTTCCGAGCTAGATAAGCTCCAACTGATTGCCCCTCAACTTGGAAATTAATCAAAATGGCGAACTGCACGTCTTTCTCAAACGGAGTCAGTACCTCTTTAGAATTTTGACCGTTTTTTACGGCTTGCTGTTTGAGCTTTTTGGGCTGTAAGGTAGTCGCGCTCATGGAGTTCTCGCAATAGTGAGTGATAGGGAATAATGGCTCGAATCCACCGAGGGGGACGCTGGAGTAATCTAGATAGAAAAATGTGACTGCCCTTGGCTGTCAGAATTGCCCAGGAAATTACTAAAGCAATAAAGGTGGCAATACCCACCACCCAATGTTGATGAAAAATTCCAATCGGGATTAAGTAGGCGATGAAAAATGAAATAGCAATTGGGTAGAGGAGATCGAAAGATAGCACCCCAAATAGTAATGGGCTTTGATCTAAACTGCGGTTAATCTTGCGATACTTAGTCATGGCAAATTGGGACGTTACAGGCAGTCATTCGGCGATCGAGCTGGTGATTTAAGGTTTGGCAATTACTCCAGACATCACATCAATAATTGTCGAAACAACCAGCAACATTACTGGCATCCGCGCAGCACTTTTCATATCTTCTTGATCGTCACGAGCTTGAAAGATCTTAAATCCCCCATAAGCAACCGCAATAATTAATAAGCCTCTCAATCCGATAAAGATCGTAGATAAAGCTGCCAATAAACCTGCACTATTTGAAGATGATGTACCTGATGCCGTAAATAAAGCTTTCAAGTTTGCTTCAGTATCTAATAAAAATAAAGCTTGAGATGGTTCGGCGAGGGCGAAGAATAAGCTAGTTAATAAACAAGCACCAAACCCAATTCCTAGTAAACCTGTCTTACCATAATTACGCAGAAATCGGCGAATATAACTTTCAGTTGCTCCGAGAGATTTGCCAGAATAAACGATAATCACACCGCAAAATAGCAACCAAGCAGCAGCGAGGGCATAACTAGACCAACCAATTTGTCCATAGCACGCTGAAGCAATTAAGGCGCAACTACCCGCCGCCATGTACCAATCGAGAGAAATTGGATCTGATGTTTTACTGCGGCGGCGTTGATTCTTGTCTTGATAACGAGTCATCACTTTATAAAGGTTATTTAACTGGATATGCAGCTATCATAATCAAGACTTTGAGTTTTTATATGGCACAAATCTGGTAGTCATATGCTGAATTCTGAATTTTTAAGAATTGGCAAACCCAGTCATATCAGTCAGTTTAAAAGTTAAGATATTTAGCTGATACACAAATGTGGTAATCATCAATTTTGAGGTTCAAAATCTCAGCAAATACTCGTACAAATACCGATGTATCTATCGAAACAAATTGATAGTATTAGTCCAGATCTCTCTTCATTCGATCCCGATATGCCGTTACGTTGTCTAGTTTTAGCTGATTCAGGTTTAAGTGCAAACGGAGTATATGGATTTTTGGATAGCCCCAAGATAGAAATTGTCAATCCAGATCAGTACGATCATCAGATCGTCGATTTTATCGATCTAAAAGACTTAAATTTAGTCGTATTAGCGTTTAACAACCATGACAAGATAATCTACTCAATCGAAAAAATTAAGCAGAGTTATCACGATATAAAAGTTCTAGTTTTATCTGGCATCACAGTCCTAGAAAATTTGACCGAGATGATTAAGTACTGTGCAGATTACCTGCTCCTAGATAAAGAAATAAATCCAACAAATATTACTAAGATTGTCGATACTATTTACAATTCAAAATACATCGAAATTCTCAGAACACCAGCCTCGGTGATTCTGCCCCGTCTGTCAAAGCGGGAAGTGGATGTTGTCGATGCGCTCCAACGGGGATATCAGACTGAGGAAATTTGCGCTCGACTCGGATTTACCCGCGATACCCTCCAAAAGCATGTCAAAAATTGTGCGATTAAGCTCGACACCGATAATAGCCGCTCTGCGATAGTTGTCGCCTCACTGCGCGGGTTGGGAGATTTCAGCGATTTTCATTATCGCCAAAATTTCGACTCAAACTAGTAAACTCGCTACCCTCACCTGATGCGGGACTAGTTTTCTGGACATCAGCGTTGCTTCCCGCTGGGCTACTTTCCATTCAACAATCGTACCACTGATGGGAGAGCAGCTAAACCCTGTCCAATAATCTTCCATCATGGCTTGAATGGCAAGTTCGGGACTCATGGTTTGGAGGAATCGCCCAGCGTCACTATGAACCTCATCCTCGATGCCTGCAATTGCCATTTCTGCATAGCCTTCTGACTGAAGATAGGATCTAAATTTATCGCTAAATACCATCCTCCCACCTGCGATGATATTATATTTTGCCTCTTGAGAATGCCATTGATACATCGCATCTTTAGGGTTCCAAATCTGGATTTTCTCCACCGGATATCCATATCCATGAATTTTTAAATATTCGGCATTTTGGGCTAAATATTCAACTAATTCTGGCGTGTAGCTGCCGTCTGGATGATGGGTGTTCCAGCCGTACTGCCACGGGAATTTAATTTTACAATTAGCTTGAATATGAGGTTTGATCGATCTATGAAAATCATCAAGATCGGCATCAATGCGATTTTCTGGATCTACTTTAATCCAGTTATCAAATTCTAGTTGATAATAGTCATATTTTAATTTTCTAGTCATGAATTTATTTGATACTTATAGCCGAAGACATTCTTAATTATAACCTGTTAATTTAAAACTGTATTGGTCGATTGTACTGAAATAATATGTTGTCTATTAAAAGTTTTGATGCTCATACTGGTCGATGGATTGTAGACGAAACAAATCAGCCAGTAGTCGAGTATTTAAAACATACAGCATTAGAAAGATTATGCCCTAATGTCCAATTTAGTTTTGCAGTTACCGACCAAACTACTACGGCAGCAGAATTACAGGAAAATCATCCCGATGGACACGTTTTGGTGATTTCTTCTGGATCGAGATTTGTATTCGCACCGCCAGAAATTCGAGAGCGGATTGCTGAAATATTTCCCGAACTCCCGCTAGATGGCGTGTACGGAATTAAAGATCGGGGAGCTTATGGCGCGTTATTACTGGGTGAATGCGACCCCAAACACCAAACAATTAATGTATTAGTCGTCAATGATAATCATGGCAATAATTCTCAAATTATAGATAACAACATCGCTTTATCTTTAGCCCAAGCAACATGGGAATTAGCACAAGCGACAGGGCAACTATCGATCGATCTCAACTTGCAAGATTTAGCATTATTAAAGCCAGATAAAGTTCCCCAAATTATCCTACCTCAGAGTGCCTTCGGCGAGGACTCTCATATTCAAACAGGAATTTTACCAATTACAGTCGAAGCTCTATGTCAGCTAATTAAGATCGACAGATTTGAAGTCGCCCCCCAGCATTTACAACACCGCTTTAAAATAGCGATCGTTGACGACGAAACCGGAGACAATGGCGGCTACTTAGATAAAGAAACCGCCTTAGCTTTAACTGGCGATTGCCACGGTAAAATGTCCGATCAAGTAGCTAGAAAACTATTCGGTGTAGACGAGCGAACAGCGATTCAATTTCGCGGATTTATCCCCAATTTTGGTTCAACATTACCAGATAATAATGGCATCCACAAACTAGCCAAAGGGAGCTTAATTGCGGCAGATTTAAGTGAGTTAAATTGGCAGAACACAACCCCACCCGATTTAGTTCTACCCAAATCTTCCTTCAAAGGTGGACAAAAGCCCGCTGTAGGCATCTACGATCTGGAAATGTGGTTGGGAGCAAAAGACCGCTCTCAAGAGGGTAAGATGGCGATTTCCAGCCTAGTTGGATTATATCCTGGGACGATCGAAGATCTGATTCCCCAACTAGAGCCAAAAATGGCTGAACTCGCCGCCATCCAATCGGATTTACCCCAACTCGCCCGACTGTACTGTAGCGAACAGGAAAAACGGTTTGATGAGGGATTAATCGACTCCAATTCGCCACTAGCCCCGAATGAAGCCTATCAATTTATTCAGGCTGCACTAAGATCTGGCAACTACAGCCTGCTCGAAACGAGTATCGCTACCAAAGAACTCGAAAAATTCGTGCGAAATCAGTGGAAAGATTTAGCGACGGGGAAAGATCGAAGTGTGAGTTTCGATCGCGGTTTTGCAATTCCCAGTAAAGCTTTAAAAGATGGAGAAATCTGCGTTCCCTGGCTCAACAATGGTGCGGAAATTATTACTTATCGCGCCCCACTAATTAATACTAATGGCGTTCGCATCCTCACAAATCGCCATTTAACCGACTATACTAAAGCCGAACATCGACCGAACTATATCATCATTAGCGATGCCAGTAGTAAAAAAATCGGAACTACTCAACAAACGGTATTAGAAGACTTTGCTTTAGATTTTGATGGTGATTGTTTAGGGGTAGCATTAGCTAGTAAATATCCCAATTTAACCCGCGATGTTAAGTTAGCCCAATTACCCGTAAATCGCTATCCCGATGTGGTGAAAGAGCAAAAATTAGAATTTGTTAATACCAGTCAAGAAGCTGCTGCTCTCCAGATGCGAAATAGCTGTGTGGGAGGCATCGCTAATACTTTAACCAGACTCCAATCACAAATTAGCGCGATCAATATTATCTCTACTAATGATAATGTGGTTGGGAGTCAAGATAAATTGCTATTGGCAAATGATATCAAAAAGAAATTGTGGAAAATTACCCGCAGATGTCAGGAATATAAGGAAGAATTAGTCAAGCGTCCCGTTAACCTATCGGTAGGTAATAATGAATGGTTCGATGGTTTACAAACAGGTATTAAAGCTAAAGTTGATACCATCTCCAAAACTTTCGTCAACGAAGTAAATACCCAACAGATTTTCGATAATTATCGATCGATTCTCAGAGATTTAGTCACGGTTGCTGCCTATCAAAATCAAATCGCTGTTGATATGCCTAAATCCGCACGGGCGGCTGATGCTGAGGCTGTAACCGATCTTAATAAATTTCTAGTTCACAAGTTACCCCTACTCAGAGAGAAGAAACTCGATCGTACTTATCAAAACCAAAAGTTAACGATCGAAGGTTACTCACCTCAAGAGATTTTAGCCGATCGCGTCAACCAATATTGGCAAGAGGTCAAAATTACCCCCCAAAGACCATTTTGTTTTACAGAACTATTTCCAAAAAACTATGACGCTAACCAACTAGCTCAAACGATTCAATTCAAGCGAGAATTCGATACGCTCTGGTTTCAAGGGACTAAATATCTTAACAAAGAACGGAATGAAGACGGAGCAAATTTAATCATTCTTACTCCCGATGGTAAAGAGTTAGAAATAACTAACCTCAATCAATTCGGACATCCCCTAGCTTATCAACCGGAACGCCTAATTCACACCGAAATTAATATTTTACCCAACGATCTCGAACGGGGAATTGGGACTTATCATCAAGCCATAGTACTAGCTCAAAATGGTAAAGGTGAATATCAACCCCTGGGGACACTATGTGAATTCAGTCGCCAACGAGCAAAAATTCAATTTGGCAATCTCTACCAAGTTAAAAGTTGTGAGCTAACTGCACCATCAGCCAATATTGGCAGTCAATATTTTGCCAGAGCCAGCGATTTAGCTACAGATTTTAGGAATGCCATTCCGCCAACACAACACCCTAATTATGCCGCCGCATTGTGGCGAGAATCTACCATTAATGGGCGCGAACCAACAGATCGAATTTCTTCAGCGATGCTATTTGCCTTCCCGACGGAATTAACCAAACAAATTAATAATATAAGCCTCAACACCCACAAACTCAGTCTCAATCCCGATCTCCAACTCCCCGATAGCTATTTGCATCGCCCCATTCAAATTAGACTCATCCCCCTCGACGATCCGATTAAACGGGCTGAAATTCAACTTTTTAGCGATCGACATCAAGATTTTCGTTCTCTGGGCTATCTGCGCCAAGATAGCCTCCCAGTTCGCGCTGATGGGCAGATAGTTGAGGCGAAATTGGCTAAAAATACGGGGGCATTAATGAAGATGCAAATTCCCCAACTCCCCGATGTCGAAATTACCTTTGGCAAGGTAGATCGTCATGCCCTGGCGGATACACCCTGGATCGATCGCCCAGCAAACATCGTTCTTGCCCCGATTGAGGTACCTAAATATGCACTAGTGGATGGAACCAAACGGATCGGGCTACTAGACGCGCAGAGTGTCAAATTCCTGGAGCAGCAAGGGCGATTAGTACCAGATGGAAAATTAATCGGCACGGCTACCCTCAAACCCAATGGATATAACAAAAAAGTCGATATTGCTCTTGGTAGCGAGAGTATCACTCTATCTGCCAATTCAATCACACCGAACTACTCCAACCAAACAGTCGAATTCACGATCGAGAAAATCCCCGAATACACGGTGGGGGTTCATCTCCAGGATAATTCAGGACTGCCCATGCTCATCGGTGAATTTACGACTCACACCACCTCCATGACTGGGCTAAATCATCTGGTAGAAGCCAAAATCATCGCTTGGGCGGTGGATGAGCGAGGAAAATTCAATCGACGTTCCATCCCCCAGATTCTACAGCCGGAATTAACTGTTAATTTAGTCGCCGAAACTAGTAAAAATTACACGCTTGGGATCGAGCCACAACCCAATCTACCATCGAAGTTAGCACTCACTCAAGCTCCAATAAACGATCGACAGTTAGTAAGCCGCCTCTACGCCCGGAATGTTCCTAAATTAAACCAGCAAGCCCCACAACCAGGAATTAATATCGGCTCGAATTCCACAGACTGGTTGGGTAAACAAATTACCGATGCTCTACTACCACACTACCAACCGAGTGGAAACCTGGAAGGAGCCGCGTTCGCTGCTTTTACCAACAATCCCTATTTAGCACATCGAATCGATCTCAATGGGGGTACACAGTGGCTCGAATCCTGTCACCACCAAGGCATAGATGAAAAATCTAAGTTTAATGGGGTGGGACGAGAATCAGCCCTACTCCAGGGGATTATCGCTGGTTATTCGCGATCGACTGACTTCTCAGCCACACAGTCACTACACCAAATTCAAGCCCCCAGCCCAATCCCTCAACAGATCGAAACTTCCACACATTCACCACCACAAATCGAACCGAAAACCCCAGCCACAGCCACTCGTTCGAGTAAATCGAATGTCATCAAGAAAAAATCTGAATTCTCTAGGTAATAAATATGACCACTTCCGCACTATCTCAATTATCCGAGAAACTCGGTGACAACCACAGCGTCCAGAAAATCCTCGAACTGACGATGCAACAGGGACTCACACCTGACGATCCTCAACTCCACGATTTGCTCAAAGAGATTAATTTTATCGAATCGCTACAAGTCAGCCAGAGAAAAGAGTTTGAAGCGATCGTCACAGCCGCTATTTCGGCTCAATCTGCTCAACCGATCCAGAAGGAGGAATTAATCGCGATCGTCAAATCTGCCTTGGCTACTCAGTCTCAACCGAGCCAGAAAGAGGAATTAGGATTGATGATTAAAGCAGCTTTTACCGCTCAAAAACAACCACCTCCATTATCCCTACCGACTATTTTAGCGATGTTGATTGGTGCGATCGCCGGAATCACCCTGACAGGGGCACTCGCACATTTTTATTTAATTCCCCTACAAATCGCCGAGAGACGGGGTAGCGATCGAGATACACTCCAGTATCTGGAGAGCAAGGAAGGTACTTTTTTCCGCCGGATTGTCAAACTAAATCACGGTTATCTAGACACCAAGCAGTGTCGAGTGGATGCAGCGAAGTTCAAAGTCCAACTCAACCGTAACGGGCAAAAGGTTGAAAACGTTTGCTTGATTGAGGTGCCGTAATTTTATCAGTAACAAATATATTCTAGCGATCGCCCTAACACTCTAGGTATAATCGATCGCCTAACTAATACTGAAAAAATAAATTTTCGGCAATCGATCGAAAAAAATCGATCGATGAGGCACAAATGGGCATATTATCTTGAGTAACATACATCAGTAAGTTATATCCGTAGAACTAATTAACCCCCTGTCACACAAGTGTAACAGAGGGATTATTAGGGTCAAATAACCAATATATAAGAGTTGCTAGTCAATCATTTTCATGATTGTTGTCTTTTCCACTCTTCTACAAACTAAAAACTAAACATAACTAAATACTTGTTGTACTCGCCCCAAGTATTGTCATTATACCCCAAAAAGTGGGGATTAATGACACCCCCGCCCAGATGTTTAGTTTGTAGGAGAAGGAAAAGACAACAGCCCAGCCGATCGACTAGTGACTCCCACCCCAGGAGTCGAAAGTGAGATATTTTGCCGATCTAGTCAACCACTCGAAATTCAATGCCTATAGAGGGTTAAATAACAGTTGCCCAGTCTGCGGTAGCACTTCAGGCAAATGCAAATCGCAAAATTACGAGCTTTCCGCCCACAACGGTAAAATTACCCCCACGATCAAAACCCTGTGCATGACTGGGGCGGGTGGATATGGCAACCCCGACTATCATTATTTCAACGATACCCGCGACGGACAATGGGGCGTATATATCCCCCTCATCGATTGGAATGAGCATCGCGGTGAAAACCATCAAGCGACCCCAGCAGAAAGAGCAGAGTGGGTCAAACAGCAACAACTCAAGCAACAAGCATTACTCGCAGCCGAAAATCAACGTCGGGCTGAATCATTACCAGCCCTGGAGCGAGACATTGCAGCGCGGACAATCTTAGCCCAACTTTCATTAAACGAGATCGATCGAAAAGATCTAATTAGACGTGGCTTCACCCAACAACAGATCGAAGAAATCGGCTTCAAAAGCGTCGAGAAGTTCCAAAAACTCAAACAACCCGTCAATCCTCGCTTTCCTGGTGTCAATATTCAGGGCAATCGGTTAAATAATGGCTCCATCGGTGGGATTCTGATTCCCATCTACACCATCACAGGTGAAATCGTCGCCTTCCAAATTCGCAACCGCGAAGCCTCCAAATCTCGGTATCGCTGGCTGTCAAGCGTTTGGGAAAAAGGTCGAGATAATGGAGCCGCTCCCAGCCTCCCCAACGGTGAAATTCCCCTCACCTTCGCCTATCCCCAACTACTAGGAGTCGAACCCGTACTAAACTCCATCGGTTTTGCCGAAGGGACGGGAGCTAAACCTAACCTGACTGCTATCAGAATGGGGCAACAAGTCATCGGTGCGGCTGGCGGACAATGGCTGTCCAGTCCCGAACTGTTAAAAGATGGTTTATCTCGATGGAGAGCAGAGTACATCGATCTCTACCTCGATGGTGAGGATATTCGCAAGCCTCAAGTCATTCGCCGCTGGGTAAATCTCTACCATCAATTACAGGAATGGGGCTATAAACCCCGCTTCATGTACTCAGGACAAGATATCGACGAGTTGGAGGATCTATTTCTCCTCCGCGAAATTGACCTAGACGAACTCGAATACCTTGTTGGTAATAAATTACCACCACTTGCAGTGAGCGGAGTCGAACTGCTGCCGCAAATCGTCTCCCTAGCGCGGAAACTATATCAAAAGTCTAAACACTTCACCCCCAATCAAACTCAATCCAATCGCTTCCTTCAGTGGGAGATTCCTGAGACTGGACTAGAAAACAGCGTGGCGGGGTACCCGCCCAGCACTCTCGTTGGCATCAAATCTGCACTAGGTACGGGCAAAACTGAGGTTCTCAAAGCTTTAGGTGCTTGGGCGAGAGAGCGGGGCTTAGAACTAATTTTCATCGGGTATCGGAATAATTTACTGCGGCAAACTTGCGATCGCATCCCCGATCTCTATCACGTTGGCGATGAAGATAAAGTATTTTTAGACTCTGACTATCACAAAGCCATTTGCCACCACTCAGCAGGGCTAATCAACCCATCCCAGATGGCGAATAAAATTGTCATCCTCGACGAATGCGTCTCTGATTTGAGCGATATGCTCACCAGTAAGCTCACAGCCGGACGGCGTAAGGATGGTACGGATTCGCGTCAGGTGAGATTGGCACATATCGAGCAGCTAGTTAAGAATTGTTACGGGGTCGTCGCGCTCGATGCTTATCTTAGCGATACCGAACTGGATTTCCTGCGGGAATTACGATCGTTTGATTTCGTCCACAAACTTGAGAATACCTACCGCAACCAAATGAATGTGCGGATGGTGAACCAAAAATCCACCGTTACCCGTGCCATTCTCGATGACGCTCTAGCTGGAGCGAACCTGTTAGTTACTGCTACTACTCAAAAACACTGCGAGAACCTGGAAAAATCCCTGATCCGGATTGGCATTCCCGAAGCGAATATCTGTCGAATTGATGGTACAACAGATCGAGATGATACCGTCGGACTATTTTTCCGCAATCCCAAAATTTATCTGGAGACGTACTCACCCCAAATCGTGATTCTCTCACCCACGGCTGAAAGCGGCATTAGTATCGATTTAGCTGGATATTTCACGACTCACTACCATTTCCACCTGGGCAATCTCGGCGTTCTGTCTGGCTTGCAATTCCTGGGTAGATATCGGGACTTTAGTGCGCCCCGCGTGATTTACTGCGAACGGCAAGGACGCATCAGTGATGGTAACTCTAGCTCATTTAGCAAGTGGGTAAAAGATGAATTCGATCGCCAGGTACATGAAGATATGGATCTGGTGTTCATGCTACTAGATAAAGGGGCAGCGGATGAGGCGATGAAGATCCTCACTAGCTATGCCAATCAGGAAGATCTCTGGCTCAAACTGGCTCACCAATACAAAGCCAATCTCAATGAGGAGATGAAGCACCTGCGCGAGCTATTCGTCGAAGCAATGGTAGCAGATGGTTATACAGTCACAATCGATCCTGAAGATGTCGATGGTTGTGACGATACCGATGATTTGATGGGTAGAGTTGAAGTCGAACGACGAGTAGTGCAGTCGCGGCGGATTTATGATGCGCCAGATATTACCAGACTCGAATATGAGGCAATTAGAAATAATCCTGGGGCGAATGAGTTAGACAGGGTATTGGCGAGTAAATACTATCTGACTCAACAGCAGTTACCAGGGATTATGGAGACTGAAAGTTATTCAGCCGAACTGATCCAGATGTTGAAATATAATCATCCGGCGTTAGTTAAGCAGCTTGAAACTTACCATTACCTCCTCCATCCCGAACGCGCCGAAATCCACCATCTAGCGGCTTGGCTGCCTGTGGCTGAGACTGGTTCTGTCTGGCTCCCAGACCAACTCAATCGCTCCTCATTGGCATTGGTGAAGGTGGGACGGGAATTGGGCTTGCACGACCTCATGGAGGGGGAATTCGATGGACAACAGATTGCCGCAATTACCCAGCAGGTTGCTGATTCTAAACTTTATCAGTCCTGTTTGAAAATCAACGTCAATCCCAACCAGCCACACGATCCGTTTAAGTTATTCAGACGCATTCTCAAGAAATTTGGACTTAAACTGGTCAAACTAAAGGATGACGAGTTCAAATTAGATGCTGTGGCAAATTCGATTTTGGCTTTTAAAGGTGCGCCTAAGTACGAATTACTCACCCCTGAACTAATCGAGCAATTAGGGAAACTCGCAGGTCGTGAATTTCACCAAGACGACCGAGAGATTCAAGCTTTAGGTACAGCGATGGAAACACTGGGGATGAAAGATGGACGCGGACGAATGCGTCTGGTGGCTGGTAGTGCCCGTTATTTAGGACTGTCGGTCATCTCCCACCGTCACCGAACTGTAGATCGCGGAAAAAAGGTCGTAACAAGAATTTACTCTTTCGGTACGACCGACAACCCAATTTCCCAGGCAATTAAAGATACACCCACAGTTTATCCAGATACTCAACCTGTGGAAGTGAAACATATTTATGAATGTGTTACGAGACGATTAGAACAGTTAGCAACTCATCAACGAGAGCGAGTAAAAGAGTGGCAAAATCCTCAAACATCCTTCCCAACTCAGTTATTATCAGCGATCCACATCGATGATTTTGCCAGTATAGATAAGATAAACCTGCCAGAACACCGATCTGGATCGCCTGAATTTAGTCTAGAAAATCTTCGTTCCGTAGCACAAACGCTGCTCCATATCGGGCAGATAGAGGAACTGGAGTTAGAAAATGTGCTGAATGACTATTTAACGGTGACTAATCCGACTGTCGCTAGAATTGCGCTGAAAATGGTTGAGAGTAAGTATCCACAGGTATTTAAGCGATTAAACCTTTACGGATTGAATTAAACCGCTGCTTGCAATGAGCGGAGTACAACTGTCAATAAGAAATCAATCTAATACAGGTTAATGGCTTTTGCATATCTAAAACTCGATCTAGAATTAGATTTTGTTCACATTGCCAGATGAACATGAGTGCAACACAAGTTAAAACAAAAATACCCAAGGCAAAAGCGATCGCCAAAGAAATCAAGCTTAAATCTCGCGAATTGCCCAGAGCTATATCCCTTCCTGATAAGAAGGTCAAAATCGAATTAATCGATGAAGATAAGACAACTTATACTGCAATTGTAAGTGCTAAGAGTTACCGCAAAGCTGAAACTGAAGCCGCAGAATTTGAAAATTGGATCGCAGTCGTCTCTGGACAATTGAAGATAACCGACTTCGGCTGTAATATTCTGGATGCGGCTATCAAAGTTTTTGAGTGGCAAGATAAAACATTGGTGGGAATAAAACAAATCAAAACCAAAGTAGCCAAAGCAAAAGTAGTCAAGCGGGAGATATCGCTCAAGTTCCTAGTTGAATTTCCAAGAGCCGTACCCATGCCTGCTAAAAAGCTCAAAGTCGAACTAATCGACGATGATGACATTACCTATACTGCACTTATAAATAGAAAGAATTGGCACAAAGCCGAAACTGAAGCCGCAGAACTCGAAACCTGGATGGCATTTGTCTCTGGACAACTAAGCATAAACGAGCAGGGCTGCCATATTCTGGAGGCAGCAACCAAAGTTTTTGAACAAAAAGCGAAGCCCCTGAAGGAAGAAAAACAGGGTGAATAGTTTAACCAGTTATCGAGTACTTAACAACTTGAGTTTTCAGCTATTTAAACTTTTGCGTAGTTGAGTACGCAAAAGTGCAAACGTAGAACGTAGAATGAATCATTTAAGCAGTTGTCAAGTACTTAACAACTTGAGTTTTTAGGTACCCACACTTTTGCGTACCCAACTACTCGAAAAGAAGATAGACAGGATGAATAATTGAACCAGTTGCCAAGTACTTAACAACTTGAGTTTTCAGCTATTTAAACTTTTGCGTACTCAACCACTCGGTCAGTAAATCTTCAATTAACTCCGAAAATTCTTGCCCGTTACCGCCTAGTAATAATGCCACCTTAACATCTCGGTAAGTCTGGCTCTGAATATAAGCTGTTACCTGAGTGTATTTTGGGTCACTGCGTTTCCCCGCTGGTCTACCCATCTTCTTGGCTGGCGGTGGTACGGACTCAGATGGTAAGGCTACACTTGCTTCGTTGGCGTAGCCTGTCTCCTGGGTAATCGCTTGCTCTGTAGGATATTGGTTCGTTTCTATCTCGCTCTGCGCCTCAACCGATGGTTCGGTTGCTAAATTTTGACTCTCAATTTCTACATCTTCAGACTGGCGATTTTTGAAGACAGCACTAAATTTACTTGTTTTACTCATGCGATAATTTCCTTGCCGACAGATTGATAGTCACTCCAGGCATCTGAGGCTTTTTTATCTTTGACTTCGTAAACGGGTACTCCCATTAGTGCTGCTTTTTGGAAGGCGGATAGGCGACGAATGCTAGTTTGAAAGATCGGCAATTCCATCCCCACCATTTCCTCTCTAGCAGCTTCCCCATCCCGCGATGGTTTCGGTGGTACGATCGTCAACAACACTTTATATTGTTCCGCTTTAAACTTGTGAAGGGCATCTACAGTCTGCATCAGTGCATCTAGAGCCAGAGCATCAGGAGTAGAGGGAATGACTAAGAGATCGCATCCTTCTACTAAAGCAGCTAAGTCTTCGAGTTCGGGACGGGCTTGAGTGTCGATGATGATATGGTCGTAATCGCGGGCGAGTTTTGCCGCTTGTCGTTCGTCAGCGACTTTGAATGGTAATTGTCCCCGTTTACTCCAACCCGTCGCCGAGCGATTGGGATCTCCATCGATTAATAGAGTCGATCCGTGGGTCTGGAAGTAACAAGCGAGGTGGACGGCTGTACTTGTCTTGCCCACTCCACCTTTATAACCAGCTACTGTAATAATCATATTTAAACTTTTGCGTACTCAAAAGTATGAAAGTGTAAAAACTCAAGTGGTTAACATTTTGCACTTTCAGTTAATTATAACTCAGCTATTGTCGAAACTTTGTTGTCGTTTTTATAGCTTTTCTCAATATTAGCGACCACGATCGCGTTGCCGAGATCGAATCACTCGATTGCTGTTCGTTACACTATTCCGTTCGTGACTGAGCATTTTAACCTCCTGGAGCGGTGGTGATATACTTGGTGCGTCCAGAATCTGTTGTTGCACTTGGGCTGGTGCTTCAACCTGCGGGGAAAATACCGCAGCCGTCTCAATTTTTTGTCGATCTCGCACAACTTCAAAGTCGATGGAATGGACGGATTGAAGTTTGGGGAGACTGGCATCGTATAGTTGATTCCCCTGGAAACTCACCCCTTCCATCTGATAGCTGATGCCTTGTACCTTACCCGTGCGAGTGATTTTTAGCTTGCAGGTAATCCCAGCGCGGGCTAGTTGTATGGCAAAGTCACCAACAGTTTGATTTGTAGCGGCGGCGCGATCGATCGCCAATTGTAGCCTGTCGCTGACTGGTGCAGTTGCCACATCTCGCACCCCATCGGCAACCTCTCTCAGTTCTCGCTTATGCCGCTGTTTCTGTCCGTGAGTGGGAGCATGATGCTTGGCTTGCCAGCTAGACTGCACCTGACGTAGGTTTTCAGTTTGTTCGATCTGTCTGAGAATCTTTTCCAAGCGGGGATAATTTTGGAAATCATCGACCCATTCACCGCCGAGATCTACTGAATTAGCGACGATATGTAGGTGGTCGTGGGTGTGTTCTCGATCGTGTCCAGGGTCGTTGCGTCCATGAGATACGATCAGATGTTGAGCGTAGCTATAGCCCATTTCCGTGACGATGCGATCGGCAATTCTGACCTTGGTTTCACGATCGATCTCACCATCTTCTGGTGCAAAAGCCAGTGAAAAGTGAGTTACAGTCTTTTGAACTTTAGGATTGAGATTGGAAAACATCTCAAACTCAGTTGCTAATTCCTGGGGCGTTTGTCCGCCGACATTGCCACCGATAATCTCCGCATCTTTATTTTCTTTGAGTAAATAGCGAAAGATGCCACCGAAATCCTCCCCTTTAGTAATATTGGCAATCATTTTTGGTTATCTTCCTCCTACATCTTTGCCTGGAGGTTTATCAGATCGATTCGCTCCAATCACCTCAATCTGAATTTTGCGTAATAGTTTAAGCGTAGTATAAAGTTCGCATTCAACCTCCTTGATCGTTTCTACAAGATCGAGGTTAGATGGCAGTTTCCTTCCCTCCTGGCGATAGGAATTGAGTACTTTGGTACTTTGATTGAGATTATTCCCGATCGCCTTTAATTGGTTCACTAGTTCGATTAGAGCGCGATAGCTATCGACATTAACCTCTGGCACCACAATATTATTCACGGGTTCCCCCAATAACCGCTTGCGTCCGTATGTAGAGACGTTAGTTCTGGCAGTAGCGACTATTTGAGCGACTTGTTCTTGTTCGCGATCGCTTAATCTAATTGAGATTCGATTGTCTCTAACATCCATCAGTCGATTCAGTAGCTGTAGTTATCCTCATAGTTCCCAGGATTGTCAGTCGAAAGGTGTAAATTACTTCCACAATTCACTAGTACCACCAGCCGAAAGACTTAGACTAATTTAATACTCGGCATCAACCACAAAACTGAAGTATTAGTAGTGTCTGAGTGTGTCAATGAGATTATTTCGGTAGTATGCAAAAAATGAAAGTTTGTGAAAGGGGGTTCGGGGTATCCCCGACCAGCAGGGCGCGAAAGCGAAGCGACTAGGACACGCAAGTGTCCGACGCTGCCCTTGCTGGCTCTGATCTAATCACCGCTTAGTAATAATAGTCATGTGAGCAAAGCGAAACTGGATCTACGTTTTAGCAGAGAAAGTGATTAGGGATACTAAATGATTGGCATATAAATAACTAAAAATAGCAACAGTTAGCTTGATACTATAAATAGGCATAACTGGGCTAAATTAGTATGATTAATATTGCTGAGAATATTATGGGGCTTAGTATCTGGTTTATTTAATTATTTTTATAATGCTTCATATTTTATTTAGACTAAATATTAAAAATTTTTATTAAATTAGAAATTAGGCTTAAAAAATATTGTTTTAGCTAATTAGAATTTAATTTGCTTCGATTTAGCTATTTTGACAATTAACTGTATATTAATGGACAATTAGTTGTCCATATAATCAATTGTCCATCAATGTACAACTAATAGACAATTGATGATTAATTAATAAACAATTAGTTGACTAGTATCCAGAGGCTATTTATGGGCGACTTTCTAGAAAAATTAGGAAAGTGGGAAAATAATCTCAGGTTCGATATGCGTCAATTAGCCGATTTCAATTTCTAGATCGGAGCGAGTAAGATAGGAGCATTATCTTCACTTCAGATCGTTACCTGTTCGACTCGCCGCGATGGATCGGGAATTCTACATAAATTGTGAAGACGATCTGTAGTGAACGATCGATACCGTTCCATCTACAATTACAAATATTTTTACAAATGACATCCAAATCCAGATGGGTCTGGGAAATCAATCACAATAATCGAGAGGAAGTCATGTTGTATGATTTCCTCAACAGTCTATCTGCCTCAAAAAAGCAGAGCGTTTTAAGTGCTTTGAGAGCTTTTTACTTGCCATTAGCGCATCGCAAACAAGGTCAACCCAGCCCACAAGAAGTTACCGAGAGTGCGGTTGAGGCGATCGCGCTCTTACATTCTCAAGCCGATCTGATTCAAAGATTGGTATTAGAAAATGGCGAGTTATTAGAGCGAGGGCGACAATTAGAAACGCTGGAATCTTCAGTTATCAAGCAGCCAAAAAAAGTCGAGCCTAAAGCTGCGATGACTCGGTTGTCAGACTTTACTGATGAGGACGATGATGATGATGAACCACCTGTCATCTCATTATTTTCGCTCTCAGGAAAAGATGGCACGATGAGCTTTCAAAAATCTAGGTAAGTTGAGTAATTAAGTTGAAAACTATAGATTTACCACACTTATTAATCGCGATCGACTTTGGCGCATCTAGCACTAAAATCGTGGGCAGTATGGTTGGGGACAAAGTATGCACCCCAGCGATTATTTCACCTTATTGCCTAGAGGTAGATGAGAGTGAATTGGAGATGAACCCTGATTTCACTGAAAACTCGGTGTGGGTAAAATTGGGGCTGAATTCTTACGCTGTCGGGAATCTGGCTAAAATCCAATTCCACAGTTGGCTAACTGTTAAGGCTCTCAAGGTAGACTCTGCCGTTCAAAAAACCTGTGCAGCAGTGGCGGTGATGGCGCAAAAACTCAAGCTACCACCAACCTTTCGCCTGTCACTGGTGGTAGTTTTACCGCCAGCGGAATCATCGTATCTAGAAGTTTACCAAACTGAGTTAAACAAGGCTTTCAAGCAGCTCACCACGCCAGCGGGGAAGCTAAAACCCAAACTGACTAGCTTGGCTTGTTACCCAGAGGGGATGGGGATTCTCAGTTGGCATCAAGACTTAGATTTAGCTACTAAATCGGTAGTGGTGTTGATGCTCGGATTTCGGAATGCCAGCATTTTTTCCTCGATTCAAGGGGTATTATCTGGCTACCACTCTAGTAATTTAGGGTTTTACAACTTAGTCAAACAGGTGGCGGGGAATAGTTCCGGTTATCAGGTGGAAGAGTTGGTGGGACCGATCGATACCTATCGATCGACTGGAGCAGATCGGGAACTGGAATTTATTCTCAAATCTGCCACCAAATATCGAGACACCGAACTGAAGATCCTCAAGACGGAAATTGCTAGAGCTACTACCAGCCACGTTCAGCAATTGCAGTCCTGGTTGGGCGAAGTCATGCCAAATCGAGTCGATACGATTTTGTTGTGTGGCGGTACCGCTGACTATCTCCAGAACGATTTGGATGCTTACCTCTTGAGTAAGTTACCGTCTGGGCGGACGAAAGATGCCGAACTCTACATCCATATTGGTGAGAAATTACCAGTAGAGATTCAAAAACTGGGGCTGGGGAATCGGTTTACAGATATTTACTGTCTGTGGCAAGATTTGCAACGGCTTCATCCGGTAGTAATTAATAATTAATAATTAATAATTATTAATTAATGAGTTTGGATTTGGTGTGAGGGTACACTTTCAGTCAGGACACTTTCTGTCTCTAGAGATGAGGGTTTAAACTTAATTTTTCGATCATAGTCTAGATAATTTATTAGTTGAGTAAATAGGATGAAAAAGATACATTTAGTTACAGGCGAGATTGGTGGTGTGGGTCAATTGATGGTTACTAAAACGTTGGTTAAGGATTATCGATCGATTCCCTATCAAGGACGCTTCTTGAACGAAATAGCCGATGCTGGGACGATATCTCAGCAGGTGTCCGAACAAGATAACTTACCACCAGATCGTGAGAATTTCAGTCCTGAATTGTAATTTTTCAGATACTTTCTAACGTTGGACTCTGCCGATCAGAGGTAGAGTTACAGCGACATAATTTATTAGTTGAGCGACGAATATGACCAAGCTACATTTAGTTACGGGTGAGATTGGCGGTGCGGGTAAATCGATGTTTACCAAAATGCTGATCGAGTGTTATCAATTGATGGGGATAGATTATCATCTGGTGGATGCCGATCGCACGACACCTAATGTGGGACTCTGTTACGATCGAGAGAATTACCAATTAGCGACAGTTGCAGCTAAAGCGGGACAAAAAAAAGGGCAGGTTGGTAAGGATTTAATTGGTGACAATCGCATTCATTTTAGTGAGGATTTGGATGATTTCTCGATCGCCGATCGCTTAATCGATTTAGCAATTGAAAAAGATGTTATCGTCAACCTTCCGGCACAGGTATCGGGGATTATCAATAAGTGGATCGATGCTTGCGATTTACTCGGCAATATTAAAACAGATTTAGGAATTGAGACGATCGCTTGGTTTGTAGCTCGTCCCAGTTCTCGCGCGATCGAATTATTGGAAGCTGATTACTTCTATCATCAGAAAAAGATGCAGTTTGTGCTGGTGAAGAACCAATTACGGGGCACGGGGGCGAAATGGGAGAATATCTTAACTGAGAGTATTCAGGAGTTTCTCAAGACCGAAAATATTGCCGAGATTGAATTACCCGAACTGATTTTAGCTCCCCACGAACGAGATTTATTCGATCGCGAGTATCCCACATTTTCAGAGTTACTGATGTCGGCAGATAAACGGTTGGGAATTGCCTCGAAGATGCGGACGAAAAAGTTCTTGGCTGAAGCGATCGAGAATATTCAATCCACAAACTTGGTTAAAGCCAAATATCCGCTTGTTAAAGTTGAAAATACGCTGGGAGATGTCCAAGCAGTTATTACCGATTCACAGCCGCCAATTGCGGCAATGGAACCTCCGTTAGATTCGGCAACTACCGATTCACAGCCTGCCAATATTACGCTGGAAGAAGCCAAACCATCTGCTAAAAAGGCGAGAGCAAAAAAAAGTCCTGATGCTCCGGCTCCAGAGTTGGTGGAAACTCAAGGGTGAAATCCTTAAATTTTGTCGATGGGGAACTTAGCTGCGTTGGTAAGAGTTTGTTTGCCTGTTTGCTGATTGAGGCTTATCGTCACTTTGGGCGCGATTACCATCTCGTAGATCTGGATCGGTTTAATCCCGATGTTTGGCGGCGATATTGCCGCCATTCAGACATGAATGGCATCTATTTTAGTGATAATCCCGATGAGTTGTATCGGACGGATCGATTATTAGAATTAGTTCAAGAACGGGATGTGATTATCAATCTACCACCCAGAGTTTTTCGCCAATTGAATGATTGGTTATCAGTGAATTCGGTATTAGAAGACTATCCAGTTTGCCGCTGGTTTGTGAGTTCTCTAGCACCGAATTCATGGGAGATATTTGCATCTCAAGTTGAATATTATGGTGAGAGTTTAGAACATATTCTGGTTGTTAATCTCAATTGGGGAAAAGTTCTCACCGAGTCACAGCAGCAATTCTGCAATCGACACGATCTCTCGATCGTCAAGATTCCCCAGTTTCAATTATCTCCCGCACATCTCACCTATATTGGGAACAACCCTAGTATTTCCTATGGGGAATTGTTGGTAGGTTTGGATAAACGGGGACAGATGTTATTGCAAGCTTATATGCAGCAGATATTTTATCAATTAGCAGCGCGAATTTGTCCTACCTTACCTGTTGCTCCAAAGTTGGCATCGAGCGCAGCTATCGAACCAGATTTTTAATCATATGCGAACTTATCCGATCGTCAAGTATCCAAAGCTAATCATTAAAAATCTGCGAACCAAACAGCAACAATCTCCGGTTAAATTGAATCGAAAATTAGCTCCCCAACTACCACGATCCAATGGGGTAGAATTACTTTTAGCTTGGGTGCTGGGTGGATGGGCGATGATGTTGTTAGCGATCGTCCTCAAATTGATGACTGCTGGTATATTGATAGCCGCGATTTCCCTAACCCTTATTGCTGGGATTAAATACTGGGATGCAACAGTCAAATTTGCTCGTCCTCAACGTCAGCAGCCCCAGGAACGAGTGAGAGATAGCGATTGGGCGGTTGTGAATATCCCGATTGATTGGAGTGGCGTGACAGCTAATTTAATGAGATCTGACGTACCGAGTGAAGCACAAAAAGGGGTATCCGAAGCATTTTTTCTCACCCACTTACAAGAGCATTTTCCAGGTTGGGTAGACTATGGGAAGGTTTATCAACCGTCTGGTTGGGATGAGAAATATGCCTATAGTGCCGATATCGAACTGCTATTACCTTGTGGGTTAGGGATTCAAATTGAGATCGATGAACCCTATGATGGGAAAACTGCTTCTCCCCATCATTGTTATGACAATGGTAAAGACAAAAAGAGGGACGATTTTTTCCTGGGTGGTAACTGGATGATCGTCAGATTTTCAGAACGCCAAGTTGTTGAAAGTCCAAATTGTTGCTGTGGGGTGATTGCCGAGCGAGTACTGGAGCTAACGCAGGATGAACGGTGGCGAGGATTGGCTGTTTATGCCCAGGAGATTAAACCAGAGCGATGCTGGAATAGTAAAATTGCCAAACAAAAAGCCGATCGACAGGAACGGCGGGAGTATCTCGAACGGGCGGGTTTGTGCAAGGAAGTAGGTTAGATGTAGCGACCCACAATACTAATCACTCAAGACCTTAATTGTGTTTCAGTCGGTGTAGCTTCGCCTCGTACTTCAGGTAAAAAAGGTTATTTTATGCATGTAGAATATAATTAGAATTCTGCAATCGCTGCCCTGATATATTACCAACAAAGGTTTATCTACGCCAAAGCTAATTCAAGTTATCGATCAGAGAAACCAGGGCGTTCTTTCTAAAACCTTGTGAAGTTTAAATGCTTTCCCCTGACGTAAAAAAGCATCTGTGAGATATGCAATATCTCCTGCATATTTAGTGGTAATAGGTTCACTACATAATGAATCAGTTGAAGCCCAATTCAATTTAGTCAGGCTAAGAATTTGAACTGCTAGTGCTTTCAAATCTGGCGGTGCATTGGGTACCCTACTTGAATACTCAGTCCAAATATTAATTTCCAATACTTGAGGTGTACCTAAAGTTTTACGGTAGGGATTGTAGCCAGTTGTTGAAAGATAAATTTGATGTGGAGAAGTTATCATGTAACTACCACGACTCAAGCTGCCATCGGTTTCAGCTCGGTTGTCGTATAGTCTGATATTGTGTTGCGTATTGATCCACACGAAAGAGTAGGTTCCTTTGGGGCGAACATTTCGAGCCGCTTCTAGAATCACTTTGCGATCGTCGCGCGAAAATTTTGCGGAATAGTGGAAATAAATGTGAGGTGTTTCCTGAAGATTGAGACGTTCGAGTGTCTGCTGGATTAATGTCTTAAAGTGCTTAACACGATCGTCATAGACAAATGTTTCGGTATTGCCAGAATAAAACTCCCATCTTCCATACTGATTGAAAACATTGGCATAACCCATTAATCTTTCCGTACCAGATCGCCTATTTTGAGTGTAAGAAAGCCCAACGAAGAAATCTGCATCCGGCAAAGCATCTGGCAGCACCCACGGGGTCACGCCGCACTTGGCGATAATATTGAGTGATAGATTCAAGTCTTTATAGTCGGGGTTGATCAAAATAGGTGTATTCACCATCTGGCAAGGGATGCCTTGTTCTAACAAAAAGCGTTTGATTTGATAGTAAGGAGCAGCTTCATCATCGGAAGCATAGCCTTTCGTCGGTGTATGCACCAAAAAAAGTCGATTTAACTTGTCATTGCCAATCCAATCTTGGTGCTCTGCCAACAGACGTTGGCATTCAGTCAAAGCAGATGCAGCCGAAGGAAGTGTGACAATTGAGTTATAGGTGAATTTTTTACTAAAAGTTCGTTCTGACCCGCGATACTTATATTTGCCTGTTTTAAGGCGATCGATTAGATCTGTCATATTCTGCCTTAGTTCGGTCGCACAAATCGGTACGAGTTCAATTTCTGCACGATCAGTATCGTAAGCTCCAAATCTTGTAATACCCTCGCGAATGTTAGGATCTGCTTGATTTCGATTAAATTCCACTTTGGGTTCAACTAAGTCTTGTACCAATAACTCTTTACCAGTAGCCCGCTGACGAGGAAGGGAAATGGGTGTGTTCTGAAGCAAGACACTCAAAACGTTGATTCGTAATGGAAAGATCGATTGAGAAATTTCGTTGATGACAGCTTGAGTTTTTTCAGCACGGATGCGGGCAGCACCAGGCTCAAGCGCAAGGCTATGTTTTTTGGTGGCTTGTGCTAGATCGAAATCGATCGAATGATGCTTGAGAACTCGATCGATCGAGTTTCGAGAAAGATTGGGAATTACTAGATTGCTAGCGATCTGCTCTTCTTTCTCAAAATCGAACAAATAAACATTCGTCCATTCTGATGTGGCATGGGTAATCCGACCCATCTGCCAACCGTTCCAAGATGCGGTGGCAACTTTATCTACTAACTCATTAGGTTGAAAAATGTCTAACAATTTGTTGACAAAACTGACATTTTTGACTTGTAGAGTATAATCAATGCATAAGTAATAATTCCCCCAATATCGCCTTAGCTGAAATTCATAGGCTGGATAAAACCGAACCACATTGTTAACTTTTTGAGGCAGGAGAATGTCTGATTTTAGTCGATGCGCCGTTATTTTTCCAAACTTGTAGCGATCGATATACCATTTCTGTGCAACTAAAGCATCTTTGAGAGAAGACATGATATCCCGTTCGATTTGCCTAAATTGCTCAAAATTGGGGGTTTCTGCTCCATCAAATGTAAGTTTGAGAGGGAATAAATTGGCAAATTCTGTTGCTTTTATCGTTGAAGCGGCTTGAATCGATGCCTCTCGTTCGGCTGCACGACTAAACAAAGTTACTGTTGTTTGTGATTCGGTGCTTCTGTAATTAGGCGCAGGGAGCTGTAAAGCTAGCATTTCTCGGCACATTTGCTTGGTACCTTCGCTCAATGCCCTGACAAAAGATTTGCCTCGTTGATCTTTCATCAACTTTAACCACTCAATCAGTTTGGGATTTCTGGGTGTGGACACCAGCACTTTTTCAGCCAGTGAAAAATCTTTAGGTACATCACAATCTCTTTGAATCACCCGTCCCTGATTCCGAACAATAAAGGCATCTTTATAGTATTCGCACTCAATTGGAAGATTAACAGCATAGTCTCGATGGACTACTGCATTGACAATCGCTTCATCCACAGCAATTGAAGGGTATTCTGGTTCATCAATAAAACCACCTCCAGTTAGGTTCCGTCTAGAATAAGTCTTGAAAAATCCAGATTCCTGAAGTAGCACTCGCAGATCGCGAATTTGCTTTGTGACTGAGCCAGTGAAATTTTTCTCGAACGTTGGCAATCCACGCTCTTCATTAACATCTGTTGAAAAGCGTAACAGTCGAACATAAGAATCGGAAAGAAGCCGCTGTGGATTAGATGCAAAAAAGAGGAAACCTACTTTTGTGAAAAAATAATTTCCATCTATGTTTTTATCTAATGCCCCCGCATGGTAGAGCATTTCTTCATCTGTGAAAGTATGAGTTGCATCTTCGATATAAACTGCCCGAAATGCCTCTAACACTCCTCGATCAATATCTTCTGGTTTATAGACACAGCAGTAAGATTGCTCGTAGTTCACGATTCGTTTGTCGCGTTTTAACTGGTCTTTTTGAGCCGGATTCATCAGGAGATTAGATGGCCCACTCCGCGTCCAAGCTTTGGGAGAGGATTCGAGCGTTTCACAAATTCCGTCAGTGGTATATGGAACATAAATTAAGCATATGTTTCTATCCTCGCCAGCAGCATTGCAACAATCCACCAATTTAGCTTCAGCACATTGGTAGACCAATAGTTCATTAATATTTATGAGGCTGTTGCATTGATTTTCAGTTAAATGGTCGATCCCAGCTACTTCGCCTATTTTGGAAATACCAATTACCAGAAGTCCACCCAACTTATTTTTATTGGCAAATGCAGAAATACACTCTTGCAATTGCTTCCTGAAATCTTTGACTTGGCTGGCTCGATCTTTGTCGTTTGACCCAGCTTGTCCTACTTCCTTACGATCGAAATACTGTCCTTCAAACTCAATATCAGTCGCAGCGGTAAGAAAATTCCAGTATTGTTCGGGGTCATTAAATACTTCTCTCGGATTCGGCATCTGAAAAATTTGCTGAAGATAGGCTGTGAAAATAACAGTACTATTATACTAATATATTCACCTGTTGTACAGGTACCTAGCTTAGGCATTCCCTGATGAAATTGCGACGACGATTCCCTGTCAGAGAGGCTAACGCCAACGCAGCTAATAAGGCAGCATAGATGATTCGGGTAAGTCTTTCTACTGAGTTGATTAGATCTGGTTCACTTTGTTGGCACTAATTCCTTTACCAATGATTGGTACTCAAACCCAGCGAAGGGATGAAAGTTTGGCTGCCATTTGGCTGTTAGTTTGCACAACAAGCGATATTGAAGTGGTGTCGGCGCAGGATTCATCTTTTCTACTACCACCCGAACTTCGCGGGGGAATTCGTAGACTAGCTCGAATAAATCTGGGACTAAATAGCGAGGACAAAAACCTACAATATGTCGATCTTCAGTTCTGAGCATTAAAGCTCTGCTATCGGATTGATTTTGGAGATCCTGAACTAGCAGTAACTCTTCTCCAACGGTACATTCAGAAGCTCTCTGTTGAGCAGTAGAGGGATAATGACTCAATCCATGAGCAAAGAAGTAAATCTGATACTCTCCCGCCTCATTGCGCTCTGGGAGGGGAAATACTTCAAAATGGTCGGTAGCGCGTTTTCCACCACTGCGGGCAAGTAGGGTAATCGGATCGATCTCGGTTTGCAAGGAGCCATTAGCCTCTGGAGCTAAATTGAGCCACTGAATGAAGTCTGGATATTCAGGACGCGATCGACGTAACAACCGATTGGCAAAGGGTGGGAAGAGTTCGATCGAAGTATAGGATTGATGGAAGTCTGGAAAGGCAAATAAGGGCTGGAAATTAGCTGCCGTCTGTGCTTGAAGTGCCCCTTGAATATAGCAAAAGTGATACCTTTGCCCATCATGGGTGAGTTTACCGATTGGAAACCAAGCGCGGGATGTCGGATCTTGCCAAGCGAGGAAGAGAGTGTTCATGATTTTTCCACGGAGAGAGTGAGCAATCTGTCTTGATTGAATAAGAGAATTTCGAGTGCCAACTCCTTGGCAACAGGAGACATGCGATCTTCAGGTACTCTAGCTAATAAGTTTGCCAGCCAATCTGATGATATGCCCGATAGCTGCGATAACCAAGCTCTAGCCGCTTGAGGATGAGATTGGGCAGCAGCTTGAAACACGGCGATGGTTGTCAGCGATTTGAGATCGTTCGATTGGGCATAAAAGGCTGAGTAATTTTTCTTTAAGTATCCCCCAATAGCCCGATTACCAAGAAGTTTTCGCCGTTTTTCATCTGTCAATTCTCGCCCAAGACTAGAAGCATGATCGTAGGTAGGTGCGAGATGGATGCTGCGCTGGTTGGTATTGACAAAACCCCAGTTTTCATGGTGTCTATCCCCGTTCCCAATCCACGCATCTATTAGCAAGTAACCCACAAAGGTATCAACAGCACTCTCGATCGAGGGGATTGGTGTCCAGTTTAAGGGCATCTGAATGTCTGGTCTACAAATCGCTTGCAGTACGATATCTAGAGTATGTTGAGATACGTTATACACTTCCTCACGGGGATACATCGAAACTATCCCAGCTAAAATGTCATTACCGTGGATCAATTCTTCGTCAGGTGTGAGCATTGTTGGAGAAATAGTGCCTCTTTGTCCTTTCCAGATGCTTAATTCTTGTCGAGCATGGGGTAAACCCAGTGCTTTGCAAAGTTCAGCAGCGATTTTTTCTGCCCAGTCTTCACCCGTGTTCGATCGTGATCGTTTGAACAGACAAGTGTGAAGTTCTGGGTGGTAGAACCAAAACTTAAATTTGGTACCCATCGCTTCATCTTCCTGGGCTGCATCATCGGGAACTTCAATAACTGGAAATATAGACATTTATAGAAGTTTTTAATTTTTCGATTTCACAACTCTATTAGCCACAATCGATTGTTGCTGGATGGTAAACCTAGCTTAAATTTTAACGCTTCTTTGCCGAGAAGACATCAATAATCGCTAGCGAACTTCAACCAGCAATTACCCCCCAAGTATTTACTGTAGTTTACGTCGATCGTCTGCGCTCTCATTTAATCCTAGATTGCCACGGAATTGACTACTTTAAACAAACATAAAGCCTCCTCTCAAAATAATGTTAACTGTGCTGGTTGAGTTTCGAGCGAACAGTAAACGCGGCGATCGACTACCACCAGATAATCAGCACGATCTAACCTCTCGCCCGATTCGCGCAAGGTAAACCAAGACTGCTCGAAGGGTGAATAGTAGATCTCGAAAAGGGGTGGGAGGTTTGAAATTTCGGCACCGATTAACGTACCGACTGCCCAAGCATGGACGTTTTTATGCCCAGATCGAATTACGCGATCTCGACTGGCTAGCGATACTTGAAAATTTACGTTTCTCATTACTAAATCTTGAGAATGTCCTACCACTAACCAGGATTTATTAACTTGTTGGCGGATACTCATCACTCCTTTTTGGTTGAGATTCCGATAACACTGGGTAAGTAATCCTTTACTGACGTTCCAATCAATTTCTCTAAGCATAAAATTTCTAAGTTTAATTACAAAAAATTAGTGAGAATTAATTCATTATGATTAATTCTCACTAGCTAGGATTTTTATGTGCGATTTAATTTTCTGAAGGCAGAAACATAAATATCTCAGGTTCGATCCTCACGAAAATTACGATCTCCGCCAGAGGAAAATCCGTGTACTCAATCTCTTGTGTCACGATCGTGCGATCGTCATTACCATCAGTAGCAGTTAAAATTCCTGTGTTGTCTTCGGCAACAGTTAACTTCCAAACTTGGAACTCATATTGCTCCTTGAATTGTTTAGATTGATAGGAAGCGATTGCATCAGTCAACCAAAATGCAGCCAATTTATCTTGGAGATACTTAACACCATCTGTATAGGTAATCGGGATGGGTGTTCTTCTCTTCCATAAATTAATACTGCCAATAAAACCTTGGAGATCTAGTTGAATTTGTTCTAGAGTAAGCATATAGTTATGAGTGAATCGATAGATTTGAATTAGTAACCTATTGAAGTCGGTCTATTGCTAGATCGACTCCAATAATTGTTATGAATTTGTGGCGAGAGCGCGAGAGTTAGAAAGTAATGTGACTTTATCAATAATTACTTCAGCGCGAGACTTTGGTTCATTAGTAACAGCATCTTTCCACTGATTGAGTTGAAGTCTACCTTCGATTGCAATCTGGTCGCCTTTTTTCGCATAATTAGCTAACACTTCAGCTTGCTTACCAAAGGCGGTGAGATTATACCAATCAGAGGTATCTTTATCGATCCGAACAGAAACAGATGCTTTAGTTCGACAGCCACTTTCACTCCAGATCGATTCTGGATTAGCACCGAGACGACCGACTAAGCAAACTTTATTAATAGTCATGAGATTCAATCCTTAAATTACAGTAAATTGCATTGATTTGGAGCGAAGCGAAATGGCATCCCAATATCATCAAGCGAACGGCTTGCCGTCTGCGACAGCAATCGAGATATTGGGATATAAATTAGACAGTTACAGGAGTTTTCTTGCGAGAAGTAGATTTCGCAGCAGTCTTCTTAGGTGCTGGAACTGGTGTCTCGATAGGTGCTAAAACTGTGGTTTCAATAGGTGTAGGTAATTGAACTATCATTGCACTAGAGATATTAATGCTCAACTCAGTTTGACCTGTTGTATCTTTAATAGCTCTGAGCGAACCATTGACGATTACGATCGCACCAACAGTCAAGGTATCTTGAAGATACTCAGCCGAACCAGTAAAACTAATCTGGCTTTCTTCTTTCCCGAATGTGGCATTACCGATCGATCTGCCATCAGCAATAGTGGCGGAGATAATAGTAAGTGTAAGAGTTAAATTAATCATGAGATTGAGTCCTTGATTAGGGTAAATTACATTAATTTATAGCGAAGCGATCTAGTTTAGAAATTGAAAACTAGATTACTTCCATTAATTTTTAGCGTAGCGATTTACCACAAAAAATTGTTATATTCTTACATATAGTCGGGAATTAGCGATCGCTGAATAATCATCTCATCAACTATTTGGTATAAATAATCAGGATGCACCATGTGAAGTGCAATCCAATAAGGATCGATCGATTCAAGTCCCGCAATTCGATCGCAATAGTAATTACCACCTCGACCTTTGAGGTAGCCAAGTCTCGTGTCTTGATGGCTGACTTCGATTGCGTTCTCACCATCGCGAACTTCTCGTTCATCTGGGTACACATCCAGCCAATTCAAACCCAATTTAATATAGTTGCATACCAACTCTGGATCTAACCCTTGGAGGTCTGGCAAAATCAGTGGTTGGAAGTATTTTTCAGGGTGATTTAGAACTGCTTCATGACATTCCCCTGTGGCAGTGTAATGACTGCGTACAACATCTGTCAAGCTATTTCCACAGGCAAATCGATTATCGTATAAATGTCGTGCCAAGGGGCATTCAGAGCAGGTAATAGGTAGTGTTATCATGGAATTGTTAAATTATCAGTTCACTAATTAAGTGCGAAGCATATTACTTCGCACTTAGTAGCTTTATTAAATTTGAAGCTCCAGTTTTAATTGCTTGAAAGAACTGTCATGATAATAATCTTCAATAATTAAGTTATTTGCTCGGTGTAAGTTGTGAATGATTGCTACCCAAAGCTCTTGATTATCATCAGAAACTCCATGTACATCAAAGTATCGATTGCAAAGTTTCCCCGCATTCAGCAAAGATGTTCTCGCATCGAAAGTTAAGCCTTCAAGCTGGTTTCTAACGCTCCGTTGTGTAGCTGCATTACTTCTTTTCCAGAAGATCGAGTTCCAAATTTTCCATCGTGATTCCATTAAATCGTAGGCAATTGTTAATTCCAATTCAGCTTGGATTAATAGTTCATGCTCGATTGGGAAAGACCTTAATTTATCCCTAGCAACCCAAAGATTTGCAGTAGCGGCATACATGACTTACCTCCAGATAAAAAAAGCCTGCTAGTGTTGCTACTAGCAGGCTCAAGGATGTGAAAATCTGTCGATATGGCGTTAGAACGGAATATCGTAAATGTCTTCCCCATCACCGCCATCAGCACCGATTACCCGATCTAATTCTTCGACAACTACTGGTGTAGCTGCGGCGATTTTAAGACCGCTAACTGGCACTGAGAGCAGTTGTAGCATTTCATCAGCAACGCGATCGACACGCCCCAGAAAGAAGTTTTGCCAATTATCAATCGTCGGTTTAGTATGACTACCAACTTTACAGGCGGGAGACTTTTGGACATCACCAGCCGCTTCCCGAATTACTTTAAATTCAAATACACATAGTGCATTAAATTGAGCATTCTTCGGACGAGCAGAGATGCCATTTGCCTTCGCGTGGTATAAGGTTACTTCATTCACCAACTGCTGATAATGAATGGCAAAAGTTGCTTGGGTGGCACCTTTAGCAGCATATCGAAAGGCAATTTCATGGAGTGGTTTATTATTGGCATCTAACAACAGCACTTCAAATAATTGGACATTTCCAATATTAGGTTGACCTTTAAAATCGCGGTATTCGCCGACGAGTTCTAAAGTTTGATTCTCGACCGATTTAACGCGATCGTAAGCTCGAACATTAGAACGCGGAACCACCAACATTCGCGGCTGGCGCAAGATAATACCTTCTTCGGTACTACCGCTGGAGTAGCTATAGTTTTCCAAGGCTGGAATCGCCCCAATCCAGTTAGCTTTAGCCATTTCTTTGAGACTGACAAAGTAACCGCATTGCTTGGGATCTTCACCGCGCAAACTTTGAATCAATGGCAATTTACCCGCTGGATCGACATAGCTAGGATCGCAGAAACGATCGGGAGTAATAGTAGCTGGAGTGGTTGAAATAGTCATAGTATTCATGAAGTTTAAGAAAGGTAATGGTGTATAATATAATTGAGGCTATCTTGGATTAATAACCTCAACAATTTTGTCTGTAAGACCAGATAAATCACCTGAATTAGAACTCGCTATCTCCTAAGTGATAGTAATCCCACCGTTCGTCGTAGGCTTGCTCTTGTGCTTGGAAAGCGATAGATTCATCATCAGAAACCTCTGGGACTTGAGTGACATCAGCCAGGGGTTTCTCGGTTTGAGTAGACATAGTTAAAAGGTGAGATATTTCACCTAAATAGTGCGAAGCACAATCCGTATATCAACAATTGTTATCTGGATTGAGAGCTTCTTGAATATATTGATCGACATCTCAATCTATTTTTGCTTTGTTAATATGCCCCCAAGTTACAGCAGAAAAGGCGGGAAAAATTGCCTTCTGATTTGCCAGTATCTTCGCAATAAAATCTTGTTGCAGATCGCTTGCCCGTTGTGAAATTGTCGCTGTGTTACTATTGAGCCAAGCCATTAGTTCGGATTCATTTACTGGGTTAAAATCCTGTTCTTTGGCAATCTCCGTCGCTGCTTGTCGAAGATATGCCAGAGCAGATTTTGATACTTCTGGAGATAGTTTGTTCATAATTTTGGAGATAATTTGATACAAAAAGCTAGTAATAATTACTGGCTTGGTAAAAATTAGATTTGACTTGAAATCTCGATTTTATTTTAGTCATGATTTTCGCTCTTAATTACAGTAATTTCACCCCTCTCCAACAGATAATCAGCAGCCTTTTGAGCTTGACTGACTGCCTTAAAGAAAGCCTTATCATCCTGCTTTAACTTAGCCAGCCAACTATTCAAATAACTGGCATGATGTTCGAGATCTTGAGCCACATATTCAGGAAAGATGCGATTGCCAATAAATGCACTGCTCAATTCAGCAATTAACTCTTCAAAAGCATAAGTTTCACTTCCAAAGCTACCTGAATTAATCCCCTCTCGATTCAGTCTAGTTTCATGCCCAGTCCAATGTCCTAATTCATGAATAGTAGTAGCATAATATTTTTCAGCATTAGTGAATTGGCTAAATTCTGGTAAATAAATTTCATCAGTACGGGGTTGATAGAAAGCCCGATTTCCACCGTGATAGATAGTTGCACCAGTATTCGAGATAAACTCATCCACACTGATAATCTTTCGGTCGGGATTATCGGGACTTTTATCATTTAATTCAGCGATAAAATCGGATATCTTTAAATCTGCGGCAGCATCATCAATGCAATCACTAGAGAAAACACTATTCCATTTCGCAAAGCTAAAATATTCTTCCGTTGTTTCACCACTTTCATTTTCGATTTCCTTACTACCAGTTCCCGCAAATCTAATCCAGGTTGATTTAGAGCCTTCTTTGATTTTCCATCCCTGCTGCTTGGCTTGGAGAAAAGTCACATAATAGGGACTTTCATAGCTGTGATAGAGATTAGAAATCATGCACCACAAGGGATTAGAGCCACTATAAATATGATGTGTAATTAAGTTCTGGAATGGACTATGATTATGAACACCTTTCCAAGGTTTATGCCAAGGTTTAACACCTGCTTCAAGTAGTTGACAAATCTGATCGGTAATAAGTTGATATTTATCAGTTGCTTTGGATTTCTGTTTAGCTTTAGTCATACTATTAAGATTGTGGTGATGAATAGACCTAAAAAAGCCAGCAATCGATCGTTGCTGGCGAAATGTCATTAATATTTAACGAAGTTATACAATTGATGTCGCTTCATCTAGCCGAGGAATGTACCAATTACCAGGCATTTCTTTGACAAGACCAACTGCATATTGACCGATTGCTTCATCTAATAATTGATAAATTGGTGATTCAATCTCTCCATCACAGGTTTGATACTGCCACCAATCAATTGCTTTGACGATTAATTGTTTGTTAATTTCAGCAGCTTTTAGCCATGCTCGATTGGGACTTCCAGATTGAACAAATTTTTTGGCTTGTTCGGTGTTGAAAATTATCTCACTTTCATTACAGCGATCGTCATACAAATAATGTATGTTCCGGCTATTAGCGTTAACCATTTTTGCTACTAGAAAGTTAGAGATAGATTTGACTCCATAGAGATTTGGCTCTAATGGTTCAGACTGAGCAAACTTACACTTATACTTGATGAATAACCGTTCTAAATCGAGAGCATTAAATTCCGATCTAAAAATTGTCTCAAAAGTAGCGTAACTATCGGCAGAAATCAAATAAGCTGACATAATTTAACACCTTATAAATCTAATATTTTTCGCACTAAATCGAGCAATGCTTTCCCACACAAAGTTGGCGGTTTGCATGAATTTACACTGTCCATCCAAAACCTTGGATTTCCCCCACCTGCCTGGGCGTGTAGGTGAGGATAGGTACTGCCGCCACAGATACCAAACTCATAACCAATCGCACGTTTCAATTCCCGATCGTTAGGTTGCAATTCTCTAATTTGCTCCCATCTTTGATTCGATCCTTCGATACTGTTTAACGATTGATATAGACATCGTTCTAATCTGCTTCTGTCTGGTAATAATGGTTCTGGAAATATACTGAGTTGCTTTTGGGCATTATGTTTGATTTGATTCATATCTGTTGCTAGAATTGAATAAGCACAAAAAAGCCAGCGATGAATTACCGCTGGCAAGAAGTCTTATAAATAATGAATAAGTGAATGGATCTAGATGTCAATTACTAATTAAAGATAGTCAACTCTTGCTTAGTTAATTGCAATAATCTACGAATAAACACTTTCCTAGAAATGCACGATAACATTTGTTCGATGTCATCACCCATATCCATCTGGCAAATTCGTTTAGGGTCGATAATTGCACAAGGTATGCTCAATTCGCGACTGACTTGAACAATTGCTACTGCTTTATCGACACCCGATCGATCGGCATCCGGTAAAACGATCAGGATAGGATTGCCAACCTGTCGCTGGATGGCGCGTAGCTTGAATGGAATGGTCGATCGACTATAATCCCCTCCTTCCAAGCAAACCGCGCCAATACCGCTCTGGGCAGCAATCTCCACGCACTTTTGACCCTCAACTACCAAGACTGGAGATAGCCCATGCTCCTGGTGCTGGAGTCTGCCGATTCCGTAAGGTAGCCACGGCTGCAATCCAGCCCCATTGAGCCACCTACCATCATCGAGATGCTGGGGACAGAAACTTTTACCGCCATCCCAATCGCTACGGACTACCCGCTGCTGGGCAGAATACTGGTAGAATATTTGCGAATTACAGTGATGAGCTAGGGTGAGAGTTTCCAGGGGTGGTAACTTCAAGCCCTGGAGCGTTGCTACCGATAGCCGAATTGGTGACAGTGCAATCGGTGTGGGTTGAGATTGGTAAGTAGACACCTGAGTAGTTTCACCTACCAACTTGCGGATAATTTCGATTCGATGATGACGAGTCGGATCGTTCCAGCAGTTCCACTTCCCAGTTCTGGGACAGATTGAGAGATTGTGCCCATCGCAACCAGGACACCAATATTTACCGCGTTCTTTTCGGTAAGGGATGAGATCGTTAATGCGATCGAGCAAAATGAACATTTAGAACCTCCTAACTAATCCTAATATGTCTGCCTCTGGGCATAATTTGGGCGATGATTTCACCAGTTGCTGTCAACAACTCGTGAGATTCTTGTTGCTCTAAATAAGCTCTGAGTTTATCTGTATCTATCCGCTGAGTGACAGTAGTTTCGATAAATTTAGGTGGAACTAGATCGATCCCAATCTGGTCGTTGAGCCGCACTGGAATTTTACCACCGTTGTGATTAAGTGTGACTCGATATAAACTACCTTCAAGCTTCTTCCCGCGATCGCCCAATTCAGCCACGCGATCCTCCAGAAATGTCTGTAATCTGGATTTGAGGTAGTCATGTTTAGCTAATACATTTACTTTGCGCTGCTTGAGGCGATCGATTTCACGATCGATATTGCCAGCGACATCTGCAAAATGACTAATCACTCCCATATAGCCATCGATCTTTGTTTCAAGTTGCGGGACTAATTCATCGAGTAATGATTCAGCCATGTCTCGGTCTTCGGGGATGTCCGAATCGAGGTAGTGAAGGAGAGATTGTAACTCGGAATCTAATTCGGCTAATGTTTGAGACATGATATTTTATGAATTGATATTACAGTAGATATTCACTAATTTACTGCAAAGCAGTTAACAGTGAAGAGTACACAGAAAATTAAGATTTTTTGACCAATATAGGTAAAATAATTTCTTGAACAGCTCCTAAAAGATTACAATTTATTTCAGAATTGCGATCTTTTAGGATCAGATATATTCAAGCTACAAGCAAATCTGCACTAATAAAAGCAGCATTCTCTATTTCTAAGTTGAGCCTTTCTCGACCTTTGAGATAGCACTCAGGCTGCTCGATGATTGATTCGACCGACTTATCAATGAAGCCTGGAAGCCATTGATTAACCGCTGCTAAAACTTCACCATTTGGGCAGAGATGAGTATCTTGAATACCTAAAGATTGCAACCGCCAGACAAGTCCAGCCAGACATTCATCAGAAATTTCAATTTTAATTAACATAAAATAAAAATATTTGTATCGCTAATCAGGTTAGTCATTAATCTAGTTTCATAGATATTCAGCGAATGCTGCTTCAGTCTCGACAAAATTCTTGAATATCCAAATTCTTTTAACTTTAATATGCTAAAATATTAGAGTGCCATTAAACTATTAAAGTTTTGTGAAATCTGCTTCTCGCTACTCTGATAATTGGGTCGAAATTAGCAACCAAGTTAAAGCCGCAGCCAACTACCGATGTGAATTATGTGGTCGATATGGGTTGCCACCAGGAAAGCGATTTGTCAAGATAGATCGTTCTCAACGCCAAAAAATTAGTCTTCAAGTTCATCATTGGAATCGTGACCCCAGCGATAATCATTGGTCTAATTTGGGTTGCCTTTGTTCGCCCTGTCATATTACTTGCCATCAACAGCGACGTGGTAATATTACGCCAGGACAATTATCTTTACCGTTGAAAGTTAAACGCTCTCGAATTAAGCGGAAACCCAAGTCTGTAGATCGACAACTATCATTGGTACCATTGCTATCGATTGCAGTTAGAAATCACCAATTTAGACAATTGTTTATTCCACTTTAATCCGATATTTCATTAACGTTACAATCTTTTTCTTCTTTTAATAGTTCAACGATCCAAATACCTGTGCGATCGTAAAAATCGACATTAAAATCAATTTCACAATTCACCTGACGACTAACCTTACAACCAGTATCCCCCAACAACAACCCCAACCATAAATCCACCAGATTCAAACCTGATTTCTGTCGCAGATCCACCAACAACATTTCCCCACAGTCCACCATCACCCCCCGAATTTGACTCGCCCACAGCTCGATCTCCTCCCCATGAGCATTTCCCATCACCGTCGCCTGAATCATCGCCGCAGTCGCCACCTCATCCGCCTCCACCCCCAACTTAATCACCGACTGTCGCTCTGTTGGATAGTCATGCTCCACTTCCAAATACAGATGCTCATCCCGCAAAATAAAAGTAGAACGATACAGATGCGCCCATAATTCATCAGGTACAATCGGCTCTTTAACTGGTAAATAAGCCGCCCCAATCTCAGTTAAAATTGTCTCCGCCCGAACTCGATAAATCTCCGCAATTTCCCCAACCGCCCGCGCCCCATCAACCAGATTCAACCCATCCAAATGACTGCACAGTTCGATAAACTCGACTGTTGCTGGTTCGGTTTGAGCAACCGCCAAAATCTGCCACAAATCCAGCTCTAACTGTTGTGGCATCGAGGACAATCCAATATTGGACATTGAGATGGGTGCATCTCCACCTTATTAGCAAACTTAGTAATTTCTGCACCCAACTCACTCGAACAAGCCTTCAAAATCTCCACCATCACCTCCACCACCTGCGCCGGAGACAAACCCAAACAGTGCATCGGTTGTACCGCCAACACCTTCCCCTTATCGCTCTGCCATACCTCCGCTGCGATTGCATGTACTGGGGCATCCTGCCGTTCTCGATAGAAGATGATACTAGCCGCAAACCCCGTCGGAATTTTAACTGCAATCTCAACTGTCTTACTCGCACCCAGTCGCTTTGCCTTGCGCTCTAGAGATAACTTGCCACGATTGCGGTGATAATGCCTTCTCGCAGGGCAAAGCTTACTGTCCCAGCAGGATTTTAACTTAGCCTCATCAGTACCGACCTTGGAGCATTGAAAGCAGTTGTGGGGGACTTTTGTGGGCACGATATTGTCAAATTTCAGAACGATTAATCTATTTCATGTTCTGGTTCAGAATAATCACACTCATTGCAACTAATGGTGTTTGTTTCATCGTGACCAAAACTATTACTGCCACAAACCGGACAACAAACTTCTAATTGTTCTAGTAAATCTTGTTCTTCCATCATTTATTTATCTGTCATTTGTTTGTCTGTAAATTTAATGCTGATATTAACTATCAATTTCTAATTATTAATTGAGCATTAATCCCATCGAATTCAATCCAGCATTGATTTAAAACATCTCTACCAATTAATACTCTATTCTCTAGACTCTCACTTATACAACCATAGACTCTAACTGCCTGAATACATTTCTCACCCAACCAGATATTTGCATAACAAGCATAGCCATCTACTCGACCCCCAGCAACTCCAGTAATTTCTACCGATGTATCAACTATCGACAACTCCAACTTAGAAATGATTTCTAATGGAATTA
>JBGSPI010000091.1:0-32946 GCA_041738715.1 Chamaesiphon sp.
AATATTATGGGCGACTGCCAGAGCCATCTCTTCGGACATTAAGCCGACTTTGGGCACACCTGTGGGAATGGGCGTGATTTCGATCGGTTTGAGTTGAGTTGCGACACCTACTGCGTAAATCGAAGCAAAATCAGGATGGCGATAGGTGGGTAGTACCGGAATCATCCCCTTGGCATCAGTTAAACCTGTTGCTTCTCGTAAGAATTTCTGTCCTCGGAACGGTGGCAGGAACATGGCAAACTTAAAGGGTAAAGTGCGACCGTCAGCTAAATGCAGTGTTTCTGGCTCAAAGTGGGAAATTGCCGTGTTTTCTAATAACTCGATTTCCCGCTCTGCCATCAGTTTGCGAATCAACCAGCGGGAATTTGCCATCCCACCAATGCCCATGTGTCCAGCATAAGGTTCTGATGTCACAAACGTCATCGGCGCACGATCTAGTAACCCCCGTTGTTTTAAGGTATGTTGCATCAGCATGGCGAACTCGTAAGCAGGCCCAAAACAACTAGCTCCAGGGGTGGTACCAACGATGATCGGCCCTGGATTTTCTAGAAATTCTGCCCACGCCTCCGCACATAGCAAAGCATGATGAGGATTACAAACTGACTGGGTATAGCCTGTTTCTGGCCCTAAGCCTGGGAACGCATCTAAGGCTAATTCTGGTCCCGTGGCAATGATGGCATAATCGTAGTCAACGATCTGGTCTGGTAAGGAGATTTGTTTCGTTTTAGGATTGATCGCGGTGACTGGGGCGTGAATAAATTCAATCCCATGTTTAGGCACGATTTGATTTAGCTCTAACTGAATTTCTGAGAGCGATCGCAACCCCAATCCAATCCAAGGTAATGAGGGCACAAAGGTAAATTTTGGTTGATTTGAGATCAATATTACCTGATGCTCAGATGGTAGAGCGTGCCTGATTTCGTACGCAGCGGGCAGTCCTCCCAGTCCAGCACCAATCACCACAACACGAGCCATAATTGCGACTCCTAAAAGTTAAAGTTTAAATTTGAAAAATTAGATCCGAAAATCTCACCCCTTTAATGTTCTGGGACACCCAGTTTTTGGAGCAAGAAAATCAACGGACACCAGTTGGTAAAAGCGGATTGCCAAAGGTTTAATCCCACAAATGCAGTCAGCCAGATCCAACCGGGATTTATTTGAGTTAATAGCAAGCTTAATAAAACTACGCTACCAGCAATCAGCCGAATCCATTGATGCTGGTTCCATGAGTGTCTGCGCTTTTGTTGTAGCATCAAAGCCTCTCATATATTCATCATTCTACTATATTACCATGAAAGAATGTATTTAGTTAATTAGATTACAAAACTTTACCTGTCACTGTCACAACTGATACAGCATCTTTCAATCCCTGCTGGAGATCGGGCACAAATACGGCATACATGCCCCGCAAATCACCAACTTGGAAGTCATACGCTAGATCTTGCGGATAATTGTCTTTGACAAACTGCGGACGGGATGATTTGCCGCCATGACACGCCAGACAACTTGCTTCGACATTGATACGGCGATAATAGCGAGTGCCATCTTGTCCATCGATCGTTTCCCGATCCCAAAAGCCCATTAATTCTGGGGTTTGATCGAATTTCGCTAGGGCAATTTTGGCATGGAGATTGTCAGGCGCATGGTTAGGATTGCGATATTTGTTAGCAATCTGTTTTACTTGCCAGCCATTCTCTTTGCTGAGTTGTACCGCTTGCTTACCGACGGGACCACAGACTTCTTTCATGGTTTTCATGGTTGGCTCCTCGGTTTGCCCTTCGAGGGTGGAAGCCAGTCCAGAACGCATGAGGTCGAGGTTTTCAATTGATTCTACTACTTTGGCCAACTCCGTTGGTGCGGTTGCCGCCCAGGCGGGTTGCGGCATCGACCAAATCGCGATCGAGATTAAAGCCAGAAATATCGGGTAAAGATACTTATTCATAATTGATATCCAAGGTGAAGGAATAAGGAAAAGGGGGTAGGGAATCGGTTGAAATACCAATACCGAACTACCCCCTACTCAAGGCAATTTATCCACTGGCAAAGTAGCGTTAAAAATGCTCTGGAGTATGGTCTGTACTAATGCCCAAGAGACGATAAAGACCGCAAAAACCTACCGCTGCGGTTACAAATGCCACCGCCCCAGCGATAACTAGTCCGGTGCCCAGAGGGGAATTGCTAAAAGTGAACAGTCCTAAGTAAAACAACGCAGAAGAAACGACAAAGCGGATTAAACGATCGGTTGAGCCAACATTAGTTTTCATGGCGGTAATTCCCAGTATTAAACGGTTTGAGTAATGTGCAATATTCCTAACTTAATTTACTCCTCTTTTTAATTATATAACTATTAAACTATATATGCGGATAAATACAAATCTTTAGAAAAGTCGCATTTGCCGTGCCAAGATCGCGGCAAACAAAGGAATTAGCGTGAACCCAACTAATTCCCCTCTGATTAGCCACAACAGCCGTTGCACTTGTGGTAATTCTAAATCTGGAGTTTTGCGATCCCGCAAGCCCTTCACCCAAGACAAAAACGAAAAAGTGGGATACAGAGAGAACAAACTCACCAGGATGAAGATCCCCACCTTGATATAAAAGACTGGGTTGTTGAGGTAATAATCTGTACCTTTGCCAAAATAGATCACTCTGAGAATTCCTGTCACCAGAATCGTAGTGCCAGCTAGCCCATAAATGGCATCGGCGACAACTACTTTCCAAGCTTCTGCCAGACTGAGATCTTTTTTCAGAGTTTGACTTTCAACTACCAACGCTCCAAACGCCAGCATGAAGCCCAGATAGTGTAAATACGCGGTAATAGAACTTGCCCACATTGGTTTTTCGATGATGAATAGATGAGTTTAGTGTGCTGATGTGTTTGTCATCGGCACAACATCATGAAAGTGGGTAAAGTCGATATAATGTTCCCCACATTTGGTTTCATGAATAATGTCCACAAGTTGATAATTCCACAAAATCTCTTGAGCTTGGTACAGATGTCGAGAATGAACGGCTTGAGTTACTGTTTCATCAATCCCACTCAACGAAACCACAATTTGGGCTTTTAGTTGCACCAAGGATTCGGCGGTTTGTCCGTGTAACGGACTGTCGGCATCGATCGGATGAATAGCTGTCCAAGTCAGGGCAAAACTAGGAGTCTGGCTGCGTAATAGCCGCAATGGGTAGAGGCGGCGCATAAACTGACCCTCTAGACTGATTTCATTCCGCAACAGATATGCCCGCATTTGAGCTTCCACGATTTGGTTGCCGCGCTGGTTCGCGGTGCGAAACATCAGCGTTGGAATGCCGTTGTAGGGGGTAACTACGGCATTCCGACTGAAGATCGTCCGTGCGGTAGATTGAGAAAATCGGGCAAACACCACCCCAGCGATCGCCGCAAAACTCAATAGCCCGACAAATGCTTCAACCGTAACGATCGCATTGGCATAAAAGGTTTGAGGATACATGGCACCATAACCGATCGATGCCAGCGTTTGCACACTAAAGAAGAATGCGTCCCAAAACGATCCGGCTTGAGCATGGGCAATACTATCATCAACTGCTAGATAAGCCAAGGCAAACAGGGCATTTAACACCACATATACCAGCACATTGAGCAATAGAAATCTCGACCAAGAAATAGTCAGCAACAAGTGATAAGGATCGCGCCAGTAAGAGTGCCAAACTCCAGCATTGATCAGTTGCAAAACTCCTTTGGGAACTAACCATTGCTGTTGTTTGGTGAGGGGTTTTTTGCGTGGCGATCGCATGGTCAATTCCGGTAGATTTCCCACATCAGTGCATGATTTGGGTGGATTGGCGATCGAGAATTACTCTGGATTGCAACTACACTCACCCTCTTTTTGATGTCCCGCTTCATGGTCGTGTTTATGCTCGTGTTTATGGTCATGCTCACGCTCGTGTTCCTCTGGGGTCTTGACCACCAGAATATCCTCCAGATAGGCATTTACGGCTGTATCGGGATCGGTTTCGGGGGTGATAATCGGCTGAATATCCTTGGATTCCAAGCGACGTGCTAATCCCCGCCCCATACCGCCGCTAATCATTACCTGCACTGTATCTAAGGGGTGAGGGTGCTTGGGGGAACTTTCATGAAAACTTTGGTCTTTGGTGAGTTGTAACAGTTCTTTGGTTTGGATGGTGTTGGTGTCTACAGCGTAGATCCAGAATTTCTGGCAATGTCCGAGATGTCCGGTCACATTGGTCTGGTTTTGACTAGAAACGGCAATTTTCATCATCATATTCCTGATTTGTTAAGTTTGAGCGATCGATATATTCCTGATTGGTTAAGTTTGAGCGATCAATTGACGGTTTTTGAAACCCATATCCCCCAGTCTCCTCGTCCCCCCGTCCCCCAGTCCCCTAAGCTTTCATACCTGGATTCAGCAACGCCGGAATTTAGACCCACCAAGGTGTTTCCCCTGTGCGGGGATCGGTTTCTGTCCAAGGCGAAATTAAAATAGTGTTGTCAACAACAGCAACATGGACAATCTTGAGTGGCAAAGGAGCGGGACCACGTACCACCGAACCATCGGGAGCATAGCGGGAGCCATGACAGGGACATTGAAATTGCTGATCCAGTGGGTTCCAGGGAAAGGTGCAACCGAGGTGAGTACAGTTATCGACAATCCCGATCCCGTCGAGAGTTTTCTCTTCTGTAACAATTAAGTAAGTCGGTTCGCCACGCAAACCCGCAACTAGGGCACGGCTACCCGGTGCTTCGGCGAGGATTTGGCTAGCGGGGATTTGATTCCCGAGGATATCTTTGGCGAGAATGCCGTTTCCCCCGCCCAGTTCTGCTGGCGGAACGAAAAATTTGCCCACAGGATAGAGGGCGATTCCTGCTGTGACAGCAATGGTCGCTCCAGTAATAAAGTTAAGCAGTTGTCGCCGTGACAGAGATGGAATGTCGTCAGAAATACTATTGTCCATGATGGATCTCCTGGATAGGTAATAAGTGAATTCCTTTAAAGTCGATCGCTGGTTGGACTGGTACTAATGTCGCAGAGAATCCAAAAGCCATGCAACGTATCTCGATAGTTTAGATACTAAGACTAAAGTGTGAGGTTCTTGTGAGCAATTTGCCACTATATTAATTATATAGCTAAATAGTTGTATAGACAAGAATGATGAGCAAAAATCTTGATTACGCCTGATTGAAATAACTCACAGGATCCTCACAAGATACTGCCATACTCCTTTAACATAACTATATTTTTATCTGGTAACTCAGTGAATCTAATCAGTTACGATCGCATCACTTGAGAGATAACCATCATGAATTTAGCGACTGTCAAGCCATACCTCAGCTTCCTTCACCCCATTGCCATGTGGATTTTGCTAGGTGTTGCCATCTATGCGATGTACCTGGGTGTGCAAGTTCGACGGGCAAGGCTGGGGGATATCAATCTCAAGAAAGAACTTGCCAAAGGTCGATTTGCCACCCGCCATCACCAAATTGGCTCTGTACTCTTAGGCGTGATGGCGATGGGCGCGATCGGCGGGATGACAATGGCTTATCTTAATACTGGGAATATTTTGATTAACCCCCATTTGTTTGCCGGATTAGGCATGGTGGGATTAATTTCCACCTCGGTGGCGTTGGTGCCTTTTATGCAGAAGCATGACTGGGTTCGGAATGTTCACATTGCACTCAACGTGGTAATGATGGGATTATTTAGCTGGCAAGCCGTGACAGGAATGCAAATTGTCCAAAAGATTTTGAGCAATATGTCTGCAACAGCCAGTGCAGGGTAATGGGTATTTTCCTTGCGGAACCAATGATATTTTTCAATTCAAAACAAGACTTGCATTTTATTGGTAAAGTTCTGTGCAATTGAGATATTAATCTTTAATCAGGTGGATGAGAAATTGATGTTTATACCTCGCGGTTTTGGTGAAAGTTCGGTCACGACCAAACTTGGCAAGATGTGCTATTACACTGCTCAAGGACATCCCTGGCAGGAAAATGCTTCAAGAGAAGTCTTGGTTTTTTTGCACGGGTTTGGTGGTGGTTCCTCAGCTTATGAATGGTCAAAAGTTTATCCAGCTTTTGCCGCAGATTATCGCATCTTGGCACCTGATTTAATTGGCTGGGGTCGATCGGATCATCCGGCGCGTAGCTACCAAGCCGAAGATTATATCGGAACAATCATCGAATTCATGGAGCAGACCTGTCATGTACCTACTACTGTAATTGCTTCGTCTTTGACAGCAGCTTTTACGATTCGGGCGGCGATCGATCGACCTGAGTTGTTCAAGTCATTGATTGTCACGACAGCCGCTGGTTTATCTGAATTTGGGCAAGACTATCGGCGTAGTGGTTTTGCCCAGTTTGCTAAGTCGGTCAATATCCCCTTTGTGAATCAATTACTTTACGGTACGGGTGTGGCAAATAGTTTGGGTATTCGGAGTTTTTTGGAGCAACGCCAGTTTGCCAATCCTGCGCGAATTTATCCTGAAATTGTCGAGGCATATCTGCAATCGGCTCAACAGGAAAATGCGGAGTATGCTGCACTCTCCTTCGTGCGCGGAGATTTATGTTTTGATTTGTCTCAATACATCACCAAATTGACGATTCCTACCGCCATGATTTGGGGCAAGGGTTCTGAGTTCACTAGTCCTGATGTCGGTCGTCAACTTGCGAAAATGAATCCTCAAGCCATTCGGCACTTTTACTATCTCGATGATGTGGGCTTTACACCTCAGCTAGAGCAACCTGCGGTAACAATCGGGCTAATTCGTCAGCTTTTACGATTACTTGAGTAGATTTTCAGCTAAATGCAAAATTATTAGGAGAAATTCATGAAGTTTAAAGAGTCAATCCAAACTCTGCTGCTCGGACTCATTTTGTCACTGAGCCTCTTTTTCAGCATCCAACCAGACGTGACGGCAGCGGAAATTGCTACTTCAGCGGCTGTAACGGGTGAAGGATTTCCGCGCTTGGAATCAGCGGTCGATCGATATTTGATGACGATCCCAGATGGATATTACACGATCGGCAAGGTTGAAGAGTTAAAAAGTTTGATGGCAAAAAGTCAGCCATTATTAGTGGATGTGCGAGAGCCTGCTGAGTATCGCTCTGGTCATATTCCTGGCGCAACCAATATTCCGCTCCAGACGTTGGCTCGCAATGTCAACAAAATTCCAACCGATCGCCCTGTAGTGCTGTACTGTTCGACTGGCTATCGATCAGCAATGGGCGTAATGACACTACATTTGCTCAATTATGATAATGTCCAGGGTTTTCCACCGAGCTTTGCAGCCTGGAAAGCGTCTGGGGAGACAATCTCTAAGAATTAATTATTGGCTCGGAGATTCGTACTTTCAGACTTATTTAAACCAGCATGAAAACCTCATTAGATTGTATTCCCTGCCTCTTGCGCCAAGCCCTAGAAGCAGCTAGGCTGACTTCCACTCAGCCCTCTGCTCATGAGGAAATCCTGCGTGATGTGCTGAAATGGACTGGAGAGATGGACTTAAATCAATCGCCTCCAGCGATGGCGCAACGGATTCATCGGCGGTTACGCGAGATTGTAGGGGTGGATGACCCTTACCATGAGGCCAAAGACTGGCAAAATCGGATCGCCCTGGAGTTAATCCCCACGCTTAGAGATGAGGTCAATTCTGCCCGCGATCCATTGCTAATGGCAGCCCGTCTGGCGATCGCTGGAAATGTGATTGATATGGGCATTAACGGCAGTCTGACTGAAGCAGATGTGCGGCAGGCGGTGCATCACGCCCTGACAGAACCATTTTTTGGCGAACAGGACAGGTTTCGTGAAGCGATCGCTACAGCGAAATCAATCTTGTATTTAGCTGATAATGCTGGTGAAATTGCCTTCGATCGACTGCTAATCGAACAAATTGGGACAGAAAGGGTGACGGTGGTAGTGCGCGGTGCGCCCGTCATCAATGATGCCACCCTTGCCGATGCGCGAACGGTGGGACTCGATCGAGTTGTAACGGTGATTGACAATGGTTCAGACGCTCCAGGCACGATTTTAACAGACTGTAGCCAAGAACTTCGCGATCGATTTGCTGCTGCCGACCTGATTATTGCCAAGGGTCAGGGGAATTTTGAGACGCTGAGTAATGAATCAGGCAATATTTTTTTCTTATTCAAGGTCAAATGTTTTGTCATCGCCGATCTCGTTCAGCAACCGATCGGTACGCAAATGTTGGTACATGCCAGAATATAGTACTACTAGCATTTTTGGAAACTCTATGAAGATTCGAGCAGCTACAGCAGACGATGCTGAACCGATCGGGAATTTACATCTTGACGCTTTTGGCAAAGATGAAGGTCCTGCTGTCTCAAGGCTGGCGATCGATTTGCTAGCAGATGAGACCGCACAGCCTTTGCTTGCCTTGATTGCCGAAAATGGAACAGATATTGTTGGTAACATTATCTTCAGTGCCGTAGAGGTGAGGGGCTGCGAGGGGATAGTCGCCTATATTCTCGCGCCCTTGGCGGTAGCAAGTAGCTTTCAGAGAAGGGGGATCGGGCGTGCGCTGATCGAACGCGGACTGCAAATACTGAAAGATAGAGGCACCGATCTAGTGTTTGTGCTAGGAAATCCGAAGTATTACAGCCGGTATGGCTTTGTCCATCATCACCATGTCTCTCCGCCCTACGAATTACCATATCCCGAGGCATGGATGGCGATCGCGCTCAGGGGTAATGCGCTGGAGTCGGCAACTGGTCAGATCGTATGCGCTCGTTCGCTTAGTGCGCCAGAGTACTGGTGAATCTGCCATTTTGACAAAAAATCCCCCGTCTCAACTAATTCAAGACAGGGAATCTTTATCACAACCAATTAACTCACGGATACATCAATCGCAGGCTCCAGATCGGACACAATATCTGGCGTTGCCCCAGAAAACTCGGCTGAGGAACAAGGATGCTGATGTTGATCCGCGCCCATACCATGCCGTCCCCGCCCCTGGCAGTAAGTTTCCGCCAAAATTGTCTCCAATTCCCCTAAGAGTTTCCGCACAGGTTGCCAACTTTCTTCGGGGTGTAAAGAACTTTCTGCTTGCCAATGGGCTAAGACCGCTTCCAGTTGGATTCGGACTTTACCAGCAATCACTCCCCGCCCTCGATCCAATTGTTGTCCTAGAGTTACTAAGTCGTCTTTTAAGGCGACGGGAACCCGAATTGTTTGGGTCTCGCCGTTTTGCCACATTCCTTTTCGACCTGCTCCTGCCCGCATTCCACCACGACCTTTCATAATCTTGTCTTCGCTCAAATATTCACTTACGCCTCTAGTATAACGCTTTTTGATTTTGTGTCAATATCTAAAATTCTTGTTTGACAACCACTATAGATTTTGTGACAAATTCTAACTTTAAGGGTGATTCGGTCAAATCGGATCAAACAATTCTCAAGGCAAGTAACCGCTGATGCCAACCACTCACAATAAGCGGGGGATTTTCCCTAATTTATTCAACTTGTAATATTTTTCCCATGCTAGTTTTGCCCAGTGTGCCCAGGCACCTCTAGGAGCCACTTCACGATTTTCGTCTCGGTAGACAAATACACCTTCCTTCCCCGTATCCATAATGCACAGCAGGTTCATTTCTTCTCTGAAGGTGGCTGTTGGGGCTTCCCCCTGTTCTTGCCGAACAATGTTTTCGACGGTGGTTCTGGCCATCACTTCGGCTAAATGCCCTTGCCGTGCCCGCCAAGCTGGCCCTTCAAAGTAGGAACTGTCGCCGATCGCATAGCAGGTTTCCAACCCTGCCACCTGAGCCGTCTCGCCGACTGTCACAAATCCTGCGGCGGTTAACGGTAAGTCGGACTGCTGTAAAATCGGCGTGCCCGTCATTCCCGGCGTAAAGACAGTTAGATCGGTCACGATCTCAGTATCATCTTCAAATACCACTCCACTGCCCGTAAACTCCTTGATTTTCTTGCCTGTCACAGTAGTGATATCGCGCTCCTGAAATAGTTGTTGCACTTGTACCAGACCACCCATTCCCAATCGCTTTCCAGGCGCATCTGAGGGACTAAAGAAGGTAAGTTCAAACCGATCGCGTATTCCCTTGTCGCGTAAATAAGTATCAAAATTAAACAGAACTTCAAACACGGGACCACCGCGTACAGCAGTCGCATCCTGGGGATTTCCGCTAAACCCACAGGCGATTTTACCTTCTTTGCGCTCAACTAGTTCCAGAAATCGCTCTTGAATCCGCATCCCATCCAGCGGCGATCCGCAAATAGAAAGGGTATGCTCAATTCCTTTGGGCTTCAGCTTGGAACTACCCAATGCGATAACCAAATAATCGTAGGAGTGCTCCTGTGTCGTCGTCAGAACCACCTGCTCTTTGGCTCTTACTTCCCTCACCTCTTCATGCAGAAAGTTAAAGCCGTGAATTTCTGCCAGTTGTGCCAATGGCAGCGAAAGGTCTTCTAGGGTACGCTTGCCTACAGTCAGCCAGATCGATGCAGGATAGATGTACAGGAAATCACGATTGGAGATCAGATCGATCTGATAATCGCCTTTGAGTTTTTGCGTCAGGGTGATGGCAGCTTCTACACCGCCCATACCACCACCTAAAATCAGAATTCTTTTCATTGCTTCAATCCCTAAATGGGTTAAAAACGATTACTTGTTGCTTCGTTGGACTGGTACGAATTCCGCAGAGAATCCACAACCCAGGCAACGTATCTCGATGGTTTACATGCTATTACTAAAGTATGAGGTTCTCGTGAGCGACTTGTTCCTACTATAATTATATAGTTTAATAGTTGTATATTCACACTTATATTTTCTGGATTGGCATATTTCTAATTTGAGCGGAGATCGATTCATGACCACAGACCGAAAACGGATTTTGATTGTGGGTGGAGTGGCTGGGGGTGCATCCTGTGCTGCTCGTGCCCGCCGCCTTTCGGAAACGGCTGAGATTATCATGTTTGAGCGCGGTGTGTTTGTGTCCTTTGCCAATTGTGGGTTGCCCTACTATGTGGGCGATGTCATTACAGATGAGAAAAAGCTGCTAGTTGCTAACGCTGAACTGTTTCGGCAGCGATTCAATATTGAGGTGCGATTAGAGCATGAAGTGATGGCGATCGATCGAGAGGCTAAACAGATCGCGGTCAAAAATCACCAAACAGGTGAAGTGTATCAAGAGTCCTATGATGCGCTGGTATTAGCTCCAGGTGCGGTTCCGATCCGGCCACCATTACCAGGAATTGATTTACCCGGCATCTTTTCGCTGCGAACCATCCCCGATAGCCGTCTGATTCGAGCGTGGATTGCCGAGCATCAGGTCAAACAGGTTGTAGTGGTTGGTGGCGGATTCATTGGGTTGGAAATGGTCGAAAATTTGGTGCATCGGGGGATTGCGGTAACGCTGATTGAATCGAAATCACAGATAATGGCACCCCTCGATCCAGAGATGCTAGCTCCGGTGTATGAACGATTGCGATCGCAGCAGGTCACATTACATCTGGGGGATAGCGTTGCTAAGTTCGCACCCGCTGCCAAGGGTGGGATTGATATCTCTACCCAATCCGGCGCATCCTGTACTGCCGATTTGGTGATCCTGGGAATTGGTGTGCGTCCTGAATCCACGCTGGCAAAAGCAGCAGGGCTAGACATTGGCGATCGCGGTGGGATTCGGGTCAATGACCGGATGCAGACTAGCGATCCAACCATCTGGGCGGTGGGGGATGTGGTGGAAGTCAAGGACTTTGTGACGGGTGAGTGGACGGTGATTCCCCTCGCGGGACCAGCGAATCGTCAAGGTCGGATTGCGGCTGATGTGATTTGCGGGCGCGGTGCCGCCTTTAGGGGAGTGCAGGGCACTTCAGTTTGTGGCATTTTTGGACTAGCGATCGCCACTACTGGAGTCAACGAGAAAACGCTGCAACGCTTGGGTTGGGACTATGGCAAAGTTTATCTGCATCCAGGACAACATGCCAGTTATTATCCTAATGTCAAATCTATTGCACTGAAACTCCTATTTTCCAACCAGGATGGGCGGATATTAGGGGCACAGGCTGTGGGCGAAGAAGGTGCAGTCAAACGTATTGATGTCATTGCGATGGCACTACAAACCGGAGCGACGGTGTTCGATCTCGAAGAATCAGAACTCTGTTACGCGCCCCAATTCGGAGCCGCCAAAGACCCTGTAAATATGGCGGGGATGATTGCGGCAAATGCGATTAGAGGAGATGCACCCTTGGTTCATTGGCAACAACTCCCAGATTTGGGCGATCGATTATTACTAGATGTTCGCAATGTGGACGAGTTTAGCGCAGGGCATGTAGAGGGGGCAGTCAATATTCCGCTGCCACAATTGCGCGATCGAATGCACGAACTCAACCTCGATCGAGAGATTTGGGCTTACTGTCAAGTCGGACAACGCGGTTACTATGCCACCCGCGCCCTCCGTTTGCATGGGTTCAATGCCTATAACCTCAGTGGTGGATTCAAAACTTACCAAGCGATCGTCGAAACTTCGGCGTTGCTGAGTCCAGGGATGAAAGTATCACTCACTCTTTAAACGACCAGTGCCATTATAATCTAATGACCCAACATCGTAATTAAACCTTGTTGTCCAACCAGAACTTCGCGAATCAAACTAAAGATTGCCACCCAAACAATCGGCGTAATGTCTACACCACCGATCGGCGGAATTATCTTCCGTGAAGGTGCTAGAAATGGCTCTGTCGGGCTAACAACAATACTAAACGGAAACTTGTTACTCTCCACCTGCGGATACCAAGTTAGCACAATCCGAAAAATAAATAAAAATGTCATTGCCGCCAGCAAAAGACTTACGCTAATACTAATTAGGTGGATATTTTCAGATGTCATAAGATCTATCTTTTAGTTACTTATTAGTTGAGAATTAGGGAGTAGTGAATTTAGGGAGTAGTCAATAGCGAGTAGTGAATACTGAACATTTGACAGTCCCCCAGTCCCCCAGTCCCCCCGTCCCCAGTCCCCTCTAAGCAAAAACTCGATGCTGCAAGGAAGGCATCTGAGCGCGAGCACGTTCGAGGCGGATGGGATTAATTTCGGCGATCGCCACACCAGGTAAATCCCCCGCATCAGCTAAAATAGCTCCCCACGGGTCGATAATCATCGCATGACCGTGGGTTTGACGCATGGAATAATGAGTGCCAGTTTGGGCAGGAGCGATCACATAACAAGTATTTTCGATCGCCCGTGCTTGTAATAGAACTTGCCAGTGGTCTTTGCCAGTGTATGCAGTAAATGCCGCCGGAACAAATAATACGTCTGCACCTAATTTGGAGAGATGGCGATATAACTCTGGAAACCGGACATCATAACACACCGATAGGCCCAACCCACCAAATTCAGGTGAGTGATAAACACTAGGTAGTTTGATTCCAGCCATGACAGTACTCGATTCTCGATAAGTATTTCCATCGGGCAAATCGACATCGAATAAATGTGTCTTCTCGTATCTACTCAATTCTTCGCCGCTTGGAGCAATTAGCACCGCAGTGTTATATACCTTACCCTGAGTCCCGACGGGAACAGGAAAGCCACCACCAACTAGAGTGACTTGGAATTTTTGGGCTGCTGTTTTGAGAAACTTTTCAGTTTGAGCGGCGATCCGTTCAGCTTGGTTGATTTTATCTTCTTCATTACCCAAAAAGGCAAAGTTCTCCGGCAAACTGACCAACTCAGCACCCCGACGAACAGCCAGTTCGATCAGTTCTTCTGCCTGGGCTAGATTTTTATCTAGATCCGGCAAACTCGTCATTTGAATAGCAGCAGCAAGGTAGGATTTCATCGATGGGGGACTGGGGGACTGGGGGACGGGGGGACTGGGGACTGGGGGACGGGGGGACTGGGGGACTGGGGGACGGGGGGACTGGGGGACTGTCAACTGCTTGCCCTGAGCTTGTCGTTGGCGCAGCCTCTGCCTAAGCAGAAGGGTCAACTTTCAACTTTCAACTTTCAACTTTCAACTTTCAACTTTCAACTTTCAACTGTCCCCTTTCCCCTACCCTATATCCCCTAAATCAACTTAACTGCTCTCAATCCGAAGAATAGAGCCATAGCAATGCCGAACATGACACCAATGAAAACTAAATAAGCGATCGCTCCAGACATAAATCTATTTCCACAAGAACTATTCAAACACCATTAAATCATTGACAGTAGCTCAGAGTACATAGGGAATTTATCAAAAAGCTCGATCGTTGCCCTGCCGAGATCTATAATTTGGAATACCTTTTACACTTATTTTTCATGGAATCAATCCAGGTTGCCCTAGCTCAAAACCCTTATGAGATATCGATCGCGGCTGGTAATATCGATCGTCTAGGTGAGAAATGTCGCGATCTCAATTTGGGCAAAAAGGTAATGGTGGTCTCTAATCCGACTGTGTTTGGCTACTATGGTCAACGGGCGATTGCCTCTTTGGAGCAGGCTGGATTTCAGGCGGAGATAGCTCCGTGCATTCTGGAAGATGGGGAAGCCTATAAAACTAGGGAATCCGTCACCCAGATTCAAGATCTTGCTCTCGAACAGGGGCTAGAACGCTCTTCAACGATGGTTGCTCTAGGTGGCGGGGTAATTGGTGATATGACCGGTTTTGCTGCGTCTACCTGCCTGAGAGGGATGAATGTGGTGCAGGTACCGACGACGTTGCTAGCAATGGTTGATTCGTCGATCGGTGGTAAAACTGGTGTAAACGATCGACATGGAAAGAATCTAATTGGAACTTTCCATCAACCAAGGTTAGTGCTGACAGATCCAGAAGTCCTGGCAACGCTGCCAGAACGCGAATTTCGGGCGGGGATGGCGGAGGTAATCAAATATGGCATTATTAATGACCGACTGTTATTCGATCGATTAGAGCAGGCAAGTGGACTGAAACAAAGTGAAGTCAGTCCCGAACTCCTTGCCACTATTTTAGCGCGATCGGCGGGTGCGAAGGCAGATGTAGTGAGTAAAGATGAGAAAGAATTACTCGGACTGCGGGCAACCCTCAACTATGGACATACGATCGGTCATGCGATCGAAAGTGTCACCAAATTTATCCTCGTCAATCATGGCGAAGCGGTTGCCCTGGGGATGGTTGCCGCCGGACAACTAGCTGTTAAACTCAATTTGTGGACGGCAGATGAGGCCCGTCGGCAGGATGCAGTAATTCAGAAAGCTGGTTTAGCAATCGAACTACCGCCAAATATTAATCTAGATGAAATTATTGCCACTCTCAAATACGATAAAAAAGTCCAAAAAGGTCAAGGCGTATTTATCCTACCGACGACAATCGGTGCGACAAAAACCATCGCCTATGAACCGAATTCTACCAGTATCGATCGAGTATCAAACGATCTAATCAAGCAGGTCTTAACCGCAATGTTGCCGATTACAAGTGGCTAGATTCCCAGTATTCTAAGTGAGATGAGGTGATTAGTGGCAAACCGATCAACGGCTGCCAACCACTATCCACTATTTACGATCGACGAATCTTGAACTACCTCACGCGCTTTACCAATATTTCCACCAAGCTGCCCGCACACCTGAGGTCTGCGTGGCGATGGTTGCCAGGACCACTGGCAGCAGCAATGGCGATTGGATTAGTGAAATTAGGGGCAAGTCAACCAATTGAACAATTTGCTTACAATCGCCTAACCGAATTACGCGGCGAACGGGCTTGGGACGATCGAGTGGTAGTAGTCGAAATAGACAATGCCACTCTCAGCGAATTTAAAGATTTAGCCACGAATCGCACTCACTATGCCAAATTAGTCAATATCCTCCATCGCGCCAACGCTAGTACGATCGTGTTTGAAGAGATCTTTAGCGAAGTTACTCCTACTGACGATCAATTTGTCAAGGCAATTGCCAAACATAAAGCAGTCATTCTCGCCCAAGGCTGGGACTCCCAGGGGAATCCAATCTTGCCCACGCGGCGATTAGCCGCATCGGTATCCGGGATCGGTCATGTCGAAAAAACCAAAAGTCGCGATCGAGTCGTCCGCAAAATTGAACTCAATTACAAAGGCGTTGAATCTCTGGCGTGGTTGGCAGTAGAAGGTCACAATCTGTATAACTACCCCGAAATTAAACGCCCCAAAACCAATCCTAATTTCTGGATTAGTTGGCCAGGTAAAGTTGTTAATGCCAAACCCCGCTCGATGGGGGCAATTCTCAACCCCAAAAATCAGCAAGATATCGAGCGACTGGAAAAAGGATTTAATAACAAAATCATTTTGGTCGGCGTGACGGCTAATGGTGCGAATCGGATCGACACACCATTCGATCGATCTGATGAAGCTAGCAGTATCTACTTACATGCCGCGATCATCAACAATTTGCTCCAGCATATTCAATTAAACATTGTCCCAGATGTTTGGCTATTTCTGGTAATGTTGGGCGTTAGCCCTCTCCTGAGTTATCAACTCACTCGCTTGACTCATGGCCAAAGACTAATTGCTGGATTGGGACTAAGTGGCGGTTGGGTAGGCATCTCTACCATTGCTTTAGCCAGCAATTATTGGTTGCCAGTCACCGCGCCCATCGCCCTATTTCTCCTGACCACAATCGGTGTCGCTTATTGCGAACGCCAGTATACCGATTTTTTAGTCAAGCGAGAAATCGACAGGCTTTGGCAAACTCATCAAATTAATCTAGTTGCCCGGACACCTCAATCTAGAGATAACCAACTTTTCTCACCAAATCCTGTTGATAAAGTGGCTAAATTAGCGACTCTAGCTGCCGAATTAGGTCGCGCCCAATCAGCCCAGGCGGCGATTGCCCATAGTTTATCAATGGCTCTAGTTGCCACCGAATTAGATGGGACGGTATGGTTCTGTAATCCGGTGGCTTCTCAACTATTAAATGTGAATGTTGGCGGTCGTCTCGATCGATTTTTGGTTCCCAGTTGGTTAACTCCTCAAGAATGGGAAGATCAGCTGATTGATTTGCAAACTTGTCGTAGTTTACCGGCAAAGGAAGTCAAACGGAATGATAAGTTTTTCACGGTTAAATTAGAGCCATTATTTAACTGGCAAGAGATTCAACGAGATATAATTGACGGAAAAAATATTGAAGAAATTTCAGTTGTCTCAGGATTTTTGCTAGTAATCGAAGATATCACTTCATCCAAGCAGCTTCAATCTTTACTACTCGAACGCGAACGCCATAGTCGCCAAGAATTAACCAAGGAGAACATTGCCTTAGAAAAGGCTCGCCAACTAGCCGAATCTGCTGGCAAAATGAAGAGTGCATTTTTGGCAAATATGAGTCATGAAATTCGCACACCGATGAATGCGGTTGTCGGTCTGACTGATTTGTTACTCGGCACCCAACTCAATGCCGAACAGCGAGATTTTATCGAAACAATTCGGACTAGCTCTGATACGCTGCTAACGATTATTAATGAGATTCTAGATTTTTCCAAAATTGAAGCTGGAGAAATGCAATTAGAAAAAATCAACTTCAATCTGACTCATTGCGTTGAGCAAATAGTTGAAGTTTTAGCACATAATGCTTATTCTAAGGGGATCGAATTAAGCTGCCGAATTGAACCAAATATTCCCACCAATTTACAAGGCGATCCCACCAGGCTGAGTCAAGTATTAACTAATTTAATCGGCAATGCCATTAAATTTACCGATCGAGGTGGGGTCTCAATCGATATCAGCGCGATTGCTACTACCGATCGGCAGACAACCCTCTATATTCAAGTTCAAGACACGGGTATTGGCATTGATGCCGAAAGTCAAGATAAAATTTTTCATTCCTTCTCCCAAGCGGATTCCTCTACCACCCGCCAATATGGTGGGACTGGTTTAGGACTAGCAATTTCTAAACGTTTAATCGAAATGATGGGCGGTGAAATCGGCACGATCAGTGCGCCTGGTGCTGGCTCAACTTTTTGGTTTACGCTCACATGTAACCTCGCTAATCCAGCTAGTGGCAGCGAACTAGCCCGCACTCAAAAACTCACCCAAATCATCCAAGGACAACGCCTGCTGATTGCCGGAAATTGGGAACATAGTCGGCGGTCAATTGCGGCTGTTGCCGAACATTACGGCGCGATCGTCATAACTACAGCTACCAGCGCAGCGGCTCTCAATCTGCTCATTGCTGCGGCAGCAACCAATGAACCATTTCAATTCCTCATTACCGATCTCCTCTTCGCCGACAGCCCCAATCTTACCCTCCCCGAACAAATCAGTCACTATCCCGAATTAGCTGGGCTGCGGACGATCGTCACGATTCCCTACCATGAATGCGATCGCGTTAAACTGCTCCAGGAAAAATCGATCGTAGCTGGTTATGCCTTCAAACCAGCCAAACCCTTAAACATCCTCAATAAATTAGCCGAACCGATCTTTACCACTAGAGATAGTGACAACCAACGACTGAGTTTATCATCTGGCACTCATCAGCCTATTCAACACTCATCAACACCGCTGATTGGCTCTGATCTGCGGATCTTGGTAGCTGAGGACAATAAAATTAATCAAAAAGTTGCCCTCAATCAACTCAAAAGTTTGGGGTATACAGCCGATCTCGCTAACGATGGGGAAGAAGTGTTGACCAGAATTGCCACTCAACACTATGATGCGATCTTGATGGATTGTCACATGCCTCGACTGGATGGCTATGCTACCACCAAAGAAATCCGGCTGCGGGAAGCTGAATCTCGCCATACAATTATCATCGCCCTCACTGCCAGTGCGATGAAGGAAGACTTAGAATTGGCGATGGCAGCGGGAATGGATGACTTTTTATCTAAACCTGTTCGGAAGGAGGAGCTTGCCGCTAAAATCATCCACTGGACACAGAAATCTTCCCCCCCAACTCCAGCAACTGATGATTCAAAATCTGCTCGTCAATCGATCGATTTTGCGACCGAGCATCAAGTTGAGTTACCAGTAGATTTAGACTATCTCCACCAACTATCCGAAGGCGACACTGAATTTGAACGGACAATCCTCCAAATTTTTGTCGAAAATACCCAAGAACAACTCCAGATGGTGCGGACTGCCCTGGTTGAGCAAGATCTAGTGACAGTTCAATACCGCATCCATGAAATTAAAGGTGCCAGCGCAAATGTGGGTGCTGTGGCAATTAATCAGTTGGCAACTCAACTAGAAGAACTGTTTGCCAACGGCAATGGCACACCAACGCAACCAACAATTCATGCCCTATTATCGGAAATTGAATATCTGACCCAATCGATCGATTCAATGAGTCAATCTACTGTTAGAGGTTAGGCAATACGTTTCTGGCGTAGGGAAATGGATTGATCAAACTATTAGAAACTGTCAATATCGCTAATCGACATCTGAAATCTTTAGTTGATGATACTGCACAACCGATTATCCAAGTTTCTGATGCTTTGATCTATAATTCTGCCGATCGATAAACTAGAACAGCCTTTTGCTCGTCCCAGCCAACTCTTAGATCGAAACCTAGTCACAACAATCTGTCACCAATACTTTGGCGACACTAGTTTGTCTCGAAGACACTTAAATAGTCTCAACGACATCAATATGGCACCGATGACGAATAATTAGCCACTGGACACAGGTACTCAAATTCACCAACACTGTCAACTCTACCAATGAATATGCGCGACCCGAGACTCGAACTCGGAAGTCCTTGCGAACACTAGAACCTGAATCTAGCGCGTCTACCAATTCCGCCAGTCACGCAATTTATTTTTCAACCAGCTTTATATTGTCGTCGATTTGACGGACTTTTGTCAAGTAAATTGTTGCTTCAAAAACTATCCGCTCCCAACATTAGCACTGTCCTAAGATCTGAAGTACTAAAATATTGGGAGCGGTCTAGGGGGTCTGTTGACTGGAACCTGGCTGCCGAGAGAACCTCTAGCATACCTGTGAGAATGAATCTAGATTAAGTCTGTAGACAAACCTACAAATATCTAGCGGACGGTCCCGGCACTCAGCCGGCTAACTCCAGTTTCGAGACCCAGACGTGTACTACTCTCGATCATGGGCACCACCTCCTAACTTACTAAATTGGTTAGTTGTACGTGACAACAGGTACATTACTACCTAGACTGAAGTTAACACAAGTGAGAACAATTAACAATCAAATTTCGTCGTTAATATCCAGACACAGAGGTAAAACTGATGAAACTTTTAGGTTTAGTATTTGCTAGTGCGGTTTTCCTATCGATTAATCCAGCGATTGCGTTACCAGAGGGGTTCAATGGGACGGTCGCCAGTCAACCTACCGTGAAGATTCTGACGGATGATGATGGCGAACAAGTTCAATTTACAACGATCAGTATCGATCGCTATGATTTACGCCAGCCCCATATTTTGCGGGTGCGTGGAGCAATGAATAATGTCGCGGTACCGATGAAGCGGGTGGATGTCAAACTCAATGGCAAAGTTATCAAATCGATCGCCAATAGCTCTCTCGAACTCAATCTCGCGCCGATGATGACGGTGGGACGGTACGAGGTGGAAGTTTCTGGCAATACGCCTGACTCTGATGCGACGATTTCTCTAAATTTTAGTGGGATAAATACTCAGGTCAATCAGCAATCTTCTGGTTCTGGGAGTATCAAGCAGAAGTTAGTTATTAATGTTCAATAGAGGTTTAAAATATGGTTTTCCCTAAATCTTAAATCCTAACTCATGTCTCAAGTCAAAATTTATGGAATTCGATCGCAGTTAGATCCGATTAAACAACAGCTTTCGGATCTAATTCATAGTTGTGTCGTTGATGCACTCCAATATCCTCAACACAAACGCGCTCACCGCTTTTTTCCACTAGATCCTAGTGATTTTTATTACCCACCCGAACCAGGACGAACAGATCGATATACAATTATTGAGTTTAGTATGTTTGAAGGTCGATCGATTGAAGCTAAAAAGCAACTGATCCGGTTGTTATTCGACAGGTTGGGGCAACAACTAGGCATCTCTACTCAAAATGTAGAAATCACTATTTTTGAAACACCCAAACATAATTGGGGCTTTCGGGGTTTACCAGGTGACGAACACGATTTGAGTTATCGGGTGAATGTGTAGAAAACTAAATAAAAAGTGAATCTAATGTCTGTAATTTGTTTGGGCGAAGCATTAATCGATCTGTTGGCAAATCAATTGGGCAAGCCATTAGAACAAGTTAGGGATTGGACTGCTTACCCTGGTGGTGCGCCGATGAATGTGGCTTGTGGATTAGTCAAATTGGGCACGCCGACGGCTCTAATTAGTTGTTTAGGGCGGGATAAGGTTGGGGTAAGTTTGACTAGTTTATTGACTAAAATTGGGGTCGATCAAACTGGAATACAGGATCATCCAACCGCTCCAACTAGACAAATATACGTAACTAGATCAATTGATGGCGATCGGGCTTTTGCTGGATTTATCGATAATTTACCCTCCGATCGATTTGCTGATACTTTTTTAGCAGCCGATCGAATTCCCGAATCTCTATTTAGTCAAGCAAAATTTCTCGCAATCGGCACGATTAGTTTAGCAACTTCACCCAGTTTTACAGCTACTTATTGGGCATTAGAACTAGCTCAAAAATATCAACTTCAGGTATTGGTCGATGTTAACTGGCGATCGATGTTCTGGGACGATCTTGATCGAGCAAAAGTGATTATTTTAGAAGTTTTGAAGCGAGCCAATTTTGTCAAGATGTCTGATGATGAGGCTGAATGGTTATTTGATTCAGTTTCACCACAAGCAATTAGTCGAAGATTACCCAATAGTCACGGAATTTTTGTTACAGCGGGGAGTAAAGGCTGCGATTATTTAATTCATGATTTTGCAGGATTCGTACCAGCTTTTGAGGTAGAGTCGATCGACACCACAGGTGCTGGAGATAGTTTTGTGGCTGCTTGTATCCATCAGCTATGCAAACAAGATATTAGTTCTATTCAATCTGAGACAGCAGATCATATCATTAAATATGCTTCGGCTGCCGGAGCGATCACAACACTAACAGCAGGGGCGATCGATGCTCAACCTACAGATGGTGAGATAATGAAATTTTTGACTAAATATTCAATGGTGATCGATTAGGATTTGTCAATTACAATAGTGAGATTGTTTATATCGAAAACAGGGTGAGGAAAGCTCACCCATCTCAACAAAAGTATCAATTTAAAATTGTAGATAACTAGCCATATCGGCAATTCGATCGAGCATTTTATCGCCACCGATAGCGGATACAGTGCCACAGCAAGCTACAAATCCAAGTGCAGCAATGATATGTATCGTTTGCAAACCTAATGGTGACTCAGAGGCAAGTGTAAAAGGAATCATTACCGTCAGTAACCCAATTAAGATACCGCCTAGTGTGTGGAGCGCAATCTGTGCGGGAGTGCGACGTTGAGTATCGATTTTTTCCGATGTCATCTAGATCCTCCGTATTTCTCGATTGAGACTACAAATATTATGCTAGCGATGGTCTTCAAGTTGTAGAGTAATGATTTCTACTTCTAAAGTGAGGATTCCCACACTCAGTCGCAAACCGATCTCCGCAAACCATCACAAATTTGAAATTTAGCTAGCAGCGCAATGGTATGTAGCGAAACAATCGAGATTAACTCAAAGCGAAAGGTTGCGGTAAGCTGAGTAATGACGATGCGCGACTGAAATTATGGCAACTATTAACGACAACTACCTCAAACTCAAAGCTGGCTACCTATTTCCCGAAATCGCGCGGCGCGTCAATACATTTGCCCAAGCCAATCCCACCGCGCCGATTATCCGCTTGGGTATTGGTGATGTCACCGAACCCTTGCCGGAAGCTTGTCGCACTGCAATGACAAAAGCGATCGAAGATATGGGCGATCGTGAGTCATTTAAAGGTTATGGTCCCGAACAGGGTTATGCTTGGTTGCGAGAAGCGATCGCGACTAATGACTTTCAAGCTAGAGGCTGTCAAATTGATGCCGCCGAAATCTTCATCTCAGACGGCTCTAAATGCGACTGTGGCAACATTCTCGACATCTTCGGACACAATAACACGATCGCTGTCACTGACCCAGTGTATCCCGTTTATGTCGATACCAATGTGATGGCGGGAAATACTGGCGATGCAAATGAGCAAGGTGAATATGGTGGCTTAGTCTATCTACCCATCTCGGCTGACAACGACTTCACCGCTCAAATCCCCAGCCAAAAAGTAGACTTAATTTATCTCTGCTTCCCCAATAATCCCACAGGTGCAACCGCGACGAGAGAACATCTGCAAGCTTGGGTCGATTATGCCAAAGCCAATGGCTCGATTATCTTCTTCGATGCGGCTTATGAAGCGTTCATTACCGATCCGAGTTTACCGCACTCCATTTACGAAATTGAGGGAGCTAGAGATTGCGCGATCGAGTTTCGCTCGTTCTCCAAAAACGCTGGTTTTACAGGTACCCGCTGCGCCCTAACTGTCATTCCTCAGACGCTTACAGCTAAAGCGGCTGATGGAAGTGATGTCGAACTCTGGAAACTCTGGAACCGCCGCCAATCGACTAAATTTAATGGCGTTTCCTACATCGTGCAACGCGGTGCTGAAGCGGTATATTCATCTGAAGGTAAAGCTCAAATCAAAGCACTAATCGACTTCTATATGGAGAATGCCAAAATCATCCGCGAACAACTGACAGCAGCAGGATTGCAGGTATATGGCGGCGTAAATGCGCCCTATGTGTGGGTAAAAACGCCGAATGGTTTATCCAGTTGGGATTTCTTCGATAAATTACTGACAAATTGCCATGTTGTTGGTACCCCTGGTTCGGGCTTTGGGGCTGCGGGTGAAGGGTATTTCCGCATTTCTGCATTTAATAGTCGGGCAAATGTGGAAGAAGCAATGAACCGGATTAGCAATAAGGTCTAGCAGAGAGTGGAAAATGTAGCGACAGCTATGTTTTTCACTCCCGTTCCGCGAGAGCCAAATTGCTGGTCGATTTAACTTCGCCAACGTAAGATCTGAGACTTGACCGGATTATGAAACTCTCGTCCCTCAGCGATCGATTTCACAAATTCCGATCGCAATTGATAATACCATTTAGCTTGAGTATCCGCATCCCTAATCAACATCAATGGCGGGTCATATTGCAGCCCAATTTGTTGTTTAACGACCATATCTCGATCCTGACCGAGAAATGTGCGGATAAATGGTAATAGTATTGGCATTAATGGTTTTAGCCACGGCAATGTTGTATAAAACATCGTCGTCACTTCTGTTTCCGTTTCAGAAATTGGGGTAATCACAGTCAGATTGCAAACATGATGTTTATTCGTAATAATTTGCTCGATTCTCACACCAGGTAGCTGAAAAGAGATTTCTACCTCCGCATCTCCACCCAACAAGCTATAGAAAAAAGTTTGCCGCTCCAGGCGATGTCGGCGCATGGTAAACCCATAGGCAGAAGGATCGAAGGCTTTAATTTCCTCTGATAGAATGGCATCCGCACGCCACCACCATGCCCGATGAACGAAGGGAACATGTGAAGGATCCATCAAGCCGACCACCGCATGGTCGATAAAGCAGGGAAACTTCATCGTAAACACAGATTGATAAGTCTCTCGCTCAAATCCAGGGACAAGTGGTATTTCTGATTCCGGCTGGACATCGCCGCGTTCCTGTTCGGACATATAAATCCAGATATTCCCCTGCACCTCTTTGATTGGATACCGACGAACTTGAAACTTACTCAAATCTAAATCTTGATCGGCATTTAACGCCGGAATTGCCGTACATTGACCTGTGCCATTAAATCGCCAACCGTGATAAGCACACTCAATTTCTTCGCCACTAAAGCGTCCACAACTCAAGGGGACAGCCCGATGAGGACAGATATCTCGCAGTGCAAATACTTCGCCGTGACTAGTTCTCCCAAAAACGACGGGTTCACCCAGTAGCTGTTTAGCCAACATTTGACCAGCTTTAAGCTGTCCTCCGGGTATGGCATAGTACCAAATATTGCGGAGGAAAGTGTTTTTTGGTTCCATGTTAACTTTCGGGGTACTGCGGATCATCTAGCTGACTCACTGTATTTTAGCACTGGACTCTAGAGGAGAAAATGGGCATAGCAAAAATGGCTGCCGTCGATGACCTTTCGGCTCGGCTACGCCAACACAGGCAAGGTATTGCGCCGTTCCCTCTTTTTAGTCTAAACTCCACTCGATTTGTTAATAAGTTTTTTATGCTGATTCGTATTTTGCAACTGGGCAAATATACTGGCTGGTTGTCTCTGGCTCTATGCCTCCTGGCAATTGCCCCGGCGACAGCACACCAACTCCGTGTAGCTGTCGCTCAAAAAATCTCCCAACTTAATATCGGTACTTCGACTACGGCGATAGTCAGCGATGGGAGCGGAGCTAAATTAGGCGAACTTCAACCCCAAAAGGGTTTAATCGCCCAAGCTAATAATGATGGGATTACCGTTGGGAATGTTCAAGTTGCCGAATTATGGGTGAAACCACAGCAGGGTGGCTATATCTGGATTGGAGATCGCTGGTATCGGGGTAGTGTTCGCGTTGTGCCTGATGGAAAACAATTGCTGGCGATCAATTATGTCAATCTCGAACAGTACTTGTACAGCGTTTTGGGGGCGGAAATGAGTCCGACTTTTCCGGCTGAAGCTCTCAAGGCACAAGCAGTTGCGGCTCGAACTTATGCCCTCTACCGTAGCCAGTCTGCCCAGAAAAAGTTATTCGATGTCGATAGTACCCAAGCCAGTCAGGTGTATCGAGGTTTGTCGAGCGAAGCAAACACCACTCAAGCCGCCGTTAATGCCACTCTAGGTCAGGTAATGACATATCAGGGCAAACCAATCCTCGCGGCTTTTCATGCCGCTTCTGGCGGGCACACAGAAAATGTTGAGGATATTTGGTCGAGTCCCTATCCCTATCTACGGGGCGTGCCAGATTTCGATTTGGGTACGCCGGGATATGAATGGAGTAAAGTGGTTACGTCCAGCGATTTGAGCAAGAGTCTGAAAGTCAATAATGTCAAGAGAGTTGAGATCGATCGCACTACTGCATTTGGTAGTGTTCTCAGTCTCAAAGTTAGTGGGGATACGGAACAAAGTCTACTGGGTAAAAATGTCCGCACTGCTTTGAAACTCCGCAGTTTACGTTTTACAGTTACCCCAACCCCAGAGGGATTCATGTTCAAAGGGTTTGGTTATGGTCATGGCGTGGGCATGAGTCAATGGGGAGCGTACAGTTTAGCCCAGCGTGGGCGCAAATATACCAGCATTTTGACTCACTATTATCAGGGGGTTGAGTTGGGGAAGTTGGGGAAGTAGGTAACTAGTAATGTCCGGCATAAATCTAGCTACTATTTTGGCAGGAGACTGGGTGGGGGGGACGGGGAGAAAGAAACGGTAGGCTTATTTCCGCCGATTGGTACTAGTAATTAGCACCAAGATTGTTCGTCGAGAGGATTGTTAATTAATTCACGAATATTTGCTTCGATGACTCGATAACCAACATTTCCATTTAATCGTTGCCTACCCTCATTAAAAATTAGGGTGGGACTAACAGTTACTGTATGTTCTTTCACTAAGTCTAGGTCTTTGGATAGTTGAGCATAGGCATCACCATTGTCTATTTGCGCTTGGATCGCAGCGATCGGTAGTCCTAACTCTTCAGCAATTTCAAATTGAACCCGACGATCGGATATATTCGCTAATTTAGTAAAAAATGCTGCTCGAAATGCGGCAATCGCCTTCTCAAACATGCGATCAGATTTATCGATTAAATCTTTATCTTCAAGCAGGTGAATAGCTCGAAGAAACAAGTGCGCGGATATTGATGAGGCGGGAGTAGATTGAGTCCACAGATCGGGATGAAGACTAATGTGATTGAACTTTTTGGCACTTCCTTGCACATGATCGCTATAGCCGCGTAAGCCACCACGATCTTGCCACCGCAGTGCTAATTTTTCGTGAGTATTGCCAAATACCGTTACAAAATGATGCTCGATCGAGACTTTATCCTCAAAGGTAGTCTTCAATTCATCTAATCTAATCTGAGCAATATAAGCCCAAACGCAAAGAACATCTGAAAAGTGTAAAATCCGAATCGGTTCCATCATATATGATTAATTAGTAGTAAATAGAATTAGAAATCAAACCCGACTCATCACAGTAAATGACTTGATAAATGGCCCTGCCATCCGGGGATCTTTGATCATCGCGGTATAGTCTCCCACTTGAAATTTCAGTTTTCGACTCATATATGCCATGCTCAATCCCATCATGTTTAAACCCTTTGTTTTCCACTGTTCCCAGTGTTCGCGATCTGCACGTAAATCCCAATTCAATTCCTGACCCTCATACTTACCCGCCGCAATAACTCGCCCATTTTCAATTTTAATCACTCCTGTCGGTTTGGTCTCATTCTCAAAGCCGTAACCGATCGTGGAATTAAAATTGATTTTAGCAAGAGCATCGGCTAGTTCGGGTTCGGCATTCCACTGTTCGCCAAAAGCCTGCATCCATTCCGGTGAAAATAAATCTGCGATCATTAAAACCTCTCTAAATTGATTGATGGTGAATTGAGTCGATCGAACTATATTAATTAACGACGGGCAAAGCACGGCTATAATATTCATCCTTACTTAATGGAATCAATCATCGCCTGCCGAGTTTGGGAACTCAGTTGGGTATTAACTTGGGCACTAACTAGCTTCGGTGCAATCGCAACTACCACTGCTACACCCAGAACAGCTAGTCCCCAACGCTCCAGGAGCGAGGGTTGACAAGTTGGACAATCTTTTTGGTAATTCATCGGGTTGATCTCCTGATTCAACTATTACTGCTGATTAGCGACGGATTGCCATTCCTCAACTACAGACGGGGAGACAGATAAGATCGTCGGTGTACCAGCCGTAGTCGGTAGGGTTAATATCAACGGGATCTCTGTCTGTAATTCCGATAACAAGGGCTGGAGGTCATACTGTCCGACATTAGTTGCCGGTTGGGCTGCATCCGCAAACAGATCGCTAGAGTCATTATTAGCGGTAAGAGTTTTGCCCAAGGAGTTGGTTAATGTCATGGGTTGAGCGCGATCGATTTCCACAACCCCGGGAAAGCCCACCAGGCGCAGATCGAAGCTGGTTTGACCATCGGCACGAATCCGTTTAAACGCGATTGCCTGCCAAGTATTCCCATGCTCATCTTTGAGGTTTTGGCGAGATTGATAAACAATCTGCCCTGGTTTTTCCTCAAGTTGGCGAATAGCTGCGGCAGCACTAGGTGGATTCAAAATTCCCAGTCCCAGCAGGACACCTATAAAAATCGAGCCAAGCAATAGTAACCAGGAAAAGATTTGACGGATTCGACATCCCATAATAATTGCCCCTAGTGTATTGGCGATTATATCATTATTCAGTTATAAAGTGGAATTCAATACTTCTCGGTTAAGAAATGCTAGTGATGCAAAGTCCGCCGACGCGGACTAATTAATTTTTAGCTTAACCGAGAAGTATTGGGGTGGAATTATGACTATTATTTTGGAACGCCGCAGTGGCGGCAATTTATGGGAGCGGTTCGGCAATTGGATTACCAGTACGGAGAATCGGCTCTATGTCGGTTGGTTTGGGGTCCACGGGTTTGGTAGCAGCAATCGTATTTGCGATCGCCTTCATCGCGGCTCCGCCTGTAGATATTGATGGAATTGATGATATTCCTCAATCGACCATTCATACTCCGCCCATTGCAATCGCAGTAGATGATTCATCACGAGGTCATTGGTCGCCCAGTAGTCAATGTCACCGTCTGGAGCAACTATCTTAAATACTTTGATCAAACCATAACCTTTAAGATGAACCACAGTGCCTGTCGGCGAGATCTCACTCATCGTTTTTGGGCGAACCATTTGTCCATCATGGTTTCATCTATCACCAGTATTCCTTTGGTGAGTGCGACAGAGGATTTTGCAATGATGCCATCACTCTTCTGGCTATGGTTCGATTCGATCTAACAGCCGACTGATGGCATCATGGCATGTGCTGTTTGCTGTTGGTGGTTGAACTCTTTCTGCTTCGCTGCAACTGTACACCTTCTGCGTTGCTATCAGAAAGTTGATGTATAGCCATTCTTTAAATTGGTGAGGTACGGATGATTTACTGCTTTGATTGCAGTCTATATGTGTAGTGTGCCTCATTAACTTGAGAATCGCTATACTTATGCTTTTATTGAAATAAGCTAGCAGCAAGATTTAAGTCGATCATTGCCTGTTGTCTGTTACCTAACCGTTCTTGGCTTAGCGCTCTGATGTAGCGGGATTCTGCATCATGAGGATCTAGCTCGATCGCTAGACTGAGGTCGCTCAAAGCACCCCGGTCGTCTCCAGTAGCAAATCTAGCATGGCCTCGATTGTAGTAAGCTTCAGCTAGATTGGGCGCGAGCGCGAGTGCTATATTGTAATCAAGGATCGCGCCTTCCAGATCGCCCAACTGATATCTACTAATGCCACAATTGTTGTATGCCCTAGCCAATTTAGGATCGCAGTCGATCGCCAAATTGTAATCGTCAATCGCCTCCCGATAGAAGCCTAATTCTGATTTGGCAAGACCTCGATTATTGTAAGCTTCAGCAAAGTTACAATCTAGAGCGATTGCTCGATCGTAATTAGCGATTGCCTCTGCATAAGCACCTAATCTGAAGTTAGCAACTGCATGATTGTAGTAAATAACTGCATTTTGCAGTTGCCGATCTATAAAGTCGTGTCGTTCCCGATCCATTTAACCTCGCGCTTTTGATTCGTTCGACAATCTATTGTTACACTAAGTAATATTTAGTCGATTGCCGATTTTTTGCCAGAACTATTTAACTAGATACTCTACTACCGGATATATAGTTTGATAGTCTGAGAAAGTCGGATAAAAGTCGGATAAAAGTCGGATAAAAGTCTTGTTCTATTTGTTGATTTGTGTAAACTTTTGCACAAAATAGCCCTAATAGTGACAGTATAGTCATTACTGTTGATATAACTAAGCCTGTAAGTGACGATAGAAGAGGCGATCGCGCTAGTCGAGCGATTATTGGAACGGGGAAGCTTAACAAGAGTAGAAGAGTTGGTATTTCGTTATTCCTGGCAAAGAAAAACTTACCTAGAAATGACGAAAGATGTTAAATATGATGCTGGCTACCTCAAAGACGTTGGTTCCAAACTGTGGCAATCGCTCTCTCAAGCTTTAGGAGAAAAAGTTACCAAGAATAACCTCTGCGGTGTATTACATAGAGTTACACAGCCCCAAAATAATCATATAACCGCCTCAGCACTGCTAAATCACCAACCCTCATATTCTCACGCAGACTGGGGAGACGCTCCTGATGTAGAAGTGTTCTTTGGACGAACAGAAGAACTAGAAACTCTAGAAAACTGGATTATTCGAGATCGCGCGCGATGTGTAGCAATTGTCGGAATGCGGGGGATTGGGAAGACCCATCTTTCACTAAAACTGGGATTGGGTGGGATTGGCAAAACAGACTTATCACTTCAGTTAGCCAAGGGTATTCAAGAGGAGTTTGAGTTTGTCATTTGGAGATCGCTTCTCAATGCGCCTCCTTTGTCTGACTTACTAGCCGATTTAATTAAAGTCCTTTCCAGACAGCAGCAGACAACACTACCAGAGACAATTAGCGATCGCATCTCTTTGTTGCTCCACCACCTGAAAACCCACCGATGTCTGCTACTTCTAGATAACGCCGAAACTCTTCTGCAAGCCCAAGATCCCATCGGTCGGTATCGAGCTGATTATGAAGACTATGGACAGTTAATCAAACAGATTGGGGAAGTGGCGCATCAAAGTTGCTTACTGCTGACAAGCCGCGAAAAACCTCAAGAAATCATTTTAATGGATGGCCCAACTCGGCCAGTACGCTCTCTAGTGTTACAGGGGTTAGATATCCAAGCTGGAAAACAGATTATTGCAGAGCTTGGTGATTTTACAGCTAGTGAAGAGGACTGGCGGGAGTTGATTCGGCTTTATAATAGCAATCCTCTAGCCCTGCAACTAGCTGGCAAACACATCCTCGAAATATTTTCTGGTAGTATTGCCGATTTTTTAAAAGAAGGCAAGCCAGTGTTTCACGACTTACAAGAACTCCTATCTTGGCACTTCGAACGCCTCCCCAAAGAGTGCTGTGAGGTAGTGTATTGGTTAGCAATCAATCGGGAACCAGTTTCCCTAGCAGAGTTACGGGAAGACTTGATGTTATCAACTGCTAAGGCAGCACTACCGGCAACTTTGGGAGTGCTGCAACGCAAAATTCCCCTAGAGCGTACAGGAGATCGCTTCACGCTTCAGCCTGTGTTGATGGAGTACGTGACAGATCGATTAGTAGCTTTCACCTATCAGGAAATCGTCAATCAAAGCCATGAACTTTTGAGAAATTATGCCCTAATTAAAGCCCAGAGCAAAGATTATCTCAGACAAGCACAAATTCGTCTCATCCTAGCCCCTGTTATTGATAATTTAATCTTAGCTCTGGGTAGTTCCCACCAAATTGAGCTTCAGTTGCAGGAACTTCTCAAAAAATTGAAACAAGCGGCTTCAACCCATTCTGGATATGCAGCAGGCAACATCCTGAATCTTCTCAGACAAATTCAAGCTAATTTCAGTAGTTATGATTTTTCTGATTTAACAATTTGTCAAGCATATTTACAGGATGTAAATTTACAAAATGTTAATTTTTCCCACTGCTATTTTTCTAAATCTATTTTCACTCAATCTTTCAATGGGGTGATGTCAATTGCCTTCAGCCCTGATGGTAAAACCTTAGCAAGTGGTAATGCCAATTGTGAGATTCATTTATGGCAAGTTGCAGATCAACAACGTCTTTTAACCCTGCAAGAACATACTAATTGGGTACGCAGGATTGCCTTTAGCCCAAATGGACAGATGCTTGCTAGTGCTAGTGAAGATTCAACCGTTAAAGTATGGCAGCTAGAGTCTGGTAAATGTTGGTATACTTTATCTGAGCATACGGGCAGTGTCTATTCAGTGGCTTTCAGTCCAAATAGTTCAATGCTTGCCAGTGCAAGTAGCGACCTCACCATTAGGATTTGGCAGGTGTCAGAGGGCTGTTGTCTCAAAATTCTCCACGGACATAGCGGTGGAGTAATGTCCGTTCATTTTAGTCCGGATGGCAAACAATTGGTCAGCAGTGGCTTTGACAATCTAATCAAAATTTGGGATGTTGAAACTGGAAAATGCCTTTATACGATTACGGAGCATGAGAACTGGGTTAGGACAACTTACTTCAGTCCTAATGGCGCATTTCTAGTCAGTGCTAGCTGTGATCATACGGCAAGAATTTGGAGTGCTGAAAATTATCAGTGTTTAGGAATTCTTAAAGGTCACACCGGATGGGTATGGGAGGCAGTTTGGAGTACGGACAACCAGCTAATTGCTAGTTGTGGGGTAGACCAGACTATCCGTATTTGGGATGCAAAGACTGGTAGTTGCCTTCATACTCTCAAAGGTCACAACCATCAAATCTGGGGTGTTGTCTTCCATCCAGATAACCAAACTCTTGCCAGTGCCAGTGAAGACCAAACTATTAGGCTGTGGCAAGTTAGTAACGGCAAGTGTATTGCTTGCATCCACGGATATAATAACTGGGTTAAGACTGTAACTTTTAGTCCCAATGCTCAAATGCTAGCCAGTGGACACAGAGATAATACTTTAAGAATTTGGGACATGAAGAGTGGTGAATGTCTGCATGATTTTAAAGCATACTCTCAAGGTTTACCAGCAGTGGCTTTTCACCCAAACTTGGAGATAGTTGCCGGGGGTAGCCAAGATGCTGCGATCAAACTTTGGGATCGTGACATATCTAGTGTTTAGTCAACCCAACGCTCACCGAAGCGGTAGAACGTGGGCTTCAAATCCCTAGACTTCGTGTTTCAACCGCCATTGCCGCCATGCAAACAAGTTTGTATTTTGGTCTTACATCGCGTCCAGA
>JBGSPI010000131.1:0-3243 GCA_041738715.1 Chamaesiphon sp.
ACAACTGGCAAAATTTTTCGTCCACCATTCCAGCATTTCTCGCTCTCCGCTGTATAGTTTTTCCCTATTTTACTGCGCATCATCTCTCTAAGCTACGATCCTTTCCCCGACTTGGCTTCAGACTTAACGTGAAAAGTCAGGTTGGGGATCTTGCTTAAAGTTGAAATAAATTCAGGTAGGGGCAATTTACCCTGAATTTTGAGGGTGTTTTAGAACTGATAACCGACACGAATACCAAAATCAATCGCACTCCCAGCCGATTGAATGAATTCACTAGCACTATTACTAGTGCCGTTTGCCGAGATCGAACCACTCAAGCTCCGAGATAGGTTGTAAGTGGCATTAGCACCAATGGTAAAACCATCGGAAACCGCATAATCTATTCCAGCAATCAGACCAATTTTGGTTTCATTCGTACTTATTGTTCCGCCTGGTGCTTCGATACCGGCGATACTCACTGGACCAGAAGCGGAAACAAATGCAACTTTTGGTCCTAAGTAAGCAGTCGATTTACCTTGAGGGTCGAGTTTAAGATCGTAAGTAACCGCCAGTCCGAACGACGTACCTGTAGGCTTCGCCGTGACAAATCCAGGGGCATAACTAGTTCCTGCTGGTATCGTTATTCCGGCAGGAATTGTTAATCCAGCAGGCAGCACAGTCCCTGCTGGAACTACAGTCCCTGCTGGAACTGTAGTTCCGTTGGCAGAAATATTTACGTTGGTTGTGAATTGGACAGGAATCGTGATATTTTGATTTAAAGTCAACGCAGATGGTAAAGTGAAGCTGCCACTCGCATTGTTGGCGATATTGCTAGTGTTAAAACTAGCGTTACCCAAAGTACTTTGCTTATTCTCTACGCTACTACCACTACTAAAGAAAACCTCTGGACGAATAGAGATATTGTCAGCCACGCCCACTTTGGCCTGAACCCCAAAGCTACTGCTGTTACCAAATTGGACAGCTAAACCTACATCATTTTTTTTGTTGACCTGATTTTGGGTGTCAGTGCTGCCATTAAATTGTGCCAGAGACGAATTCGATCTAACTGGAGGTAAGTCAGGATTGACGATCACGTTAATCTGATCGGTAGCCAAAAGATGTAATCTAGTATTGACATTTTCTGCTTTTGGTGTGTCAGAAACTAAGTCCTGTTGTTGTGTCGAGCTATTTTCTGCTTTCTTCGCGTCGGTAGTTGCTACAACTGTTGATTCCTTCGCAACAGCAGGAGTACCTTGATTGGTGGGGATTTCTGATGCGTTGGCAGAGTCATTACATTGGAGAACTGCATTGCCGCCCGATATTAGCGCAAATGTCCCCACAAGCAAAGATTGAGTGAAGATTTGAGTTGAAGTTTTTAGTAACATGCTGGCTGAGATTCTCGGGTAAATAAAGTGAGGAGAGTGAGAAAGATCTCACCTCCTGATCTGGCGATAGATTGTGACCAAAATAGCTCGTCAGATCGATTAAATAAAGTGAGGAGAGTGAGAAACTCACCCCCTAATCTGGCGATAGATTGTGACCGAAATAGCTCGTCAGATCGATATTCGATATTCGATATCAAGATTACGAGGGTTTCTTTCAATCGAGATTTACGGCTAGATTGTGATCAAAGAATATTTCATTCCCTATCGCTCCGTCAGTAAGAAAAAGTGAGAAAAAAGTAACTAGCTATGCTTGCGAAATATTAAGTAATATATACATCTGGATATACAGTCTACATATAGCACCACACGATCGAGCTATACTCCATATATTCCATCATCGTTTTCGCGCGAAACGACGCTACATGACAGGAGAAGAAGCACTCGGAATCATCGATCGATTACTCGAACAAAATCACAAAGGAAGACTCAAAACCATCCAATCGGCTGTTGTCGTGGAAGTCTGGGCGGGAAATTCTTATCAATCGATCGGCACAAAACTAGGCTACGCGCCAGACTACATCAAACAAGTTGCCTCAGAGTTGTGGCAATTGCTATCAGCGATCGTTGGAGTAAGAGTTTCTAAAAGCAATCTCTGCTCGATCCTTCAGAATTATCAGGTATTTCTCTGTAGCACAGATTGGGGAGAAAAGATCGATGTTTCCCAGTTTTATGGACGTACTACCGAATTAGCAATCCTCCGCCGCTGGCTATTGGGCGATTCCCTTCGGGACGGCAAAGCCGAATGCTGTCGAGTTGTCACGATCTTGGGAATTGGGGGAATCGGCAAAACAGCATTGTCAGTGAAGCTAGCAGCGCAGCTACAGGGCGAATTTGAGTATGTGATCTGGCGATCACTTCGCAATGCACCTGCACTTCCAGATTTACTCGCTAGCATCATCGCCGTAGTGTCCCGACAACAAGAGATCGCCATCGCCCCTGACACCCATATTTCCAGGCTGCTTTATTACTTGGAGCAACATCGCTGTTTATTGGTTTTAGATAATGTCGAATCGATTCTCCTGGGCGAACGTCCGCGCCAATATTCCCCTGGCTATGAATCTTATGGAGAATTGTTTAGGCGAATAGGTGAATGCGCCCATCAAAGTTGTTTATTATTAACCAGTCGCGAGCAAATAGCCGAAGTTGCCACCTTCGCGGGGGAAAATTTACCGATGCGGATCTTACCGCTCCAGGGGCTGTCGATCGATGAAAGCATGATGATTTTCAAGGATAAAGGGCTGCCACTCACGATCGATAAGGGTCAGCAATTGACCGATCTATATGTAGGCAATCCGCTGGCACTGAAGATAATTTCTACCTCAATTTTAGAATTATTTGATGGTCAAATCTCAGATTTTTTTGAGCAGGGAGCCGCCGTATTTAATGGAATTCGGCTATTGCTCGATCGACAGTTCGATCGACTTTCGGCGGTAGAAGCAGAGATTATGTGTTGGTTGGCAATTGAGCGAGAATGGGTGTCAATTGAAGATCTACGAGCAGATATCATCCCCACCATTTCGATCTCGCAATTATTAGAATCGCTCGAATACTTGCAAGGGCGATCTCTGATCGAAAAAAACAGAGGTAAATTCACCCAGCAGCCAGTAGTGATGGAATACACTATCGATAAGCTATTAACAGCAGTACGGGCGGAAATTCGCGATCAAAAGCCTAAGTTATTAGACCTCCTGCGAAAGTCCAGAGCTGAGGTTAAAATAGATAAAAATCTAACCAATCGAACGTGAGCTACGAACAAGTTAAAAATTTAGAGCCGACCGAGTTCAAACGATTATGTGGTGTCACGCCAGCCACATTTGAG